>JALEVZ010000122.1 GCA_022788105.1 Prevotella sp. | reverse complement strand
GGAAAAAGTATTAATTGGTTGGTTATATAAGGACGAAAGTGTACCTTTGTCATAGTTTGAAACTTTTGTCTAAAGGTACAAAAACTTTTGGACATAGCAAAGCCCTGGCTTGGGAAAGTCAGGGCTTTGTGAGTTTTTGGGTGTTTTGACACACCCTCATCAATCACTTAACCATCTTCATAGCCTTAACGCTGCCGTCAGCATAGCGTGTAAGCTTGATAGATACACCCTTCTCGGCGTTAGGCATACGGCGACCAGAGAGGTCGTAGTATTCGATGGCCTTAACCTGGAGGTTGCCCTTGGTAGCAGAGATGCCCGTTACAACAGTGTCCTTGCCAGTGGCGATGTCGTACACGAGGCGGTCTGAAACAAACTCTTCGCCGTCAACGGTGTATACCAACTCTACGCCGATAGTGCTCTTAGGAGCAGAAGCAGTCTTAAAGTAGATATAGCGCTTGCCCTCACTGCCAGTCAAAATATGGTTGTTGTCGTTGTAAGAGAAAGGAATATCGGTGATGCTTTCTTCCTTAAGTCTTGGATATTCGGCACGTGTAAAGGTGTACTGTTTGTCGTCGGTGTAGATACGGATGCGCAGGTTGTCCTCGTTAAGCACGTTGCCCTCGGTGTCCTTTTTGTCTACAAGGAACATAAACTCCGACTCTTTGTCTCCAGGATTGTAGCATGGAACAAGACCATCGGCGCCCATATATGAATATGTTTTTGGAGCTACAGGGCGAGCCTTAGATTGTGTAGTTGGTGTGAGGGTGATGTTCTTGTATATGCCTAAAGTAGTCAATTCGTTTTGACCCTCCTGTATAAATCCGGCAGCCATAGTCTGGGTGTCGTGGTGGAAGGTGTAGGTGCCGTCTGCCTCATTATACTTTATAGGGAACGTCATGAGCGCTTCTGATCCTTCTGGCTGCCTATCATAACACAATGTGAAGTATGGATAGTCGCTGGATTTGTCGTAATCCAACACATTTATAGCAACCCAATAGATGCCATCGCCATTCAGCTTCTCTGCCTTTATCCAAGTCTGTGGATACTTAGGATACAGCCCCTTGAAATATACAGCCTTGCCTCCGTCCTCAACGCTTACCTTTACAGAAGCCTCTTTTTGTTGAAGGGCATTAACGTCGTAGTAAGACATCTTGTAGAAGGTAACGTTCTTGTCGATGGTTTCCACCGGAGTATACTTCACGTAGCGGCCCTGCTGGAACATCTCTCCAACGTCCATTTTATTGACTATAGCCACGTCGGGACACTCTATTGTTGTTTCCGGGGTGATAACGCCAGTGGCTTGGTCGATGTTGAAGACGATGTCGCCGTCATACAAATCGCTGCTGCCATTGTTCTCGCCGCCCTTGCCTTCAGTGTCCGACTTAACGAAGATATAGTCGACGTCTTGGTTAGGAGCGTGATAGACGGTCTGACCATTCTTTACAGTAAGTGTCTTGCCGTCGGCAGACAATGTGCCTTTAATCCAAGCTGGGAAGAGATTGCGTCCCAATGGGCAACGCATATAAACCTCGTTGTTGGCTGCAAACACTAACGTCATGTCGACATGGTTCTCCGACAAATAGCCCCAGTTGTTGTCGTAGGGGTCGTAGTTGAGCAAGTCTAAATAATAGTGACGCTCCTCTCCGGCTGGAGGTGTGGTTATAACACCCTGCTTTGTCGGATCCTCGCTGGTGTCAGCTTTACACAACTGTGCGTTGCCAAGGAACGCAACCATCAGTGTTACGATAAATAGAAAGTGTTTCATTTAAAATAGTTTATTAGTAAAAACTTTAATAATTGTTGCTGCAAAGATACGAAATTATTATAACATTTATCAGCAATAGCTACTTTATTTTGTCCAAATAAAATGAGGTGTGTCAAAACACCCTCCTGTGAGCTTATTGGGCCTTCAGCCCGCCCGCATATAAGACAAGCCCCTCTTAACTATATACATAACATGATGATTGTTAAAGAGATATCTTATTTGTCGTCTTTTTTAGCGGACAACAATAATAAAAAACAAAAAAGGAAGCTTATCGCGATGATAAAACTTCCTTTTTGCGTTGTCCTAGGCGGATTCGAACCACCACAAACAGAACCAAAACCTGTTGTGCTACCATTACACCATAGGACAATGTGGGTGCAAAGTTACAATTTTTTGCAAAAACAGCCAAACGAAACGGCCTTTTTTTAGAAACACGCAACAATTATGCGGTGTTGCGAGGGTTTTAAAAGCCTTTTACAATCCCTTTTCACCAGCTTTTAAAACAATTACGAGGCAAGCGCCCTCAACAGGTCTTGCCTCGTAAATATTAAAAATGCTGTTATTCTTGACAGTTTTCTCTTACTTCACCGTCACGAGATAATAGTTCTTCTTACCGCGCTGCACGAGCAGATATTTGCCGTCGATGAGGTCGTCGGCAGTGATGGTCTGGTCGAAAGCGGCAAGCTTCTCCTTGTTGAGCGACACGCCACCACCCTGCACGAGCTTACGCATCTCACCCTTTGAGGCGAACACCTTGCAGTCGTCGGCAGTGAAGAGGTCTACGGCGGGCTGTCCGAGCTTGTCGGCACCGATGGTGAAGTGTGGCACACCTGCAAACACGTCGAGCAGTGTTGCCTCGTCGAGCTTCTGCAGGTTCTCCTTCGTTGCCTTGCCGAAGAGTATGTTTGACGCCTCCTGAGCTGTCTGGAGGTCCTCCTTCGAGTGTACCATGACGGTCACCTCCTCTGCGAGACGCTTCTGCAGTACGCGTCGTCCAGGGTCTTCGTTGTGCTCTGCTATGAGAGCGTCGATGGTCTCCTTGTCGAGGTCGGTGAATATCTTGATGTAGCGCTCTGCCTCTGCGTCGCTCACGTTGAGCCAGAACTGGTAGAAGGCGTAGGGTGTGGTGCGGTTGCGGTCGAGCCACACGTTGCCACTCTCCGTCTTACCAAACTTCTTGCCGTCGCTCTTGGTGATGAGCGGACAGGTGAGGCAGTAAGCCTCGGCGTCGTTGCCGAGTGTGCGGCGAATCAGTTCGGTACCCGTGGTCATGTTACCCCACTGGTCGTTGCCGCCGAGCTGCAGACGCACGCCATATTTTTGATATTGATAGAGGAAGTCATATCCCTGCAACAGCTGGTATGTAAACTCTGTGAACGACAGTCCGTCGCGTGACGTGCCGTTGAGTCGCTGCTGCACGCTCTCCTTTGCCATCATGTAGTTTACGGTGATGTGCTTGCCCACCTCACGTGCGAAGTCGAGGAATGTGAAGTCCTTCATCCAGTCGTAGTTGTTGACGAGCTCAGCCTTGTTAGGCTCTGTTCCGTCGAAGTCGAGAAACTTTGCCACCTGCTTCTTTATAGCCTCCTGGTTGTGGTAGAGGGTTGCGGTGTCGAGCAGGTTACGCTCCTGGCTCTTGCCAGAGGGGTCGCCAATCATTCCCGTTGCGCCGCCCACGAGCAGATAGGGCTTGTGTCCGCAGCGCTGGAGGTGACGCAGCATCATGATGCCGCAGAGGTGGCCGATATGCAGCGAGTCGGCTGTTGGGTCTGTGCCTAAATACGCAGACACCATGTGGGAGTTGAGATATTCCTCAGTTCCCGGCATAATCTGCGCGAGCATGCCGCGCCAGCGCAGTTCTTCAACGAAATTTTTCATGTTGTTTGTTTAAATTTTGGGTCTTAGTGTCTACAGGTCTATAGCTTGTCAGGGCGGGTTGCCCTATAAGACTTACAGGCCGTGCAGTTCTTATAAGACTTATAATAAATATGTATATTCTCTTTCAGTTTGCGCCACAGGGTTACGCCGCTCCTTTGTTTTGCGTCACTCCTTGCGGTTGCTCCACTGCCCTTTCGGTGGCACGGGGTCGTAGCCAGAGCCTCCCCACGGGTTGCAGCGCAGTATGCGCCACATGGCGAGGAGCAGACCTTTTAGCGGCCCGTGTGTGAGCAATGCCTGGCGTGCATACTCCGAGCAGGTCGGCGTGAAGCGACAGGCTGGTGGCGTGTAGGGTGTTATGAAATGCTGGTAAAAGAGTATGGGCATCACCAGCAGGCGTGCCGTCAGTCGCGAGACGGCACGTAGCGCAGCCTTTGCTGCCTCCGCTGCTTTATGTCTGCCGTCGGTTGTCATGGCTGTGGCGCTGTTGTGGTGTCGGTAGCGTCGCCGCTGCCCGTGGTGTGCTGTGAGGTGTCAGCCTTGTGTGTGCCATGTCGTCGCTGACACTTCACGTTAAGTTTCTCCCCCACCCTGCACAACAGATTCTTGAGCTTAGCGTCAATCTCTGCCGACGGGAGCAGCTCGCCGTCGATATAGATAAACGCCATGACGAGCTTCTGTCCTGGGAACAGGGTGTCGATGTCGGCGAGCAGCTGGTGTTTCGATGTGCGATAAGCCTCGCGCACCTGTCGTTTGATGCGGTTGCGCTTCACGGCGCGTTTAAACCACCGCTTCGGCACACTCACGAGCATCTGTGCTGCCGGCTCACCCTCCGCCCTGGGAGCGAGCATGTAGACCATACGCAGCGGAAATGCCGACAAGGCACGGCTGTGCCCTCCGCCGAAGAGTGTCTCCACGGTGTTGCGGCTCGCTACTCGCTCGCTTTTGCTTAGCGTGTTGCGCTGCGGTGTTATGGTTGTGGCGTCGGTCATGCCGCTGTCTTATGAGTTTTTATTTCATGTTTTCCTTCAGGTAAGCCTTGAGTGCTCCTGTCATTGACGGATGCTCCTTTGTCGGCGCTTCGAGGTCGAGGCGCAGTCCTTCCGCCTCCACAGCCTTTGCCGTTGCCGGTCCGAAGGTTGCTATGCGCACGTCGCCCTGTGTGAATCCAGGGAAGTTTTTGGTAAACGCCTTTATGCCTGTCGGTGAGAAGAACACGAGCATGTCGCAGTCAAACTTCTTTGCCTCCTCCTCGGTGAAGTCGTTGCTCACGGTGCGATACATCACACACTCTTTGTGGTTGAGCTTCTTCGAGTCGAGCAGTTTTGTCACGAGGTCGTTGTGTACGCTGCTCATGGGCACGAGATATTTCTCGTTTTTGTGCTTCACCATCTGTGGCAGCAGGTCGTCGATCTTGCCTGTGTTGCCAAAGAACACCTTGCGTTTGCGGTACTGCACATACTTCTGTATGTATAGTGCGATGGTCTCTGTCACGCAGAAGTACTTCATGTCTTCGGGTATGGTTATGCGCATGTCTTTTGCCAGAGTGAAGTAGTTGTCTATGGCGTGACGCGATGTGAACACAACGGCGGTAAAGTCGAGCAGGCTGATTTTCTGCTGACGGAATTCTTTCGAACTCAGCCCTTCCACCTTAATGAACGGGCGGAACACCAGTTCCACGCCATACTCTTTCTCTATATCGAAATACGGCGATTTGTCACTTGAGGGTTTCGGCTGTGAAATCAGAATCTTCTTTATCATTTTTCTTTCAATAGTTTACTTTCAGATAGTTGCAGGCCATAGTCAGCAATCCCCACAGGCCCGCCATAGGTATAAGTTCAAGGGTGCAAAAGTACAAAAAATTCTGCACAATGCCGCCCCTGTTCTTGAAAAAGATGACGTAGGTCTTGTAAAACGTGAGCACCTTGAAGAGTGCCACCACAGCGGCGGCACACACGAGCGTGGTCGCCACGTCGGCGTTGAAATATGCCTGGAGCATGACGATAGGAAACAGCGCCATGCCCTCGAGGGCGAGTATGAACAGGTATGACTTCATCCACACGCTGCGCACCGGCTGCGGGAAGAACACCCACCCCGACAGATGATATGCCAGCGCCTTGAAGGCGAAGTAGCCCATGACGAGCAGCGAGAACACCCCTATGACCTGGTACTGGTCTATGATGAACGTGCTGGCGACGTGGCGCTCTACGTGGAAGAAGAAAATCAGACCTATGAGCAGACAGCTCTGCAACACGAGGAACAGCTGGAAGCGCAGCTCACCACCTGTCTCGCTGACCGCGGCGGGTCGTCCGTGCGACTGTCTGAAGAAGTGTCGCGCCTGTCGCAACATGAAGTCTTTGCTCTTGGTGAAGGCGAGGGTGCCGAGCATAAAGCAGGCGAGCAGCAGCATGGTGATGATGTTGTCGCCAGCAATGCTGTAAGGCACAGGGTCGCCAGCCACGCCGAGGCGTCCGCCGAACAGGTCGGGGTTGAAGTATGGCTTGCCAGCGAAGTATGACTCGCGGTAGTATTTCGGCAGACTGACGTCGCGAAAACTATGTCCCACGGGCCATCCTGGCAGGTGCAGCGTGTCGGGCTGCTCGCTCCACGTGATGGGGCAGGGCTTGATATGCGCCTGCACGATGGAGTCTTGCTGCTCTGGTGTAGCGTTGGCGGGCAGCCACGAGAGCACCTGCCGCACCGTGGGTTGCCACGTGCGGGGCTGCTCCATCGCCCCTTCGGCGGCTGTTATCTCGCCGTCGGCGTTGAGCACTATGCTGTCGTTTTGCTGCGTCATCGCTGTTGTTTTAACGTCTTGGTTACAGTCCGAACTCGCGCTTGATGTCGTCTACGCGGTCGAGCTTCTCCCATGTAAACAGTTCCACCTTCATGGTCTTTGTGGGGTGGTAGTGCGATGTGAACGTCTTCTCCACCACCTCGCACTGACGGCCCATGTGTCCGTAGGCGGCAGTCTCGAGATAGATGGGCTGGCGCAGCTTGAGTGTGCGCTCTATCGACTTTGGACGGAGGTCGAAGAGCTTGCCAATCTTCTTGGCAATCTCGCCGTCGCTCATTTTCACCTTTGAGCGGCCATAGGTGTTGACATATATGCTGACAGGCTGTGCCACACCGATGGCGTAGCTCAGCTGCACGAGCATCTCGTCTGCCACGCCTGCCGCCACCATGTTTTTGGCTATCCAGCGTGCGGCGTAAGCTGCCGAGCGGTCCACCTTAGAGGGGTCTTTGCCGGAGAAGGCGCCGCCGCCGTGTGCGCCCTTGCCGCCGTAGGTGTCTACGATAATCTTGCGACCTGTCAGACCCGTGTCGCCGTGCGGTCCGCCGATGACGAACTTGCCAGTGGGGTTGACGTAGTATTTTATGTCGTCGCCGAAGAGTGCGCGCACCTTGCGGCTGTGTATCTGCTCCTTAACGCGCGGCATGAGTATGTTTATCACGTCGTAGCGTATCTGTGCGAGCATCTGCTCGTCGTCAGCCATGAACTCGTCGTGCTGTGTCGACACCACGATGGTGTCTATGCGCTCGGGCAGACCCTCGTCGCTGTACTGCACCGTCACCTGGCTCTTAGAGTCGGGACGCAGATAGGTCATCACCTTTCCCTCGCGGCGTATGTCGGCGAGCGTGCGCATGATGAGGTGTGCCAGGTCGAGGCTCACGGGCATGTAGCTCTCTGTCTCGTTGGTGGCGTAGCCAAACATCATGCCCTGGTCGCCGGCGCCCTGCTCCTCTTCCTCCTCACGGCTCACGCCGCGGTTGATGTCGGCGCTCTGCTCGTGTATGGCGGTCAATATGCCACACGACTCCGAGTCGAACTGATATTCCGACTTTGTGTAGCCAATCTTTCTGATGGCACGACGTGCGATGGTCTGCAGGTCTATGTACGCCTCTGAGCGCACCTCACCCATGATGACCACCTGTCCTGTTGTGACGAAACTCTCTATGGCACAGTGTGCTCCCTCGTCGTAGGCGAGAAACTGGTCGAGCAGCGCGTCGCTGATCTGGTCAGCCACCTTGTCGGGATGGCCTTCCGAAACTGATTCTGAAGAAAATAAATAACTCATTTTTCCAATTTTGTTTTTTTTGTGACTGTAGCCCCACGCGCCCGCCGACCGCCTATGGCAGCCCTGCCGACATGTGTGGCTATTTTTATATAAATAAATTAAAAGTGGAAAAACGCCAATTGACCGTCGAAAATCTGTCTTGAGTGATTTCGCAGTTTTAGCATTTTTTAGTGTGGTTGCAAGCAGCCAAATTCTTCCACATTATCTCATTTGCAAATATTCTATATATATGTCTGTTTAGCATGCCACGGACATGCAAAAACGCTGTTTCTTTTAGACCAACTTTTAAAATCGGCTGCAAAGGTACTGCTTTTTTCCGTAATACACAAAGAGTTAGGGAAGATTTATTGTTTTAAGAAATAAGAGAAGTTAAAGGGGGTTAAGAAGTTAGAGGTTTTAGAATTTAGAGAAGTTAGAGAAGTGAGAGAAGTTAAAGCCGTATGCTTTGCTGGGCGACGGCATGCTGGCGTCGGCAATACGGTCATAGTTGATGGTTACCTTCACTTCACCATCCATGGATAAAAACTTATTGTAACCTCTTTTGTTGATAATTGTTTATCTTGTATGCAGTTGTTCTTGCTTGCAAAAGTAGTAAAAAATATACAGAAAACAGCTGGCTGTAGCTATCGTTTTGTGTATGCAAGGCACGAATATTTTGATTTATGTGCATACAACGAAAAAAATGCAAGCAAGCATTTGGCCTTAATGGCCTCACTGCTTGCTTGCATTGATATAGGGTTATATTGGGTGTTTTGACACGCCCTCTTTTCTTCTTTTACAACTCCTGCTTCTTCAGGAAATCTCTAAGATGCAGATGTTTGATGCCATCAATATTCGTATCGCCATACATGCGGTCCATCGACACTACATATTTAGGATGACTGTCTTTTATCATTCGCAGATTGCCAAATTCGCGTTCTATAGTGTCTTCCGAGGCAAGCATGTAGCACACCTGTATATATATAGTGCTGCCTTGTTTCTCGGCTACAAAGTCGATCTCAGCCTTATAAAGCATACCTATATAAACAGTGTAGCCTAATCGTAGCAAATGTTGGTACACAACATTCTCCATCACTTTTTCAATATCAAAGTTTCTATTTCCGCCTACGATGTGGTTGCGCAATCCTAAGTCTTCAAAATAGAAGCTATCGCCCATCTCAAATATCTTCTTGCCATGAATATTATATCTATTCACACGATTGATAATATAGGCATTGCAAAGGTATTCAAGATAGTTGAGAACCATGTTGGTGGAGGCTTCTGTGTTTTGTGATTTCAATACCCCAACTATACTTCTGGCTGAGAATTGTTTACCAATATTATTACCAATAAACCTTATCAACGTGCGTAGAAGAGGTACATTACGTATATTTTCACGTTCAATAATATCGCGCAAAACAATGGTATTGACCACATTCTCTAAATAATCGTTCACTAAGTCGGTGTTCTCAAGTCCTAACTGGCGCAACTGTGGCAAGCCACCATATTGTAAGAACTGGTTAAGCGTTTCGTCGCTGTCGTGCAAGTTATGAAATTCGATAAACTCTTCATAATCGAGTCCATGTATATGGTATCCTATATATCGCCCGCGCAGACGTGTTGAGAGTTCACTCGATAACATCTTGGCATTGCTACCTGTCACCATGATTTGACACGATTCATACGACTGCAAACTTAGGATTGCTTTTTCAAAATCTTGAATTTCTTGAACCTCGTCAATAAAGAGATAATTGTCTTTTGATGTATCAAGTCTTGCAACAATATACTGTTCAAGGTCTTTGTAATTTAAAATGTCGGCAAAAGTCGTCTTCTCCATATCAATATAAATAACATTGTTATGGCTGTCTTTAGCGTATTTCTCGTATATACATCGCATAATACAACTTTTACCCACACGACGCTGCCCGGTAAGAGCCACTACCATGCCCTTACCAAACATGCGCTCTATACGCTCTGAATAACCCTGACGCTCTAATAATATTTGTTTCATATACTCAACACTTTTTGCAAAAATAATAAAAGTGTGGAGTATATGCAACACTTTTGCAGAAAACATTCAAAGTGTTGCGTATATTTAACACCTTCGGGTTAAGAAGAACTGTGTATTGTGGTAAAACAAAACTGCGCACTAAGCTCAACGGCCAGTGCGCAGCGTATGAATAAAAGAGTGAATTGTTATATAACTGAAGTTTCGCAACATCATTCCGCAACATCATTCCGCGCCATCATTCCGCGCCATCATTCCGCACCAACCATGAGCGCCACGGTCTTCATGCGGACGTAGTGCTCGGAGAGGAGGATGAAGCCACGGAGGGCGTTGGTGGCGCCCCACGAGTTTTTGGCGATATAGTAGCGTGTGCCACGGCGACTCACGGCGCGTCCCACGATGGTGAGACAGTGGTCGTCGGTGGTGAGACGGCGGTCGAACTGGCGTTGGCGCTCCTGCTGTGTACACGCCACGGTGCGTGGGACGTCTGCCACGCCTGCTGCCCAGCGGAACCCCTCTTCGCTGATGTCGCCCTCCCACCCCACGGCGCGTGCGTTGTCGAGCGAGCGGTCGAGCAGGTGGATGAGTGTGTCGAGTGGCACGTTGTGGAACGTGTCACCAAACTGGTTGTCAGCGAGTTCGAGCTGTATGTCGCGCCCGAACGGATGGTGTGTAAACGATGTGAACATGTGCCACTCGTCGCTGCGGCACACGCTCTGCGCGAAGTCGACGGGACTGTATTCGGCGCCGAGCATGAAGACGTGTGGTGGCACGCTGCCGACGGCGTTGTCGGCACATGTCGCCACGGCACGTTCCGCCCTGTCAAACGTCGGCTCACAGTTGGCGGCGAGCACGGCACGGCGTGAGGTGGCGCGCCAGTTGATGGGCGACGGTGTGCTGTAGGAGTCGTAGGGCATGGCGCCATCTTCGCGTAAGAGGTGCAGCGCCATAGGTAGCGTGCCGCGCATAGACATGTCGTGGCGTCCGCGCGACAGCCAGTTGAGCCGCGCCTGACGCATGAGCATGTTGCGTGCGAGATAGTCGGGGCTGAGGTTGACGGAGTCGCCAGCGGCGGCGTGGGTGCTCTCTATGGCTGCGAGGGCGGCGTAGACCCAGCACAGATCGCTGCGTCCCTGGTTTTTGACGGGTGTGACGGGCAGCAGCTGTGTCACCGTCACGCCGTGGCGACGACACACCGCCATGATGTGACGTGCCACGTCGCCACGTGCGCCGTGGTCTGTGACCTGCGCTGCGCTGTCTGCGGCAGTGAGACCGTCGGTAGCAGTGGCGCCATCGGTGTCTTTCCTCGCCGTCGGACGCGAACAGCCTGCGACAAGAACAACGGACAACAGCAACAATAAAAATATTGCTGTCAATTTCATGCCCCGCGCAGCAGCATTTATTCCCCGCGCAGCAGTTTTTATTAAACCAGCCATATCCATCATTTTGCACATTACTCCTTTTCTATTCGTCATTTCCTTTTATATTTTGTCTTTTTCTCCATCGCGCGTGTGCATATCGCGTCGCGCGTGTGCATATATCTATATGTCGTGTCACCACAGCCCTTTGGCGTCGCCACTACTGCCCTTTGGCGTGGTGAAACGGCCTTACTGGCGTTGCCAAACGGGCCTTATGAGAAACCCCTCATTTTTAAAGGGAAAAGTGAAAAGTGAAAAGTGAAAAGTGAAAAGTGAAGAGTGCAGCCCTTCTCCATTAACGGCCCTCTCCCCGGCGGGGAGAGCTGGAGAGGGGCTGTTCATGTTCCCTTTTAGCGGGGAGTGATGGAGAGGGGCTTTTTTACCTTTTTACCTTTTTACCTTTTTACCTTTAAAAGTGCCTTTTTACCTTTTTACCTTTTTACCTTTAAAAGCCCCGGGGCGAACACAGGCGCCATGATTATGCTCCTTATGTTCGCCCCGTGGCTTTATGTTTTTAAAGTTGCGCATGGTTACGTCATGCTGACAGTTTACAAGTTCTTGCTTTAGCATGCGGCAAAGTCGAGCGTCATATCGAGCGAACGCGCTGCTTCTAAGGCTTTTCTTATGCCTCCTCTTCTCCGAACGCGGCGGCCTCTGCTGCGGCTATTATCTCTTCGCGTGACTTGTCGCGCGTGGTGATGGAGCTGAGGTCGAACTCGTCGCTGTCGAGGTCGAGCGTGTTGTCAGCGTCGGCGTTGTCGGCGTTGCTGTCGCTGTAGCGACGGTCATAGGCGGCGCTGTCACACTCGTCGATGCTGCTGTCGGTAGCTTGGCTGTCGTCGTCGCCGGTGAAGATGGGTGTCATGGGCACGAGTGCGTGACCTGAGGTGCGGCGCTCACGCTGGCGGTCGCGGCGAGGGCGGACGGGCTGTGGCTCGTCGGCGGCGGTGACGGCGGCTTGCGGTATTAGTCCTTCCGGTGCATCGTCGGCGCTGTCGTACATCGGTGCGCGGCGAGGGCGGCGTGCCGGGCGTTCTTCTGTCGCGGCAGGTGTGGCACGGTCGGCAACAGTGTTGTCATTGGCAGCTGCTGCACGGGCGGCGTCTACTCCTCCGTTTTCGACTATGATGAAGTCTTCCGGCTCGGTGCTGGGCACTGTCTCGACGGGTTCTTCCTCCATCTTTGTGCGGTTGGTCTTTGCTGCGAACACGCTGTCGAGATATTGCGGTTGCTTACGCAGTTTCTCGAGTGTGCGCTTCGACGCCATCTGCTGGCTCTCCTTTTTGCTGTAGCCTGTGGCGTCGCATCCGTCTACTCCCTCCATCTCCACCATGTATGTGAAGACGGGGCTGCCGTTGTTGTCTTTGTGCTGTTCGACGAGTCTGAAGTCGAGTCGCACGCGGTTTTTCTGTGCCCACTCTATGAGCTTGCTCTTGAAGTTCACCTCCTTATACGCCACCTTGTCGATGTTTATCATCTGGTTTAGTATGCGTTTCTGGAGGAACTGCATACATGCGTCGTAGCCGCGGTCGAGGTATAGTGCTCCGACGAGTGCCTCGAAGGCGTTGCCACCCATGTATGAGTTGTGTGACATGGAGCGTCCGCTGGAGAGTATGAGCTGTGTGATGCCCATCTCCTGTGCGAGTCGTCCGAGTGTCTCGCGCTGCACGAGTTTGGAGCGTGTGTTTGTGAGGAATCCCTCGCGCTTGCCAGGGAAGTGGCGGTAGACGATGTCGCCTACTGCTGCGTCGAGCACGGCGTCGCCGAGAAACTCGAGTCGCTCGTTGTTGACGGGCTTGCCTTTGGCGTTGCGCTTGTACATGCTCTTGTGCATGAGTGCGAGCTTGTAGAGCGATATGTCGTGCGGATAGAAGCCTATGATGTTGTAAAGGGCTACATAAAGCTCCTTTTCCTTGCGGAAGGGGAGCTTTATGCGGTCTATGATGTTACTCAGCATATTTCTTGAATGCTACACATGCGTTGTGGCCACCGAATCCGAAGGTGTTGCTGATGGCAGCGCGCACCTCGCGCTTCTGTGCCTTGTTGAATGTGAAGTTGAGGTTGTAGTCTATCTCCTCGTCGTTGTCGCCCTCGGTGTGGTTGATGGTCGGGGGCACGATGTCGTTCTTCACTGACAGCACGGCAACCATAGCCTCTACTGCTCCGGCAGCGCCGAGCAGGTGACCGGTCATCGACTTTGTAGAGCTGATGTTGAGCTTGTATGCTGCGTCGCCGAACACGTCTTTGATGGCCTTTGCCTCAGAGATGTCGCCCACGTGTGTGCTGGTGCCGTGTACGTTGATGTAGTCTACGTCTTCGGGCTTGAGGCCAGCGTCGTCGAGTGCGCGCTGCATCACGAGCTTGGCACCGAGGCCCTCGGGATGTGAGGCGGTGATGTGGTAAGCGTCGGCGCTCATGCCCTCGCCCACCATCTCGGCGTAGATCTTGGCGCCACGAGCCTTGGCGTGCTCCAGCTCCTCGAGTATGAGGCAGCCGGCACCCTCGCCCATGATGAAGCCGTCGCGGCTGGCGCTGAACGGACGTGAGGCGTGCTCGGGGTCGTCGTTGCGTGTTGAGAGGGCGTGCATGGCGTTGAAGCCTCCTACGCCGCATGCGCAGATGGCTGCCTCTGCTCCGCCACCGAGAATCATGTCTGCCTTACCCAGGCGCACGAGGTTGAAGGCGTCGGCGAGTGCGTTGCTTGAAGAGGCGCATGCCGATGTGGTGGTGTAGTTGGGTCCGTTGAAGCCGTAGAGTATAGAGATCTGTCCTGACGCTATGTCGGCAATCATCTTCGGTATGAAGAAGGGGTTGAACTTAGGACCTGCCTCCTGGTGCTGGCCGTAGTATGTCACCTCGTCTTCGAAGGTCTTGATGCCGCCGATGCCTACGCCGTAGACCACGCCTACGCGCTGCTTGTCGATGGCGTCGAGGTCTACCTGGCTGTCTTCGATGGCCTGCTTGGCAGCTATGATGGCGAGCTGTGTGTAGCGGTCCATCTTGCGTGCCTCTTTGCGGTCGATGAAATCGTTGATGTTAAGTCCCTTCACCTCGCAGGCGAACTTGGTCTTGAAGTTGGTTGTGTCAAAGCTTGTGATGGGTGCTGCTCCGCTCTTTCCGGCGAGCAGGTTGGCCCATGTCTCCTCGGCAGTGTTGCCTACGGGGGTAACGGCGCCTATGCCTGTTACGACTACTCTTTTAAGTTCCATTCTTGTCTGTTATGTGTATGTGATTGAAGTGTGGGCCGGTGGGTCTGCCGCATACCTGTCGCGCCGCTGTGGCGTCGACGGCTTCGTGGGCGCAATATTGCAACAACATGTGTGCGCGCGTATAGAAAAAATGCGGGCGTGCCAAGCCGTGCTCACGTTCGTATTAGTTTCGCTGTGATTGCTCTGCTGACGGAAATAACGGTCTGCGTAGAGCTAATGTCTGGAAAAGGATGGGGTCGCGTGGCGGGAAAAGGTCCTGACAGACGGCGCCATGACAGATACAGGTAGCCGCATCTGCACCAGCCATAAAAGGACATGGCTGGACAAAACAGAGGTTGACGGTTTCTGCGGACACACAACAGGTCTTGTCACCACAGAAACTGCCAACCCCTCCGGACGCCCCTCGGGGCCTTTTCTCACACGCGGGCAGACGCACCCCTACGCGCCATGACTCTCACGACGCGCCGACGGGCTGTGCTGCCTAAGCGGGAATTATTATTTGTTCTCCTCGATGTAAGCGATAGCGTCGCCAACAGTAGCGATCTTCTCTGCCTTGTCATCGGGAATGGTGATGTTGAAAGCCTTCTCGAACTCCATGATGAGCTCTACTGTGTCGAGAGAGTCGGCACCCAGGTCGTTTGTGAAGCTTGCTTCAGGCTTTACGTTCTCCTCGTCTACACCCAGCTTTTCAGCAATAATTTCCTTTACTTTAGATTCGATTTCTGACATAATTTTAATCTTTAAAAATGTTTATAATTAGTTTCTTGTTTTCAAAATCGGCTACAAAGGAACACATTATTTTCCACACTCGCAAATTTTTTGTATAAAAAAGCGGCTGACATTGCACATTCATAGGGTGATTGTGCAGGTTTTCGGCCTCTGACGTGCGCACACAACGACACAACGACACAAATATGGAAAAAAAACAACACAAGATTTGGCGGAATGACTCTTTTCCACTAACTTTGTAGATAACCCCTGCCCTGACAGCGACATCGTGTCGCCACACCACAAGACCTAAACATCAGGGGATTACAACAAAAACGCACGGCACACACGCCCACGACACGGCGACAGCACGGGGCGGCAGCCATGTCTAACGAATCAAAAACAAAAACACAACAGATATGTCATTTACACAACTCTGCAACCAGGTTTTCAATCAGGCAATCCGCGACTACCACATCACGGACAACATCGACACGCCTATCAATAACCCCTACAACCGCGACGACATCGAAAATCGCCTGTACCTGAAGTGCTGGATAGACACCGTACAGTGGCACTTCGAAGACATCATACGCGACCCGCACATCGACCCCGTCGAGGCACTCGCGCTGAAGCGCCGCATAGACCGCTCAAACCAGGACCGCACCGACCTCGTGGAGCAGATAGACTCGTACTTCCGCCAGAAATACAGCGACGTGAACGTACAGCCCGACGCACAAATCAACACCGAGAGCCCGGCATGGGCGGTGGACCGCCTCTCCATTCTCGCGCTGAAGATCTACCACATGCGCGAACAGGTGGAACGCACCGACGCCACACCTGAGCACAAGGAGAAATGTGAGGCAAAGCTGCAGGTGCTGCTCGAACAGCAGGTAGACCTCTCGACAGCCATCGACCAGCTGCTCGACGACATCGCTGCCGGACGTAAGTACATGAAGGTGTACCGCCAGATGAAAATGTACAACGACCCGAGCACCAACCCTGTGTTGTATAAGAAGTAGATGGGGTTTTACAAGTTGACAAGTTGACAAGTTGACGAGTTGACGAGTTGCTTGCTTTAGTTCTTGCTTACGCAAGCGGCAAAGCCGAGCGGACGAGTGGACAAGTAGACAAGCTGCTACCAAAACTTATTTATGGCTTTTAAAGAGTTTTGAACATTAAAGCAAGCAGCTTGTCTACTTGTTAACTCGTTTACTTGTTAACTTGTCTACTTGTTAACTTGTCAACTTGTCCACTCGTTAACTTGTTAACTCTTAAAAAAAAACAAAGATTGAAGACAGACCATCTCCTTATAATACGGTTTTCAGCAATGGGCGACGTGGCAATGACAGTCCCCGTAGTAAAGTCGCTGGCACAGCAATATCCAGACCTGCGGATAACGGTGCTCAGCAAACCATTCGCGCGCACACTATTCGATGGGCTTGCACCAAACGTCAGCTTCATGGGAGCAGACATAAAAGGCGAATACCACGGCATAAAAGGCCTCAACGCACTGTACCGACGACTCACTGCCAAAAACTTCACTGCCATAGCCGACCTACACAGCATATTGCGCTCGTCATATCTGCGCATGCGATTCAACTTTGACCGCTACCGCGTGGCACATATCGACAAACACCGCGCCATGAGACGAGCACTCACCGCCACAAACAACAAGCAACTCGTACAGCTGCCAACACCGTTTGAAGGCTACGCCGACGTGCTCGCACAACTCGGCTACCCCGTAAACATAAACTTCACATCCATCTTCCCACCCGAAGGCGGCGACCTAAAACTTATCGCACCTTTTATAAATGGTAAGAGCAAAGGAGAAGAAGAAAAAAAACTTTCTGAAAGAGAAAAAGCCATCAGAGAAGAAACTGCTTGCGAGGGAGCAGAAACAAAAGCTCTTTCTGAGGGAGCTGAAGGAAAGAGAGAAGAAGAAAAGGTTCTTTCTGAGAAAGAGGAAGAGGAAGTAAAAGCAGAAAGTTTAAAGCCTCGAGGCGAAAAGTGGATAGGCATAGCCCCCTTTGCCGCCCACAAAGGCAAAATATATCCGTTGGAGAAGATGGAGCGCGTCATAGAGCTGTTGCTCGAGCGCGAGCCCAACTGCCGCATATTCCTCTTTGGAGGCGGCGCAGAAGAACGTGAGCTGCTCACACAATGGGAGAGCCGTCACGACCGTTGCACCTGCGCACTGCTCGGCTCACTATACAACGAGCTGGTGCTCATGAGCCACCTCGACACCATGGTGAGCATGGACAGCGCAAACATGCACCTCGCCTCACTAACAGGCACACGCGTAGTGAGCGTGTGGGGCGCCACACACCCCTTCGCAGGATTCATGGGATGGAACCAGTCACCCGCCGACGCCGTACAGACCACACTCCCCTGCCGCCCCTGTAGCATTTTCGGTAACAAACCATGCCTCCACGGCGACTACCCCTGCCTCAACTCCATCACACCAGAAGAGATTGTAGAGAGAGTGTTGAAGAGGTGAAGAGGGGTGTTGAAGAGGTGGGGAGTCTACTCTTCCTCCCCCACTATTTTCTTCAGTCTTTCTATCTCCGCCTTATTCTCATAAAAGGCCTTTAGAGCTCTTCTCTTTAGGTCTTCGTAAGCCGCTTTCCATCTCTTGCACTCGCTGCGGGCGGCAGCAGCCTCCTGCTGTAAGGCAGCCACCAGTTTCTCGGCGTCTTTCAGTCTCGTAAGCTCTGTCTCAAGAGCTTTCAGCCTTGTAAGCTGGGCTTCGACCCCTCTCAGCCTCACCACCTCACCCTCAAGCTCTTTCAGGCGCGCATCCTGCTGCTGGCGATAACCAGTGCGTGCGCGGTACATCCGTTCTTTTATTCCACCCTCACTTATAAACTCGCGTTCGAGCTTTTGCAGAAACGACATCAGCATCTTGTCCGTCATGTGACAGAGCGTGAGCGCACAGTTGCACATCTCCTCGTCGCTCCACGACGTGAAGAACGGCTCGTAGTCGGCGAGACGGTTGTGGTGGCGACAGTAGCCCAGCATGGCGTCGTAGCGCTCGTCACCCGCCACATAAAACCTCAGATGGCGCGACTTCAAGTAGTCTTCATAGTCTTCGCGCAACTCCTTCAGCGACGCCCGTGCCACATTTATCAGCTTCAGCTGCATCTCCGTCGACGTCACGCCGTCGGCAAGTCCCTCCACAATGTTCTGCTTGCACGACCGCGCCGCCTGAATCACTTGGTCGCGCGTGCGGTCTTTATAAAGGTGTATGAACCGTTCGCAAAAAGCAAAAGACAACTGATAGATGACGTCCGCCTTCTGATAGAAATACATGTTCTCCCAGTTCACCTGCTGATTCAAAACACGCAGCGTGTCAGGATTGTCTGCTCCTTTGCAGCCAGGCTTATCTGCTCCTTTAGCACCAGGCTTATCTGCTCCTTTAGCACCAGGCTTATAGCTTCCTTTTTCACCAGACATATCGACTCCTTTATTGTCAAGGCCAGCACTTCCGTCAGACTTATCTACTCCTTTATTGTCAAGGCCAGCACTTCCGTCATACCTTTTATCCACAATATTTGATTTGTTTTCCACCATTTATGCTTAGGTTTAATAGAGATTTATTAGCAATAGATTTTTTCTACTCCATAATAGAGAGAATATACTCTTCGTAAAAGATAGCAGAACCAGCCTTGCTATGGGGAGGCTAAGGAGCTATGCTATGTTTTTTTAGGGGGCTGAGGGGCTAAGTTTTTTATTAGGGGACTAAAGGGGGTAAGTTTTTTATTAGGGGACTAAAGGGGCTATTTTTTAGGGAGTTAAAGGGGGATGGAGAGGCTAAGGGGGTATAGAGAGCTGTTTTTTTAGGAAGCTAAAGGAAGCTAAAGGGAGCTAGGAGAGCTAGGAGAGCTAGGGGTTCTAGGGCGGCTGGCGATGCCAGCCTACTATATTTTCTAGATGTTCTGGGGTTCTAGGGCGGCTGGCGATGCCAGCCTTACTAGATTTTCTAGATGTTCTAGGAGGCGGCATTAGCCGCCTAACTAGAATACTAACTCTCTCCCACTGGCGCTAACCACCCTCTCCCCGGCAGGGGAGAGATAGAGAGGGCCTTATCACTTTCCTTTTTAGCGGGGAGAGACCTCTACTTTTTTCTTTAAAAGCCCTCCCACTGGCGCCAGCCCACCCTCTCCCCGGCGGGGAGAGCTGGAGAGGGGCTGTTCACTTTCCCTTTTAGCGGGGAGAGCGGGAGAAGCCTTTTTTACCTTTTTACTTTTTTACCTTTTTACTTTTAAATTGCCTTTAATTCACGACAGCTCCAGCATGCGTTCGATAGGTTTCACGGCGTCGCGTGCGATGTCGGCGGGCACGTCTACGGCGGGCCATTCGTAGCGCAGGGTGTTGTACATCTTCTCCAGCGTGTTGAGTTTCATGTATTCGCACTCGTTGCATGAGCAGCCGATAGATCCCTCGCTCACCTCGGGTGGCACGGGTAGGAAGAGGGTGTTGGGGCATGCGCGCTGCATCTCATGCAGGATGCCAGCCTCTGTTGCCACGATGTAGGTGGCGTCGGGGTGTTCGGTTGCATATTTGAGCAGCACGGCAGTAGAGCCCACCACATCGGCAGTGGCGAGCACCGGCGCCTTACACTCTGGATGTGCGAGCACCACGGCGTCGGGATGTTCGGCTTTGAGCTTCAGTATGGCCTCCACCGAGAAGCGTGAGTGCACGTGACATCCGCCGTTCCACAGCAGCATGTTGCGTCCCGTCACACTGTTGATATATGCTCCGAGGTTTTGGTCCGGACCGAATATTATCTTCTCGTCTTTCGGGAACGTGTCTACAATCTTCTTTGCGTTGCCCGATGTCACCACCACGTCGGTGAGGGCTTTCACCTCTGCCGTAGTGTTGACGTAGCTCACCACCTTATATCCCGGATGCTCCTCCTTATATCGGCGCAGGTCATCGGCGCGGCATGAGTCGGCGAGCGAACATCCTGCTCCGAGGTCGGGGGTGAGCACAAGCTTGTCTGGCGACAATATCTTGCAGGTCTCCGCCATGAAGTGTACGCCGCACATCAGTATGATTTTCGCGTCGGTCTGCGCTGCCTTACGTGCCAGCGCCAGCGAGTCGCCGATGAAGTCTGCCACGTCCTGCACCTCGCCCACGGTGTAGTAGTGGGCAAGCACTATGGCGTCTTTCTCTTTGCACAGACGCCTTATCTCCTTCTTCAAATCGAGGGTCTTGTCAACGGGTTCGTCGACATATCCCTTCTTTTCCCATTCTTGCTTATTCACCTCTTTATTATTTTTAAAAGTTTACAAGTTAACAAGTAGACAAGTTTTACAAGTTTTTGCTTATGCAAACGGCAAAGCCGAGCATACAAGAGACGAGCTGCCTACCTTAGCTTATTATTCTCTATCTCTTTTCTTGTCTATATTTTTTCTCATTATCTTCGCTTCTTCCCTTTCTCTTTCTCAGAAAGAATATTCGCTTCTCCTCTCTCCTCTTCTTCAATATCTTCCTCCATCATTCTCCTCGTCCCCATTATCCACACACCATTATAATATTATTATTTATTCTTTATTTAAAGAAATAAAATATGATTATGATGATGTACTGTGGACAGGTTGATAACTTATGGCATAAAAATTTGCATGTTTCGATATAAACATTTTGTTGGCAGATACCAATAGTGCTTTTTAACTGCTTTGAGTTGAGAGTCACGAGAGTTACGGGCTTTTCCACAAAGCTGTGCATATGGTGCAAAGTTAATAAGTTTATATCTTTTTCAAGCAACTTTCAGTTGAAAATTGTCTGATAACCGCATAATAACGCGGTGGATATTAACAGCCGTCGGCAAGTCGGGAGGTGGAAAACAAAAACCTGTGGATAACGCAAAAGTTATCAACACTTTATTGTAAGGGTTTTCAACAATGGTAAAAGTGGACGAGTATCTATCTAAGTTGACAAGTTGACAAGTTGACAAGTAGACAAGTTGACGAGTAGACAAGCTGCTTGCTTTAGTTAACGAGTAGACAAGTAGACGAGCTGTTAGCTTTAAAGCTCAAACTCTATAAAAGCTACAAATAAGTTTAGGTAGCAGCTTGTCTACTTGTCCACTTGTCAACTTGTCAACTACTAAGCTAACAGCTTGTCTACTCGTCAACTCCTCCACTCGTCAACTCGAAAGTAAAGTTAATTTCTTATAATAGTACACGTCATGTTATTGCGTGTTATTATAAAAAGCAGTAATTTTGTCATGGTTTTACAGAATAATGTTTTTTCATATCTAATAAATAAGGTATAGACGGCATACGTTCAACTCACACCCCACAAGCATTGTACAACATAAAGGCTTAAAGATAATAGTTTTGTTTATAGGGAAAGTTATGTCCGAGAAACAAACGGTTATTGTTGAGCAAATGTATATATAAATAAGGTAACAACAAAACGCAAATGAAATCAAAGATTTTTCAGTTGATGCTCCTTGCAGGCGCATTGACAGTCTCATTCGTGGCTCAAGCAGCCGAAGTAACCAGTAATTTTAAAAGCGCGGAGAGCGCAGTAAACGCCCGCTCCGCACATCACGACACCGACGAGAACACCGACGCCAATGTCTACGGACACGTGATAGACAGAAAGACCGGTGAACACATGCCGTTTGTGACAGTCTATCTCAAAGGCACCACCATCGCCACCACCACCGACAAGACAGGCCACTACTTTCTGAAAAACCTGCCAGAGGGAACATTCACCTTAGAGGTGAAATTCTTAGGATATAAGACGGCAGAGCGAACAGTGACCATAAAACATGACACCACACAGGAACAAAACTTCGCCATGGTGACCGACGACGTGTTGCTCGACGAGGTGGTGGTGTCGTCAAACCGTAATGAGACGGCAAGACGTCTGGCGCCAAACCTTGTTAGCGTGATTGGCGGCAAGCTGTTTGACATCACACAGAGCACCTGTCTGGCGCAGGGACTGAACTTCCAGCCTGGCGTGCGCACGGAAGACAACTGTCAGAACTGCGGATTCACACAGGTGCGCATAAACGGTCTCGACGGCCACTACTCACAGATATTGGTAGACTCGCGCCCCGTCTTCTCGTCGCTCAACGGCGTCTATGGCCTGGAGCAGATACCTGCCAACATGATAGACCGCGTAGAGGTGGTGCGTGGCGGCGGCTCGGCACTCTTCGGCGCCTCTGCCATCGGCGGAACCATCAACATCATAACCAAAGAGCCGATTCGCAACTCGGCATCCTTCGGACACACACTCATGTCGATGGGTGGCTCCAACAGCTTCGACAATGTGACCACGGGCAACGTGTCGCTCGTCACCGACGACAACAAGGCGGGCATCTACGCCTACGGACAGACACGCAACCGACAGGGCTACGACCACGACGGCGACGGCTACACCGAGCAGCCCAGTCTGAAGAACCAGACGTTCGGACTAAACTCCTACCTCCGTCTCAGTCCATACACCAAGCTCAGCCTGCAATATCACGGCATATATGAGTTTCGTCGTGGCGGCAACAATCTCGAGCTGGCACCTCACGAGGCAAACATCACCGAGCAGGTGGAACACAACATACAAGGTGGCGGACTGACCTTCGACTATTTCGCACCCGACTACAAAAACCGCCTATCCACCTACTTCTCCTTCCAGACCACCGGTCGCAAGAGCTACTACGGCGGCATAGGAGAAGGCACCGACGAGGAGAAAGAGGCAGCGGTGAAGGCTTATGGCACCACCCACGACTTCACTTATGTGGTGGGAACACAGTATGTGCATAACTTCGACAAACTGCTGTTCATGCCCTCCGACCTCACCCTCGGCGCAGAATACAACCACGACGCGCTGAAAGACGTCATACTCGGCTACGACCGACACTTCAAACAGAGCGTGGGCATAGGCAGCTTCTTCTTCCAGAACGAGTGGAAAAACAAGCAGTGGAGCTTCCTCCTGGGCGGACGTCTTGACAAACACAACCTGTTAGACAACATCATATTCAGTCCGCGTGCCAACGTGCGCTACAACCCCACAGAGAACGTGAACCTGCGCGTCACCTACGCCGGCGGATTCCGTGCACCACAGACCTTTGACGAAGACCTGCACGTCGGCGTTGTGGGTGGCGAAAGACTGGTCACCGTCCTGGCAGACAACCTGAAGGAGGAGCGCTCAAACAGCATCAGCGTGTCGGCAGACCTTTATCATAAGTTCGGGTCGGTGCAGACCAACCTCTTGATAGAAGGCTTTTATACTGCCCTCGACAATGTGTTTGCGCTGCGACAGCTCAACACACCCGACGCACAGGGCAACACCGTGCAGGAGCGCTACAACGCCTATGGCGCAAAGGTGTTGGGAATAAACCTCGAAGGCAAGGCGATGTTTACACGGTGGTTCACGCTACAGGCAGGAATCACCCTGCAACAGAGCCACTACGACGAGGCTATAGCATGGAACGACGAGGTGCCGGAACAGAAATACCGTAAGATGATGCGCACCCCCAACACCTACGGCTATTTCACAGCGTCTTTCACTCCCGTAAAGCGTTTCACCGCTTCTCTCACGGGCAACTACACGGGCAGCATGCTCGTGGGACACTCAGCAGGATCGGGTGTGGAGACACCAGTGGCTGTACACACGCCGGAGTTTATGGAGGTGAACATGAAGTTGTCTTACGACTTCCCCGTCTACAAATACCTTACACTACAGGTTAACGGCGGCATACAAAACATCACCAACTCATATCAAAGCGACTTTGACAAGGGCTGGAACCGCGACTCCAACTACATCTACGGCCCATCACTGCCACGCAGCTATTATGTAGGAGTGAAGGTGACGTATTAAAGAAACGGAAACCCTGCGCCCGCAAAGGAACGGAAAGCCCCACCCCCGCGCCGCCGATGGCGGCTTCCCACTCCCCGTGGGGGCGGGGAGTGAATGGATAGGGCTGAAAAAAAATACAAAGGATTAAATATAATAATAAAGGGAAAAGCAGAAAGAAAATATGGCGAAGCTGACAGCAATAGTCAACTTCGCCATTATTTTTTTATTGTTGTTCGCTAAAAAAGACGACAAATAAGATATATATTTAACAATCATCACATTATATATAGTTAAAGAGATGGGCTTGTCTTATACACGGGCTGCGCTCGGCTTTGCCGCTTGCCAAAGCAAGAAAGCCCACGTTAGCGAAATATATTTTTAGCGGACAACAATAATATATATATTTTTTTCTTTATCCAGCCCTATCCATCTACTCCCCGCCCCCACGGGGAGGGGGAAGCCGCGCGGAGCGGGGCGCGGGGGTGGGGCTTTAATTCTTTTATTTAAAAAAACGCCAATAAGTTAAACGGAGTGTTGTTTTTTTCCTATATTTGCATAATCTTCAAAAGAAAAAAATCATTAACCTTAAAAATAAATTAATGTATGAGAATAAAAAACATCATGCTGTGTAGTTTTCTCTTGTTGGCGGCAGGTCAGCAAGACGTTCAAGCCCAGGGATTTTTGAATAAAATAAAAAAGGTGGGCAAGCAGATAGAGAAAAAGGTAGAAAAAACGCTCGACGTCAGACCGTCGAGAAGTAAAACATCTGCAACACAAAGCAATAAAAAGACCGCCATCGACAGAAAAGTCGATGCCATGGTGGGTGCCAAGAACAACCGCAACGCGGAAGACGTGGCACCAGACGTGCGCATACCAAAAGACCACACGGCGCTGCTCGCACCGCTTGGCTACGACGTGGCACCAGAGATGGGCGTGAAGACCTTCAAACCCATACAGCCGCCAGCCAAAGCCGACGCGCAGGTGGCATGGCGCGACAAAATGCCCGACCCAGCAACGCTCACCAACGCCAGCCTGGTAGACATGCACAACATGCTCAGCACCGCAAGCGACTATGCCGACATGTCGCTGAGTCCGGCTGCTCATTATGCCAACCTCGTGAGCGATGAAATACTCGACCGCATAGAGTCGATAGAGAAGATGAAGGAAGGCATGGACGAGGCGATGGACGAATATGACAACCCCGAAGCCTACAACTGGACCATCAACCTCGACCACCGCACGGTGGTGCGCGCCATCTCCTCAGACGCTTACAAACACATGGTGCGCTCGTCGCTCGAACCGCTGTTCACGCTGAAGAAGATGTTTGACAGCTATAGCGACATGACAGCATACTTCGACAAGCACGGCGGCGTGAAAAACGCACATAAGGTGGCGTGGACCAAGTGGGACCCACAGCCTAACAAGACACAGGTCAGCGCATCGACAGGTGAGCGCGGTACCGTGGTGGATGGCGACGCTGGCAGCGGAAAGATAGACATGGGCGGCGTCTACTATGCCGTGCATGTGAAAGAGTGCAGGGCGTTTGTAGACAGGGCAGAGAAGGTGGCGCTGTCTGGCAAAGACGTGGTAATACCCGACTATGTGGAGTACAACGGTGCGAAATATCCCGTCACCTTCATCGCGGCATCGGCATTCGAAGGTGCTAAAATCAATAGCGTGAAGCTGCCGTCCACACTGAAGGAGATAAGACTCAAAGCGTTTTGGCGTACAGACATCAAAGAACTTGTCATCCCGGCTTCGGTAAAGAGAATAGAAGGGTCGGCATTCAGCTTCTGCACAAACCTCACGAAGGTGACATTTGCTGGCACCAGCATGGAGCTGATAGAGGGTTGTTTCGCAGGATGCTCAAAGCTGCAAAGCGTCACGTTCCCGGCGTCGCTCGCCAAAGACATGACCTACGACATGTTCCGCGACTGCGTGATGCTCACCACCGTCACGCTGCCCAAAAATCTGCGCACGCTGCCAGAACAGATGTTCTCTGGCTGCAAGAGCCTCAGAACGGTTAACCTGCCCTCCACCCTGACGAAGGTTGGGGCACGAGCGTTCTCCGGCACACCCATCACCAACCTCAACGTCGCCAGCGTGACCGACATCGATGACGGCGCGTTCTCCGGCTGCCGCAGCCTAAAGACCATCACCATCAACTCTACGCTCAGAGACAAGCTCATCGACGACAGCTACTGGCTCTACACCACCTGCTTCGCCGACTGCCCCGGCCTGCAGCTCGTTGTCACCAACGGCAAAGTGGGACTGCCTGCGGGAGTGAAGGTGGTGGTTGAAAGGTAAAAAAGTAAAAAGGTAAAAAAGGGCTGCCGCCAGTGGAAGCCCCTCTCCTACTCTTCCCTTGAAAGTGAAGAGTGAAAAGTGAAAGCCTCTCTCCATCAACGACCCTCTCCCCGGCGGGGAGAGATGGAGAGGGTCTGTTCATGTTTCCTTTTAGTGGGGAGAGATGGAGAGGGGCTGTTCATATTCCCTTTTAGCGGGGAGATATTGAGAGGGGCTGTTCATGTTTCCTTTTAGCGGGGAGAGATGGAGAGGGGCTTTTTTACCTTTTTACTTTTTTACCTTTTTACCTTTAAAA
>JALEVZ010000091.1 GCA_022788105.1 Prevotella sp. | reverse complement strand
CCCATGAAGGAGCGTCAAAAGGCAAATTACGCGGGCTGAAAGCCCAATGACCTCCATAGCCCAGGGCGTCGCTTCGCTTGCCCTGGGCTATGAACTTCTGTCCCTTCGGGACGTGCTGGTTTGACTTTCGACACACCCTCTTAATGGCGCTCTCACTACAGCCTAATGGCGATGTTTTTACTTCCGACCTGTCACTACGCTTCCGCGTTATCGTCGAGCAGCGCTATGCGCTCGTCGTCGAGAGTCACGAGACGGCGCTTGTACAGGTCGCCGGCGGCACGCTTAAACACCTTTTTGCTCACGTGGAACGTGTGTTTTATGGTCTCGGCGTCGGTCTTGTCGCCGAAGGGGCACACGCCGCCGTGGCTGCGCAGGTAGTCGAGCAGCGTGTCGGCGAAGTCGAGGGTCTGCTGACGGCCTGTGGGCTGGAGCGTGATGTCTATCTTTCCGTCGGGGCGTATGTTAGACACGTAGCCCTCGCAGCGGTCGCCCTGGTGTACGTAGCGGAACACCTGGTCGTCGTATGCCAGTCCGGCGTAGCGGTTGTTCACTATCAGCTTGAAGCCTATAGGACTCTTCTGCCACACGAGCAGGTCCACCTTCTCGCCACGTGTCAGCTCCGGGTGGCGCGTGGTGTCGATGTAGTGCTCCACCTTAGCAGACGCCACGATGCGGTAGCTCTCTTCGTCGATGTGGACATGCACTATGTATTTCTCGCCAATCTCCATGCGGCGTTTTTGCTCGCGGAACGGGCAGAACAGGTCTTTCATCAGTCCCCATTTCAGAAACGCACCATACTCGTTGACCCATGCTACCTCAAGAAATGCGAACTCGCCGACCTTTGCCAGCGGCTTCTCGGTGGTGGCAACGAGGCGTTCGTCGATGTCGAGGTATAGAAACACCTCTATCTCGTCGCCAATGTTGACGCCTTCGGGCACATAACGGTTGGGAAGCAATATCTCGCCTTCGGCTCCTCCGTCGAGATAGAGTCCGAAGTCTACGCGCTTGACAATCTGCAGGCGGTTGTAGTCGCCAAGTTTTATTTTGTCCATGTGGATATGTTGTTGGTGTGATGTGGTGTTGCTTATACCTCTGTCTGTGGCTGCTCGGCGACGACGTCGGGTGTGGCGTCGGTGCTGGCGCCCTTTCCATCTTCGCGCTCTATCATGCCGTCGCGCAGATGAATGGTGCGGTCGGTGATGGCGGCGAGTGCGTCGTCGTGGGTCACGATGACGAATGTCTGACCGAAACGGTCGCGCAGGTCGAAGAAGAGTTGGTGCAGCTCTGCCTTGTTCTTGGAGTCGAGGCTGCCGCTCGGCTCGTCGGCGAGTATGACGGCGGGGTGGTTCATCAGTGCGCGGGCTACCGCCACACGCTGCTTCTCGCCCCCCGACAGCTCGGCAGGCTTATGGGTCGCACGGTCGCTGAGACCCATGAAGTCGAGCAGCTCCATAGCTCTGGTCTTGGCTTCTTTCTTGCCTTTGCCAGCAATGAACGCTGGAATCATGACGTTTTCGATGGCGCTGAACTCCGGCAGCAGTTGGTGAAACTGGAAGACGAAGCCTATCTTCTCGTTGCGGAAGCGGCTCAGCGCGTTGCCTTTAAGGCTGGCAACGTCGGTGCCGTCGATGCTTATCGTGCCGCTGTCGGCGCGGTCGAGGGTGCCAATGATTTGCAGCAGGGTGGTCTTGCCGGCACCGCTCGGACCTACAATGCTCACCACCTCGCCCTTGTCGACGTGCAGGTCTATGCCTTTGAGCACCTGCAACTGTCCGAAGCTCTTGGTTATGTTCTTTATGTCTATCATGTTTTTATCTCGTTGTCAGGCTACTGCCTGTTTTAGTGTCGTGTGTCGAGGCGCAGCTGCTTCGTAACCCACTCCTTCAGAGCCACGTATGCGCTGCGTTCCTCCTGGTGCTGTGGCTGTGCGAAGGTCATCTCGTCCATCGGGTCGCCGTGCTGGTCGGGGAACAGTATGATGATGTTTTTGCCAGAGAAGTGGGCCGTGATTTCCTCTGGCAGATGTTCGAGTGCGTTCTTGTAAGACACGGTGCCCTTACGTGCTGCGACCACTATGAACAGGTGGTCATCGGCAATGCTGGCGGCGAGGTCGGGCAGCTCGTTCCAGTGGTTCATAGGCATGTATTCGGCACGCATCTCGTGGTGGCGGTTGTGCAGGTAGTCGCTGATGAGGCTCAGCGTGTCGGTGCGGGCGTGGAACACTGTGCGGCACTCGAGGTTTACGGACAGGCGTGCCACGCGTTCGAGCCAACGGTAGAAGCCCGGCTCAAACTGCGCGCGCGACGGCACTGCCACCTCTATGCGTCTGATGGTCGATAGTGGCTGCTTGAGGCGTGCCATTATGATCTGGCGGTTTAGTCCGTTGAACAGACTCTGGTGGAATTCGCCCCAGAATTTAGCCGACACTTCCTTGTGCATGTGCATGCCGATGATGATTTCCGATGCACGAAACTCTTTAAAAGCGTGTTTTATGCCGTTGGCGATGTTGGCTGCCACACGCACCTGTGTCTGCATCTTCACGTCGGCGGCAGAGGCGTATTGCTGCATGTTCTCAAGCAGTCGCTGGCCGCGCTCCTGGTTTTTGCGCATGTCGTCGTCGTCGTAGACCACCGACAGACCTACCAAGCTGCGACCCAACTTCGGGTTGCGCACCATCATGGCGAGGTTTACAAGGTGTGTGGCATACTCCGGATATTTCATCGGGATGAGTATCTTCTCGTCGTCGTGGCCGCTGTCTTGTGGCATCTCCTTGTCGCGCAGCGTGATTTGCTGGGCTGCCTGCTCGGTCACAATGGTAGAGATGATGCACGTGAGAAGAATCATCATCACCACGCCGTTGAGCATCTGGTCGCTGACAAGGGGCGTGCCGTCGGCGGTGGGGAGCCGCATGCCCACCATCACCATGGCTATGGTGCCAGCGGCGTGGGCAGAGGTGAGACCGAACATCATGCCTCCCGACGTGGAGAGTGGCAGGCGGAACAGAAATGCTGACAGATAGGCGGCGATGGCTTTGCCAGCTGTTCCGAAGAACATGACAGCCAGCGCTATTATCAGCACGTCGCTGTCGGTGAACGCTAAGCGCACGTTGATGAGCATGCCTACGCCGATAAGGAAGTATGGTATGAACAGTGCGTTGCCGATGAACTCAATGCGGTTCATCAGCGGCGACACGTGGGGAATGTAGCGGTTGAGTATGAGTCCGGAGAGGAAGGCGCCAAAGATGCCTTCAAGACCGATAGCTTCGCTGAGGGCGGCGCTCATAAACAGCATGGACAACACGAAGATAAACTGCATCACAGCGTCGCTGTAGCGTCGCAGAAACCAACGTGTGAGTTTGGGGATGAGCAAGGCGAGGCCTGCGCAGTAGACAGCAAACTTGGCGGCAAACCACAGCCAAAACAGTGCGCCGCTTTGTCCGTTGTGTGAGGCTACGAGTGCTGCCAGCACCACAAGTGCCATGAGTAGCGATATCATAGACGACCCTACGCTCAGCGCCACGCTGGGTTTGCGCTGCAAGCCGTAGCGGCTCACGATGGGGTAGGCTATGAGGGTGTTTGACGCCATGATGCATCCGAGCAGCAACGAGGCGGTGGTGCTGTAGCCGAGCAGCAGCGACGCCATGGCGTAGGTGAGCAGAAATGGTGCTGCGAAGGTCAGTGTGCCGAACAGTGCAAACCGTCCCGCACTTTTCTTCACGCCCTCGGTGTCCATCTCTAATGCCGCAAGGAACATGATGTAGTACAGACCCACCTTGCCAAACAGCTCAAACGAGTCGTCGCGCACCAATATGTTGAAGCCATATTTTCCTACGGCGACTCCTGCGAGCACCATGCCTATGATGTGGGGAATACGCAGTTTACCCATCACGATGGGCGCCGTGAGTATGATGAGCAGCACCACGAAGAAGATGAGCGTGGGGTCGGTAATCGGAAAATATAGTGTCAGGTCGGGCATGTCTTGCTGTTTTTGTATGCAAACTTACTCATTTTTTTCCTATTACAGGCAGCGAAGTGGCAAAAACAATGGCTGCAAGGGAAAACAGGTGGCGTGGGGTGGAGTTTTCGGGGGTGGTAATGGGCTTTTACTTCTCTCAATATTCAACCTTACTACTATATTTCTTCCCATTCACAATCACTATGGTGCTGCGTCCCGAGGGGTTGGGGGAGGGCAGCAGGCGGCGGCTGTCTTGGGGCAGACGACGCCCTTGCAGGTCGTAGACGGGCAGGGGTGTGGTGCTTGGAAGGTCGGCATGGGGTGTGGCGATGGATGTGGTGTGGCTGTCGTTGTGGATGGCTTGCAGCCGCTCCGCACCGCCGTCGGTGATGAAGAATGCACGGTAGGGACGCAGACTGCCGCTGCCGTTGGGCACGGCGAGGCGTGTGCCGTCGGCGGAAAGGAAGCGGTAGCCGGTGCCTTCGAGGTGGGTCGGCGAGTAGATGCCTTGCATGGTGACGGTTGTCTTGGCGTGGTCTTGGTCGCCGGGGAGCGTGAGGGTCGTGGCGATGGGTGCCGTGGCGCGGATGGTTTTGTCACGGAACACGGGGTCGATGACGTCTTCTTTCATCTTGATGAGGTAGGGACGACCCGCCACAGTGGCATCGACGCTCTTGAAAACAAGTGTCGCCGTGCCGTTGGTGTTGCGGCGGAGAGCGACGAGTTCTTCCACCTCGGCACCGCGTAACACGTCGTTTATGTCGGCAGCGGTGAGGGCAAAGGGCAGGCACAACGTGTACCAGCCGCCGTCGGCGAGCAGGTGGCGGTGTAGTGTGGTGGCGTCGACATTGCTGCCGTTGCAAGTGTTGAGGTCGTCGGTGCCGTCTTGTGGGTTGTCGGCATGTAGGTCAAGCGATGGCAGTATGGTGGCGAGGCGGTAGAGTTGCACGGGTTTGGCGCTGTAGACGGAGCTGTAGCACCAGAAGAAGCCACCGCTGTTTGCCGAGAAACGTACCACGGTGTTGTATGCTGCGTTGCCGCGAAACACTATGTCGGCGTTGCCGGTAGAGGGCGAGATGGTGATGTTGGCGATGGTAAGCTCGTCTGACGAGGTGCTGACTGTTTTCAGTGCTTGTGTGCTGCTGGCTGTCGCGGCGAGGCATTTGCCATTGCTGGTGTCGAGACGCCAGCCTCCTGACTTGCGGCGCAGGGTGATGAGTTGCACGTCACTGCCTATGTCGGTGGGGCGACCGTTGACGAATGTCACGCTCACGGCTTTGCGGCGGTTGCGCTCTTCGGTGGTGCTCAGCAGACAACTATGTGCGGCGGAGCCGATTACCACCACGCTGCCGTCAGACATTTCGTCGATGGAGGTGACGGGAACAAACTGTGTACGCACGCCGTCGGTACCGTCAGTGGCGTCGACTGTAGTCGTCTGGGCGCATGACGGCGCAGCATGCAGCCACAGCACAAGGGCTGTCAGCGTCATGAGTGCTATGTGTGCAAGCGCGGATGGTAGGGTGGTGGTGTGGCGACGGGTGTGTCGGCAGTGTGTGTTAGCGTTTTGTTTCATCGTGGAACGGGCTTTTACTGTGTTGATAGCAGTGGTGGCTAGAGTTGGCACGAAGATAGCATTATTCCAAAAGATGTGCAAGTTTTTTGTCGTTTCTTTCGTTTTTTCCGTAAAAATGCGTAAGTTTGCATAAACCTATTGACATTAATACGAGTGTCTTCGCCTGTATGTGAGGGAGTGGAGTGTGCTGCTCCCCCGCCATAAAGTGGCGGAGAAGTGCATGCCTAAACAAACGACAATATTCCGTTATGGGTTATGAACTGAAAATAAGAAACTGGTGGCACGACCACATAGAGACGCTTATCTATGTCGGCTTGTGGACGTTGCTGTTCACGACGCCGATGCTGAACCAGTACATACGCATGCTCAGCGACCGCGATGAGGTGTATAATTGGGACGATATATTTGTCTCGTGGAAGTACGCGCTGCTCTTTCTCTTGGTGTTTGTGGTACACGACCGTCTGCTCGGTGTGCTGCTTGTCAAGCGCCAGCGCGTGAAGCAGTATCTGCTTGCGACGTTCCTGCTGCTTGTCGCGTTTACCGCCGTGCAGACCGTGGCGAAGCCGTTGCTGTACGAACCGCCGCAGATGGAGCAGACAACACTATCTACCGCCGCTGCTGATGACGGCGCACGGCATGCCGTAAAGCGCGTAACAAACCAGCGCAACGAGCTGTTGCCAGAGATGCCGGGCTCTCCTATCGACGTGGTGAGCACCATGGTGGCGCTGCTCATGATGGGTATGAACCTCGGTGTGAAGCTCTTCTTCAAGTCGGAACGTGACGCGAGCGAGTTGCAGGAGGCGGAACGGCAGAATCTGGAGGCGCAGCTTGCCTATCTGCGTTACCAAGTGAACCCTCATTTCTATATGAACACGCTCAACAACATACACGCTCTTGTCGACATCGACCCCGAACGGGCGAAGACAACGGTCGTGGAACTGTCGAAAATGATGCGCTACATTCTCTACGACGGTGAGCGGAACGGAGTGTCGCTGAAGCGTGAGATACAGTTTATTGACAACTATGTGCGGCTGATGAGGCTGTCTTACACGTCAAGTGTGCGTATAGATGTGGAGGCGCCAGAGACGGTGGCGGACAGACATATACCACCCCTCGTGCTCATAATATTTGTCGAAAACGCGTTCAAACACGGCATAAGTTACAGCGAAGACTCGTTTGTGGAGGTGAAGGTGGCTGTGAACGGTGAGCGCCTCGTGTTCTGCTGCCGTAACAGCAAGCACCACAGCACAGAGACAGACGCCAAAGGTGGGGTGGGCCTTGTCAACGTGAGGCGACGGTTGGATCTGCTGTATGGCGACCGCTATGCTCTGTATGTAGACGACAGTGACGGAGAGTACGGTGTGCGGTTGGAGTTGCCGTTCCTCGAGAACGAAGATTTTTAATGAAACAGAAACGACACAATTACAGTTTGAAACGATGAATACAATAAGATGCCTGGTAGTCGATGACGAGCCTCTCGCGCTGGAGCAGATGGCTACGTATGTGGGCAAGACGCCTTTTCTGACTCTTGTAGGCAAGTGCCGCAGCGCGGAGGAGGCGAGTAAACTGATAAGCATGGAGAACGTAGACGCCATGTTTGTCGATATAAACATGCCTGACCTCAACGGTCTCGACTTCGTGCGCTCGTTGGTGGCGCCGCCGAAAGTGGTGTTCACCACGGCTTATTCGGAGTATGCGGTGGAAGGGTATAAGGTCGATGCGGTGGACTATCTGCTCAAGCCTTTTGCCTTCGACGACTTCACGCGGGCTGCCATGAAGGTGAAACGGCAGTTTGAACTCGAGCACAGGGCGGTCATGCAGGTCGACGACGTGGTGTTTTTCAAGACGGAGCACCGTGTGGTGAAGGTGAAAGTGGCGGACATAAGCTATGTCGAGGGTATGGGCGAATATCTGAAGATATATGTCGGCGACAACAAACCGCTGGTTGTGCTGCTCAGTATGAAGCGCATCGAGGAGCGGTTGCCGTCGTGGTTTATGCGCATACACCGCTCTTATATCGTCAATCTGCACAAGATAAACGAGGTGAACAAAAACCGTGTTATACTCGACGCAGACACTTTCCTGCCTATCGGCGACAGTTATCGCGAAAACTTCATGGGCTATCTCAACACCAGATTTATGGGGTGAGAGGTGAACGGACGTTCACGGGATAGGGATAAAAAAGTCGTTCCCCGACAAGCCACAGCGTTTGTCGGGGAACGTTCGTATTTGTAGTGTGTGTCGCAGACGGGTAGTCTGCTGGCGGGGCGGAGGTGGTGGTGAGACCGCGGCTGTCCGCGCCCGCGCTTTGTAGTTGTTACAGGAAGGCTATTGTCAGACCTGCCATGACGATGCTTACCATAGACATGAGCTTGATAAGGATGTTGAGCGATGGACCTGATGTGTCTTTGAACGGGTCGCCGACAGTGTCGCCGACGATGGTTGCCTTGTGGTTTTCGCTGCCCTTACCTTCAAAGTGGCCTTCTTCAATCATCTTCTTGGCGTTGTCCCATGCGCCTCCGGAGTTGGACATGAACACGGCGAGGGTAAATCCTGCGGCAAGTCCGCCGGTGAGAAGACCGAGCACGCCTGCCACGCCGAGCACCAGACCCACCACGATGGGGATGATGATGGCGAGGAGCGACGGTATAATCATCTCGCGCTGGGCGCTGCGTGTGCTTATCTCTACGCAACGGCCGTAGTCGGGTGTGGCTTTGCCTTCAAGTATTCCCTTTATCTCGCGGAACTGTCGGCGCACCTCCTGCACCATCGACTCTGCTGCACGACCTACTGCGCCCATCGTAAGGCCGCAGAACAGGAAGGCTGCCATGGCGCCGAGGAATGCTCCTACGAGCACCTTCGGGTTGATGAGATTGACCTGGAAGAAGTTGATGAGGTCTATGGTAGACGCGTTTGTAGGGTCGAATATGTTGCCGGCAGCGTCGACATACTGTTTCCCGTCCTCCACGGCGCGTACCATGGCGATTTTTATCTCTTCTATGTAAGAGGCGAGCAGGGCGAGTGCCGTGAGGGCGGCGGAGCCGATGGCGAAGCCCTTGCCTGTGGCAGCTGTGGTGTTGCCCAGTGCGTCGAGGGCGTCGGTGCGCTCACGCACCTCCTCACCGAGTCCGCTCATCTCTGCGTTGCCGCCAGCATTGTCGGCGATGGGACCGTAGGCGTCGGTGGCAAGGGTGATGCCGAGTGTCGAGAGCATGCCCACGGCAGCAATACCGATGCCGTAAAGTCCTGTACTTATTGACTTTGCAGACAACGACATGTCAAAGCCGTTGGCGCAAAGGTAGCTGAGCATGATGGCAACGGAGATGGTGACAACGGGAATCATAGTTGAAATCATTCCTGTGCCGATGCCTTTTATGATGACTGTGGCAGGGCCTGTCTGCGATGCCTCGGCTATCTGCTGCGTCGGTTTGTAGCTGTGTGACGTGTAGTATTCGGTTGCCTGGCCTATCACTACGCCTGCTACGAGACCGCTGATGACGGAGAACGAGAGACCGAGCCAGTTCTCGATGCCGAGCATATACAGTATGATGAACGTTGCAACGGCGATAAGCGCAGCGCTGACATTGGTGCCGAGGCCGAGAGAGTGGAGCAACTCCTTCATGGTGGCACCCTCTTTCGTACGAACGAGGAATATGCCGATGAGCGACAGGAATATGCCTATCGCCGCGATAATCATTGGTGCGATGACGGCACGGAGCTGCATGTCGCCGTTCATGGCAAAGGCGGTGGCGCCCAGAGCGGCGGTGGAGAGTATGGAACCGCAGTAACTCTCGTAGAGGTCGGCGCCCATTCCTGCAACGTCGCCCACGTTGTCGCCCACGTTGTCGGCGATGGTGGCAGGGTTGCGGGGGTCGTCTTCAGGGATGTTGGCCTCCACCTTGCCCACGAGGTCGGCGCCTACGTCGGCAGCTTTGGTGTAGATGCCTCCGCCGACACGTGCAAAAAGTGCCTGGGTGGAAGCACCCATGCCGAAAGTCAGCATGGTGGTGGTTATGGTGATGAGGGCTGTTCCCTCGCCAGCATAGGCTGCATTGAGTATGATAAACCATATCGCAATGTCGAGCAGACCGAGGCCCACAACGACGAGGCCCATCACGGCGCCGCTGCGGAAGGCGATCTTCAGTCCTTTGTCAAGGCCTGTACGTGCGCCGTTGGCGGTACGTGCAGAGGCGTAGGTGGCGGTTTTCATGCCGAAGAAGCCTGCCAGTCCAGAGAAGATACCGCCAGTAAGGAATGCGAACGGAACCCACGGGTTCTGTACCTTCAAACCGTAAGCCATGAAGGCGAAGACGATGGCGAGCACCACAAAGACGATGGTCACGACTTTGTACTGCTGCTTCAGATAGGCCATGGCGCCTTTGCGCACGTGCTCAGCAATTTCTTTCATACGGTCGGTACCTTCGTCTTCTTTCATCATTGAGCGGAAGAAGAACCATGCCATTCCCAAAGCCACAACACTGGCAATAGGGATTAGCCAAAATACTAAAGGAATGTTGTTCATAAAGTTTTTTTATTTATTAGGTTTATTATTTAGGTTGATAAGAGCGTGTTTCGGCAAACGACAGAGCCGAGCAAACGAGATCTTTTTTATTAGGTAGGTGGCTGATAACACACGCGAGAGGGTACAACCATTTTGCAAATATAGAAAATATATTCATACGAAAGCGGAAAAACAGAACATTTATTTAATAAAACCTATAATTTAATGTGTTTAGCAGGGTTTGCTTCCTTTTTTATGCTGATGCGAAATGACACAAAGCGAAAAAAGAGACGCAAAAGACGCAAAATGAGTGAAAAAGCACTACCTTTGCAGGGTAGAATATTAAACTTAGAAATATAAACAATTGCCTACATACATATTTTGATCGCACAAGGGTGGGGCGCCTCGACTACTTTCGACAGCTCATTTTTCTAACCTTTACGCCTATCTCTATACTCCTCTTTGGTCTTCACCTCGTTGGCTCCTATGGCTTGACAAATAAGTCTGTCTTGGCGTGCTCGGCATGCTACGTTGTGGTGTCGGCAGTGGCACTCATTGTATATATAGTAAAAGGGCCAAAAAAGCTGAAATATATAATGAGCGCTTTGCTCTTCGCCCTTATAATTATACAAAATGTACGACTGCTGGTCTTAGCCTCTTCTGGTTTTCATAACTCCATGCTCACTACGATTAACATATCTGTTTGCTACATCATTGTGCTTGAAGCCAGCATTTCTATCATACCTCACATTTCGCTTGTCGGCACGTGTATTAACATCATATCAATGTTCATCTGCCGCTATCTTACCGACAATTCGATGTATAGTCAGCTGCTTGTTATATTTGGTCTTATGAGTGTTACAACCACCGTTTTTGGTTTCGTGGCTAATAAGTTGTTGCACGAGCAGAAAATGGAGCTTAACGATTATGCCAACACCATCGACCAGATACTGCATATGTTTGGCATGACGAAGACCGAGCTGATGGCTCTCCTGAAGCTGGCAAAAGCCAAAAATACCGACACCGTATATGACAAGGAACTGATGGAACAGCTCGACCACAAGACGTTGCGCAACATAATAAAAGTGGCAAGGCATATAGAGCACCTGCAGGCCTGCCACCGCAAAGATATGCACGAGCGCTTCCCCATGCTCACGCCAGCCGAGCTTGATGTCTGCCGACTTGTGGAGCAAGGTCTTACGCTAAAGGAGGTTGCCAATGTCTTGGATAAGAGTGTGTCAAACGTGAGCACGGTGAGGGGCAACATCCGCAAGAAGTTGGGACTGGCGCAGGATGATGATCTTAGACGAACTCTGTTGGATAACAAGAATTAGAAACAGGTACAAACCTGTACGTATTAGTTCTACGTCCTTACCTTCGATCTTGCTCATAACCATTATCTGGTAGGTGTGTTCTTCGTTGAAGCTCATCAACTGCGCCATGCTTCTTTCTCTTGGCTATATCCATGAGGCTACGACCTATGCAGAATCATGTGGCGGTGGCGGTTCGCAGAAAATTCCGTAGTAGATAATAATGCAAGAGAGTGTGTGTTTATTACATACTCTCTTGCTCATATAGGTATAATGTCTTATTTTCCCAAAGACTTGAACATCTTGGTGATGCACTTTTTCTTCTGCTCAATGTTTGGGTGAACATAGAGATTAAGGGTTGTTGTGATGTTGGCATGACCGAGCAGTACGCTTACGGTCTT
>JALEVZ010000088.1 GCA_022788105.1 Prevotella sp. | reverse complement strand
CAACTCTCCCCGACCTTTAAAGGTAAAAAGGTAAAAGGGTAAAAAGGTAAAAGAAAAGCCCCTCTCCAACTCTCCCCGCCGGGGAGAGGGACGTTGATGGAGGTGATGGCTCTTATTTAAAGGTAAAAAGGTAAAAGGGTAAAAAGACTTTTTGAAGAGCTGCCTACTCCCTGGTTAGGAGTGCAGAATAGGGCTTTTTAAAGGTGAAGGAAAAAAGGTGGAAAGAGCGTATGGGCCTGATGACTTTGCCATTAGGCCCAAATTACGAATTGAAAGGGGCCTAATGGCGTCCTCACTACGGCCCTTTGACGCCCTCACTACGGCCCTTTGACGTCGCCACTACGGCCCTTTGGCAAAACCGTGGGGCTTTTAACAAGCGTTAAGAAAAGGTGTAAGTAAAAACGGGAAAATAATTGCTAATTGTAAGAAAGACCCCTCTCCAACTCTCCCCGTCGGGGAGAGGGCTGGCTTATTAGCTGTTTTGTGGCGTCAACCAACTGATATTAAATAATAAAAAGGGTGGCGTCAGTGTGATTATCAATTAGTAGTCATTGATTGTTAATCACACTGGCGTCCGCCCTTTTTTACCTTTTTACCCTTTTACCTTTTTACCTTTCAAAGCTTTGCTCCAAACCTCGCCACGGGAGCTGGGGCGCAGAAGCGGTAGTTTTGGTCGTCGGCGGTGTTGGCGAAGATTACTTTTTTCATGCCTATGAAGGCGATGCCATTGGGGAAGAGGCGCTGTATGTCGGTGGGGGCGCCTGTCATGGCGGGGCTGTTGGCTTTCAGGTTGAAGTTCCACGAGCGGTCGAAGGGCAGGGGAGCACCCTTTTCTGGGTCGTCAATCTCGCAGTTGATGTTCATCTTCGGGTTCTGCTTGAAGTCGTTGAACAACGGGTCTTTGTCGCCGGCGGTGGCACTCTTGATGTCGAGGTCGCTCCATACAGCCATGTCTGCGTCGCGGCTCATTTGCTTCACGCCAGTCTCTGTAGATGCGAAATAGTAGTTGGGCGCGATGACGGAGTGTGCAATGTCGCCGCCGTTCTTTGCCGGTTGCTTCATGCCGAAGCGGCAGTCGTAGATAAGATTGCCCACGAAGGTTGGTGCGATAGCTTTCTCCAGCCACACGCTGCCGCCCTTTTTGTTCTTTGAGCGTCGCCATCCGCAGTCTACGATGGTGTTGTTATATGCCACAAACTGCGACAGAGGCACTGACTCGCTGTTGCCAGCGTTGGATAGTTTGAAGCCGTTTGTGCAGATGTTGTAGAGCAGATTGTTTGCCACATCCATCTTGCAGCCCGCCTTTATGTTTATGCCTTCGCCGCCGTTAGCAGCGTTGCCGCTGTCTGCCAGTATGTTGTCGTAGATGACAGCCTGTCCTCCACTGAGGTAGGTCTGGTCGTTGTAGTTGTCGTGGAAGAAACATCCCGTCATGACGAAGCTGCCGTTTGTGTTGCAGAAGAAGAAGGCTGGCAGTCCGTCTTCTACGCTGGTCTTGTACAGTTTGTTCTGAAACGAGGGCGACGACTCGGTCGGTGTGGCGCCAGCGTAGGCAAGGTCTACGTGTGAGAGCACCACCTCTTGCGAGTTGTAACCGCATATTATGCCGCCCCAGTCGGCAGGCTTCTTCGTGTCGGATGTGAACACCACGGGCTTCTCTGCTGTGCCCATGCAGTACAGGTTGCCCAGCACCACAATCTCTACTGGTACCTGTACCTCTGACTTACAGGTCACGGTGACGCCTGGTTCGATGTATAGCGATGCGCCTTTGGCTATCTCTACGCTCTCGGTCAGTGTGGTGTCGCGTGTCCACACAATAGAGCCTTTTGGATATTCTGCCAGTGCGGTCTTCACCACGTCAGTCGATCCTTGTTCTGTGCCAGCGCCGTTGTCGGAGCCAGCGTAGTCGTAGGGGTTTATGTTGTCGTTCTCGCAAGCTGTGGCGAGGAGTGCCGTTGCCAGCAGAGTGGCAAGGCGTGATATGGTCTTGGTCATGTCTTTATCTTGTTTTTTGTGTCTTACAATCAGTCTTTTATGTGTCGGCCATTCTGCCTTTACATTTCAGGCAATCTGCCTTTACATTTCAGGCAATCAGTCTTTACAGGCTATATCTCACGCCGATGAGCAGTGTGCGTCCGTAGTGGTAGGTGCCCACGATGGTGCGGTCGGCCTTCTGTCCCTCATATTTCAGGTTGCTCTCGTTCACCGTCTTGATGTATCGCTCGCGCTTAGTGTCGGTCAGGTTGTTGGCTTTGAGGAACAGGCTCAGTCCGCATGCAAACCTTTTCTCGGCGCTGAGGTCCAGTCCGAACGTGCCTTTATCCCACTGGTCGGCGTCCTTGAAGGGCGACACGATGACCAGTCGCGTGCCGGTGTAGGAGGCGGCGAGCTGTGCGTTCCATCCGTATGTGGTGCCACGGTAGAGCAATGACAGGTTGGCGGTGTGCGGAGCTTGGTTTACGAGTGGTCGCGTCTGTGTCACTCCGTGCTCATACTCTGCGCTGCCAGCCTTGTACTGTCGCTTGGCGGTGGTTATGGTAGAGTGTGTGTAGGTGTAGTTAGCCTTCAGTCCGAAGTGGCGTATGAACTTCAGCACGTCCACTTCAAAGCCCATATTCTTGGCGTTGCCGAGGTTTTGCGGCTGATAAAACGTGTTTGAGCCGCTGACAAGTTTCGAGTCTGACGTCACGAACACCTGCTCTATAGGGTCGCGCAGATATTTGTAGAACACGCCTGCGAGCACCTGTTCCGACGGCGATGGAAACCATTCCCATCGTAGGTCCACGTTGTCGATGCGCGCACGGCGCAGCGCCGGGTTGCCACACTCGGTGTATTCTTCGCCCATAATCTGGTAAGGCACAATCTCGTAGAAGCCCGGTCGGTTAATCGAACGATAGTAGGAGAGGCGCAGGTTCATATTCTTCGTCGGCGTCCACTTTAGCGATGCCGACGGCAGCCAGTCCCAATAGCTCTGTTCTCCGACCTGTCCCATGTTGCGAAACTTCTGCAACATGGTGTAGATCTGGTTCGTGTGCTCGGCTCTAATGCCTGCATACAACTCGCCATAGCGGTTTTTCATGGTCACCATGGCGTAGGTTCCGCCGATGTGTTCCTTAGAGTTGTAGTTGAGCTGCGACGCCTGTGAGTATGGCGTAGTACACTTCCAGCTTATGTCATCGAACACGTCGAAGCCGTTGCCCGGCAACTTCTGCGATATGTCCGTGGGGTTGAACAGGTAAGAGTAGTATCGGTTTTCGCGCACCTTACGGCGATATTGCGCTCCCGCTTTCCACTTCACGTCCGACCCTAACAGCCTGGTGTCGAGTGCAAAGTTGACATATCCCGCCATGTCGCGGTCGCTGTTGTGCTGGTAGCGGCGCTCCATGTCCATGGGTTGCGTCTTTGTCAGGGTCTTCCCCTCGTCCCACATGCCTTGTCCCTCGGCGTTTGCCACGCTGCTGGTGAGCGTCAGATAGGTGCGGTCGGGGTCTTTTTCGCGTGCCTCCGAGAATATGCCCGCCCAGTCTATGGTGAACCGTTCGCCCATGTGGTGGGTGCCTTTGAGGTGAGTGGCGAGCACGGTCTGCGTCTGTTCAAACGAGCGTGTCTCGTCGTTTTGTGTGTAGTCGGTGGCTGTGATGTATTCTGTTGTCACCGAACTGGTAAGTCGTGTGTTGCGCGAACGTTGTCTAATGAACATGTTGTACCACTCTATCTTGTTGTCGCCGAGCAGCAGGTCCAGCTTGGCGTGCAGTCCTGATGTCAGGTCATGGATAGAATAGTAGCGGTGTTGCAAGGCTTTCACAAACATAGCCTGCTCGCCCGACGCCATGTCCATGGTGTTGTAGGTGCGCTCTGTGCCGCGGAAGTTGTTTTGCATGCTGGCTGCCACCATCACGCCGAGGCGCTTGTCCCAGAAGCGGTCGCCTGCCGCCACGCCAGCGCTGAAGTTTGGTGCCGGCATGGAGTGTGCCGCGATGCGTGTCGGTCCTGCCGCAAAGTCGCTGGCAGATGCCTTGTAGTTGGGTCCGAAAGCTTCGTATGGCGCCTTGCGAGTGATGTCGGCGCGGTCGGAAGAGAGATACTGTCGGTCAGAGTGCATGAAGTAGTCGGTCAGTCCCACTGCAGCGTTGGCTTGCAGCATGCGTCGGTTTGGCGCGTCTTTCATCACCATGTCGACGACACCGCCAGCTGCGTCGCCCTCCATGTCTGCCGTCAGCGACTTCGCCACCACGAGCCGGTCCATGAGGTCGCTGGGGAAGATGTTGAGCGGAATGTATCGGTTTTTGTCGTCGGGGCTTGGTATTTTGACGCCGTTTACCAACGTGTAGTTGTAGCGTTTGTCCATGCCTCGCAGTATGGCGTATGACGCTTCGCCCGACGCGTCCTTCTCCATGGTGACGCCCGACACACGTTGCAGCACGCCCGCCACGTTCATGTCGGGTGAAAGCTGTATGGTCTGTGCGCTCATAACGTTGAGCACACCCGTCGCGTTCTTTTCCTGGAGCAGTGCGCTGCGGTCTGTGCGGTTCTCCTGTCTACCCTTTATCACCACTTCGCCGAGCGTCTTGGTGTCTTCTTCGAGCGGAATCATGAGCTTCTTGCCGTCAGCCACATCGACCGACACCTCTACTGTCTTGTATGCCATGTATCTGATGACGAGTGTGTAACGGCCCTCGTCAGGCATCTTGTTGAGCGTGAACGAGCCGTCGAGACCAGTCGTCGCCCACATGTCTTTAATCTCTTTTACCGACACCACAGTGCCGATAAGAGGCTCTCCGGTGGCCTTGTCCTTCACCGTGCCAATGATGTTGCCAGCTGTCGCGGCTGTAGCAGTCATGGCGGCGAGGTATGTCACCGTCAGTGTTTTTAAATTCATTTGTTATTGTAGTTGTATGATTCAGAGTGTGGAATGTCTCCTCCACCTTATTTTTTTGTCTTTGTAACGGTGTGCAGCACCTTGCCCGTTTTGTCTATCATGTAGAGGCAGAGCTGCGTCTTGTTAGCAGCTATGACCGAGAAGCCCGGCTGCTCGCTGCAGAACACGGTGCCCTCGATGGGTTGCACGTCGCGTGCCAGGGCGCCAGCAGAGTTTACTACATAGTCTATGTCGTCGCCCTTCATCTTGATGTGTTGGAAGTCATGGATGTGGCCACAGGCATATATTGCCACGTTGTGGTAGCGCTGCAGCACAGGCTGCACCAGCCGGCGCATGTCTTCTTGCTCTATTATGTCCTTCTCCGTCTGGGCGTAGATGGGGTGGTGACCCACGACGATGACCCAGTCTTCGCGTGCTTCGCGCAGTGTGGTGTCGATCCACTGGAGTTGCGCATCGATGTTTTGTTTGCGCGCATCGGGGTAGGTTTCGGGGGTGTTGCGGTAGCGGTTGATGAGCGGAGTGGTGTCGATGAACACCACGCGCACCGTTGTTCCCTTCGACGAGAACACCTTATAATAGTAGCGCGAGGGCATGACCCAACGTCGGCTCACGTTGGAGTAGTCGATGACAGCCTGTGTGTTGCCTCTGTATTCGTGGTTGCCGCAGACGGGAAACCAGTTTATCATGAGTTGCGGGTGCGAGTATATGAGTTCGTAGTTGGTCATCCACAGCGGGTCGTTGACCGACTGTATGCCGTTGAAGTGGTGTACGTCGCCGGCGGCAATCACGCATTTTGGTTTGAGCGTCTCGCCCATTCGCCCCATCAGTTCGGCTATTGGCTTCTGGTCGTAGTAGCCGTTGCGTCCGAGGTCGTTGGCCATGTACATTGTGATGTCGCCTTTCAGCTTTTTCCAGTCGGCAGGAGTCTGGCCCATTGCCACTGTTGTAGCGGCGAGCATCAGCACCGCGAGTGCGGTGGAGGCCAGTGTGTGGAGTTTTGATTTTAGTCTCATATCGTTCTGTATTATTATTGTTTTTTCTCTCTTGTTATTAAAGTCTCGCAAGTCTTCGGCTTACTTTCAGAAAACAAGTAGCCGAGCGGACGAGCTGCTACCATAGCCTCCTTTTTGTCATCGGGGCTGTTTGACAAAATGATAGTGCCTTTTCGGGCTTCTCACTACGGCTCTTTGACGATGCCAAAGGGGCTTAATGGCGACGTCAAAGGGGCCTAATGGCAAACTCGCTGTGTGTTTAACACACGTTAAGAATTGGCGTAAGCGCAGGCGTCGAAATTGTAGCAAAGTGTCACGAAAAGTCGTTTTCTGCTGTCTTTGTGTTTTCTCTCTGTTTCCGCTTTTCCTCTCTTCTGCGAGGTCTGTTGTCTGTCCTCTTTTATAAATTTCACGTTTGTTATGTCATGTACTGCTCTCTTTGCGCTGCAAAATTAGGGAATGCGTGTTACATACATGTTTCATTTGCATGTTAAAATGCGCAGTTTTGAAAAAAAGGAAACTAATCGACCCGAAAAGCTCATTAAAGTGACAGTTAGATGGCGGTTCTTTGCGTCTTTATGTAAATATGTAAATAATGTCGGCAAAAGTACGGTTTAAATGCCAAAGCCACAAGTGTTTACTTTTATTTAACATTCGCAACCCTGTGTTGTAGGGTTTTTATTCATATCTTTGTACATTACGTGGCTGTACCAATTGTAAAAACAACAACATCATAAACCATAAATCTTCTACACAATGGGCTTTTTTGATTTTCTGAAACCAGACGTTTCTGCGGAAGACCTTTACCGTGAGGCGGAGCAATGCTTCAAGTCAAAGGACTATGCTACGGCGGTGAAACTGTTTGAGCAGGCGTGGGACAAAGACCCCGATGTGGGCGATTTTCTCAGTCTATCGGCTTGCTACTACTACGAGTGGGGCACGTCCAAGAACGAGACGCGCTGCCATGAGCTGGCGTTTCACGGCGCGTTGAAAGGCAACGCACAAAGCATGAACAACTTAGCGTTTTTCATAAACACAGGCTACGGATGCACCATGGACAAGCCGAAGGCACGTAAGTGGTTTGAAAAGGCTGCCGAAAAGGGCAACCGCGACGCTAAGTTCACGCTGGCATGTATTCTGCACGCCGACGCGAAAGACGACCCTACGCTGCTCGACCGCTGCTACAGGCTGATGAAAGAGTGTGCCGACAACGGGCGCAAAGAGGCGCAGGAGAACATGGACAAGTGGTTTGGACCGGTGACTGAAGACGAGTGGAAGGGTCTCACCACGGTGGGAATGGCAAACCGCGGCTACAACTGGATGGTGGGCAAGGAGGGGTTTGAAAAAAACGAGGTGCTCGCCATGCGATGTCTCAAGGCTGCCGCCGCGCGTGGCAATGCCGCCGCCTATTGTAATATAGGCTGGCTCCTGGACCAGAAAGGCAAGCACGGCGAGGCAAACGAGGCATATTTCAAGAGCGCAAACCTCGGCAACACCACTGCCATGATAAACCTTGCACGTAGCCTGCACAACGGGTGGGGATGGCCGAAAGACGACAACGGCTCGCGCCGATACCTACAAATGGCACACGAGGCGGGTGACAAGCGTGCCATGATGCGCATGGCAGAGTTCTTCCCCGCCGACGAGGTGCAACGCCTGTCGGCAGGCATGACCGCCAGTGAGGTGTATGCTCGGGCGTGTGATGTGGCCAACGGCACCAACGGACAGACACGCAATGCCGCCCTCGCCGAGCACTGGTATGGACGCGCTGCGGCAATGGGTGTGGTGGCAGCGCTCTATGGTCAGGGCGTGGTGCTTGACGAGCAAAACCGCTTTGCCGACGCTTTCAACGCTTATCTCGACGGTGCGCGGCGTGGCAACACCGACTGTATGTATGTCGTAGGCACACGCTACGCCGAGGGCAAAGGCTGTACACGCGACGAAGACAAGGCCAACGAGTGGCTCCTCAAAGCTGTAGAGGCTGGCGACCAGAGGGCTGTGGACAAGATATATGAGCTAAATCCGAACATAGAGCGCGACCGTAAGGTGCAGTTTATGCTCGACAATATGAGGCTCTGTGTGGAAGAAAACTTCTCTTCCGAAGAGTATGACGTCGAGGCGATGGTACGCCAACTCATCAACGACGAGGAGTATGAGATGGCGCGTAAGCTTACGAAGAGGTGTCTTTTAGAGGTGGAAGACGATTCCGATGAGCTGGACTGTCTGGAAGATATGCAGATATACCTCGCCTATATCTATTATGAAGACGGCGACGGCAACGACGAGCTCGACTGCCCATTCTACCGTCTGCGACAGGCTCACCCGCTTATCGTAGACCTCAGTCAAGACTTTGTCCCGTACTGGGCCGACACCTACATGTGGCTGGCAACGCTCTATCACGAGCTGTACTATAACTACGAAGATGCCGAGGTAAACACGTTTAGCCGCCATCGCGACAGCGAGTGGTATGGCAGACAGGCTTATAAGTACAACAAGCTCGCTGCCGAGGAGGGCTATTACATGGCGATGTATCGCACAGCAAGGTTTCTTATCGATGGCGATGTGGTCGATGCCGACTACGACGAGGCGTACTCGTGGCTGCAAAAGTGTGAGGGCTATTGCGACGACCTGCCTCTCTACTGGCTCGGCAACATGCACTATTATCCTGAATATGGACGTGAAAACAATGTGTTGGCACGGAAATATTATGAGGCATACAAAGAGAAGTATGAGGAAAAGGGATATAACAAGAACATAATAACGGACGTTTATGCGCAGACTTTGACCAATCTCGCACACCTGTTGTTGCGACAAGAGTCGTCAATCTGTGACAGTAGGGCGCGCGATATGTTGAAAAAGGTGGTGGAAAGTTCCTTTGATTTGGCTGACGCGCTGTATGGGTATGTGCTCTATGAGGGCAAGGGCGGAATGAAAGACCGCACCGGTGGACTACAGTACATGCGCAAGGCGGCAGACCGAGGCGACCTCATGGCGCGACAGTTCTTGCGTAACTATGGCTATAGCGTGTGATTTATGCGACACAACAAACACTATATTGACGCCATAAAGCTGTACGAGGCTGTGGCGGAACGGCATGCACGGGGCGACGAAGACACGCTGGCGCAGGAGACACAGGTGCTGGATTGGCTCCATGCCGCTGCCGCGGAGGGATGTAAGGCTGCCCTGGTGGCAGACGCGGTGCTTGCCGCTACCAACAACTGGGCTACGCTGCGCTTCACACGCAACGGACTGTTTGTCGGCAAACTGGAAGAGGCTATCGACGCCGGAGCACTGGCTCCCGACGACGATGAGGCGTGGCAGTGGCTCGCAATGGTCTATTACGCCAATCCCGACGAACCGCTGATGTATGACTACGAACGACTCTACGACTTTCTGATGACTGCTGCCGAAGACGGCTGCACTACCGCTCTCGACATCTGTCTCGACATCTGGCCACCGGAACAGGAGATTGAAGAAGACTGAACGGTGGACTCGTTTTACTCTAAACTGATTTTAACTAAAACATAATATTTACGTATGAACTGCATAAACATAACGACTTCGCCAACAGACCGCGACCTCATAGGACGCAGCCACTGGTGGGGCGCCCCCGACTTACCAGAGGATGTGCCTTATCCTTATGTCATGGTGACAGACCGCAACGTGATGGTCGACGACAACGGTGAGCCGCTGTGCGACGCCGAGGGCAACGAATTGTATGAAGAAGACGAATACCCCGAGCCGCTGACTTTTATCTGTCAGGTGCGCATGGAGGACGTGGCGCCGCTCGACAGGGAGGGTTTGCTGCCGCGAAAAGGCATGATGTATTTCTTCGCAGCTATAGACTATTTCCTCGGAGAGGACTCACCCATCGAGATTCCGATGCACGGTGAGGCTGGCGACATGGTGCGTGTGATTTATGTCGAAGATGTGCCGGACAATCTGCAACCCTATGATTTGCACTGGGAAGACACGGGGGAGAGTATCTTCCGACCTGCCGAGGCAATGACGTTTGGACCTGGCGACGAGACGGCGGGCTGCCATGCCATGCTCTCAGTGCCTTATCAAGACGAGGTGACGGACCCCAACCCTGGCTACATAGCGCTGCTTCAGTTGGAGGAGGACGAGCGGTGGAGACTGCGTTTCTTTGACTGCGGCTCGCTGTATCTGCTCATCCGCCCCGACGATCTGCGCCGTCGGTGCTTCGACAATATGCGGTGTGAGGTGTTTACGTATTGAGAAGACAAAAGAAAAGAGATGAGACGATTCCGACTTTTCTTCATAATGACGTTGGCACTTCTGCTGTCTGTCGCGACCGTGGAGCCGCTGTGTGCCGAAGAAACGGCTGCCAACGACTCGGTGCCGGGGTGGTACCAGACCACCGTAGAGCTTAATCTGCGGACCCGTCCGTCGCGGAAGGCGCGCCGGATGGCTGTCGCCGCGGAGGGCACGAGACTGCAACTGGTCGACCACTGCAGCGAGGTGGACGGCTGGGCGAAGGTGGTCTACAACGGCGACACTGCCTATTGTGCCTCGCGTTACCTCAAATACTGCGGAGCAGAGAAGCTCCAGCGCGCCAGCAAGAAGAACCGACAGGGCATTGTCGGATGGCTGTGGAACGTGGGATGGAAAATATTTTGGACGTGCGTAGTGCTCTATGTGCTTAAATGGGTGATGTTCTACGGCATGTTTCTCTTTAGCCGTGTGGCGTACAAACTGTATTGGTTGCTCTGCATTCCGTTCTACTTCATGAACTGGTTGCAGCGTTATGCCTCCAAACCCTGGCGCTGGGTGTTTAAGCGCAACACTCGTACCGACTACCAAAACAGGAAACTTCGAGAGCGCATGGAGCTGTTTAAGATTCCGCTCTACATCGTGCTCACGCCGCTAAGGTTTGTCAATGCCTTCTACTACAACATCGTGGTGCATTGCACTTTCGAAACAATGAACTACATATTCGAGGTCATCATGCCCTGCTACGACCGCGAAGGAGCCGACGACACGATGAAGTGGGTGGTGTGGTTGCCGTGGAGAGTCATCAAATATCCGTTGTGGCATGGCACGCTTACGTTCGTAGAGAGCATTATATGGACGGCGGTAGACACGGTGGTGCCGGCGCTGACGCTGTTTCATGGCACCGACGCCTGTGCCAGTTCGAGCATCACACAGAGCCGCGGAAGGGTCGGAAACGACAGCAAGTGGACCGGAGTGTGGAACGTGGGGGGCGGCAACTACGCCGGAAACGGCATATATTTCGCTCCCGAGAGGTCCACGGCGCTGCACTATGCGTGTGGATCGCTCGTCGTTTGCCGTGTCACTCTGGGGCGCGTTATAGACCTCGGACTGGCTCCCAAGCGCATATACGACCAGTGTGGACACCCTAACGCGACGGGCGCCACGAAGTGGGGACTCGAGCACGACTACGTCACGGGCGAGTGGTGGCGCAGCGATGAGGGTTGGTGGGAGTACTGCATGTACGACTGGCAGAACCGTTACAACTTCAGTTGGCGCATTCGTCCGCTCTATGTGCTGTCCCTTGACGGCGACGTCTTGCAGCGTATTCCCGGCGGAATGCACCACTGGTTGTTCCGACGAATGGTGATTGAAGACCTCATAACGTGGTTCCGACATCTTTCCCGCAGGTATAACAAGAAGAGATGAGGCTCTTTTGCGCCTCTGACTTGTGGCTCGTGTGGGAGAGAAGAGGGCTTTTTGATGCTCCGTCCCGCATCCCGTGCGGGAGAGAAGAGGGCTTTTTGAAAGTGTCTTTCTGATGAAATAAATAACGAAACCAATAATATTAAGATGTTGATAAAGCGTAAAATAGACCAGCTGTTGGCTAAAAGCAACGGCATGCAGCTGGTTTGGCTGATGGCGTTGTCGGCTCTTTGCCTGGCAATAGCCATGTTTGTGGCTTATCTTGTGTACGACGATGGCAAGGTCACATGGCAGACTGTGGTAGCCATTTTCCTTGACCCAGGATGCTTTGGCGGTCCTGGTGAGCACGACTTCTTTCGTCTGTCGCTCGCTATACTGAGCGTGTTTCTGTTCTCGGCACTGCTCGTCAGCGTGTTCACCAACGTGTTTGAGAACATCCGCGAGGCAGCGCAGAACGGCTCACGACGCTACGCCTTGCGTGACCATGTGCTCATAATAGGTGCCGACAAACGCTTGGAGGGCATACTTCGGGCACTTGTTGGCGAGGGCCGCACGGCAGTGGTGATGGCGGAAGCGAAGCCCGATGTCGACGCCTCCGTGGGTTACATATTCTACTGCGGACACCGCGACGTGTTGGCAGACCTTGCCTCCGCGCGTCCAGAACATGCCTCGGCTATATATATAATAGGTGAGGAGGGGGAAGAAGACCATGACGATCTGAACCTCAAATGCCTTGACATGTTGACGGAACTGACGCAGTCGGCGCGCCATGACATAAAGTGCTACATGACAATACGCGACTATACCACCACCGAGGTGTTCCAATATCTGAAAGCGCGACCCGAAGGGAGGCTGCTACTCGTCGATACTATCAACGACAACGAATATAAGGCAGAGCAGCTACTCGTCGATTCTGACCGTCAATTCACACCCATACTGCGCTCCGGCGACAAGCGACGCGCCCACTTTGTGATAGTAGGCACGGGACCGATAGCACAGGCTGTGGCATACACCGCTGCCCACATCTGCCACTACGCCAACTATTGTGAGGCGGGACTACGCACCCTCATAACCTTCGTGGGAGAGGATATGGAGCAATGGCGCGACCGTTTGGTGGCGTCGCGACCGGCTCTCTTTGCCATGTCACACTACCGCTTGGTACATGCCGATGGCACAGTGGCGTCGCACCAGCCCGAGGGTGGCGACTTTATAGACGTGGAATGGCAGTTCGTAGACGCTGCGGAGACCTCACCACTCGCCCGTCGCATCATAGAAGAGCAGTCCGACAGCGCCACACGTGTGGTGGTGTGCCACGACGATGCGCGCTCGGCGCTGGAGTCGGCGCTACATCTTCCGCGTCGCATCTACGAGGAGGCACGTGTCGCTGTCTACCTTCCAGGCTCCGATCGGCTTATCCGTCGCGCCAACGCCACGGGCATGTATGGTCATATAGAGGTGTTTGGGCAGATGGATGGCACACTCGGCGACCCGCTGTTCTGTCGCCGTTCGCTGTGCGGACAGCGTGTCAACTACGTCTACCACCGTGCCTATGCCACCGAAGTCATGCCCACGGCAGAGCAGGCGTGGTACACTATCTGTGAGGCAGATAAGTACTCCAGTATATTCTGTGCTAACGCCATGCCACTGCGACGCGCATGTTTCGACATGGAGGGCGACCGCCGTCCTATTTACGAGGCGGAGCATCGCCGCTGGATGATGTCGGAGTTGATAATGGGATTTGCGCCTGGCGCGAAGACGGACAAGAAGCGGTTTATTCATGCCGACATAGTGCCCTTCGACGATTTGACAAAGGAAGAACAGGACAAAGACCAGATTTTGATAGACGCAATGGACTATATCCTCGGCTGACGGACAGCTTCTTGACGCTCCGTCGCGCTCCCGTCGTGTGACGGCTCGGCGCTGACTTCTGTCGCATGTCGTAATAATGAAACCGGAGACAATCATGCTTGTGTGCGTGGATGTCTCCGGTTTTTTTGTGCATTATGTTGAGTTGTGGATGCAAATATTGCTTGCTCCGAAGTTATGCACAGACTGTTGATAACTTCGTTATGTATTGATGTTCAGTAAAATAGATTGGCGCGAAATTGTGAATAAGGGGTGCGGAAGTCGCCGACGATGCTCTTTGGCGGTGGCTTCGCGGTGCTTTTCCACATTGATTGTGCCGCGGTTTTCTACGTTATGTGGTGTGGTTATCCACACAACAGGGCGCAGTTATCCACACTTTCGGGGCGTTTGTACACGTCTCGAATGTCGAAATTGGTGGTCGAAAGAGTGGGTTGTGGAAAACTTTACGCTCACTTCGCGCCTGAAAACAAGGCTTGCAGCGCGACCGTCAGGTCGTGACGCGTGCGGCGCGAGGCCGTGGGTAAAGGGCCAAAAAAATGCCGCGTGACTCTTAAGAGTATTGCGGCATCATGAAAGGAGGAGTGGTACCACCAGGAATCGAACCGGGGACACAAGGATTTTCAGTCCTTTGCTCTACCAACTGAGCTATGGCACCATCTTTCTTGTTTGCGGGTGCAAAGGTAGTACTTTATTTGTGACTGTGCAACTTTTTTTGTATTTTTCTTTAAAAAAATTTTTTATTCCAATAAAAAGTGCTACCTTTGCATTCGCTTTTAAGACATAAGAGCAGACAAAATCGGGATGTAGCGCAGTTGGTAGCGCACTACGTTCGGGACGTAGGGGTCGGGCGTTCGAGTCGCCTCATCCCGACCTAAAGGAGCAATAGAGACTTTCTGTTGCTCTTTTTTTATGCCTTGATGGGACGAAAGTTGTGCATGCCCAGTAAAATTTTTGCGTTATAATGGTACGTAGTGTCCTGGGCCAAATGTCGCCTCATCCCGACCGAGAAGAGCAATAGATACTTTCTGTTGCTCTTTTTTATGCGGTGATGGAACGAAAGTTGTGTGGTGCTGCTGCCGTGCGGGCGTCGCGCCGGAGCGGATGAAAATAAAAAAGCCTCGCAAGTCATTGACTCGTGAGGCTTGACAAGTGCGCTTCAAGATGGGCTTGAACCAACGACCCCCTGATTAACAGTCAGGTGCTCTAACCAACTGAGCTATTGAAGCATTGTTCTTGTTTGCGTTTGCAAAGGTAGGGAGTTTTTTTTTATCCACCAAACATTTTCCAAAAAAAATGCAGAAAAAGTTTATTTTCCCCCTAATTTTAATCTTTAAGTCTAAAAAATGAGTAAAAAGATGGCGCTTTGGGCATTTATACCACCTTATTATATTACTTTTGCAGTCGAAAGAAAAAATGCACCTGTGCAGTCCGATTCAGCCCCGTGTGGAATGCTTAAAATAAGATTTGTCCCGCCACGGAGGCCCTGTTCCCGTCGCGAAGGGTTGGGCAGGCAGGTGGTAAAGCAACAGAACAGACATGAAAAAGCTTATATTCTTTGCAATGATGCTCCTCTCGCTGCCCGTTGCAGCGCAGAACAACAAGGACCACAACCTCGATGTGGCCAAGAGTCTCGACGTGTTCAACGCCATATACAAGAACCTTGACTACATGTATGTAGACACTCTCAACGCCACCGACGTCGTGGGCACCGCCATAAACTCCATGCTTGAGAGTCTCGACCCCTACACCTCGTACTACCCCGAGGACAAGGCCGCCGAGTATAAGGAGATGATGACGGGCAAATATGCTGGCGTAGGAGCAGTCATAAGCTACAACTTCAAGATAAAACGTGTGGTGATAAACGAACCCTATGAGGGCATGCCGGCAGCAGAGGCGGGCCTGCGCAAGGGCGACATCATACTCAGCATCGACGGCGAAGACATGACCAAGCAGACCAACCAGTATGTCAGCGACCACCTGCGCGGCGACGCTGGCACCACGCTTGTGCTGAAAGTGCTGCGCCCCGCGACGGGCAAGAAGCTCACGATGAAGATTACGCGTAAGGCCATACAGATGCCTTACCTCCCATATTACGGCCTGCAGCCCGACGGCATAGGCTACATCAACTACGCACAGTTCTTCGACGGCACATCCAAAGACTTCCGTCGCGCCTTCCTCGACCTCCGTCAGAAGGGTGCGAAGAAGCTTGTCATAGACCTCCGCAACAACGGTGGCGGCAACGTGCAGGACGCCATCTCCATACTGAACATGTTCCTTCCGAAGGGCAAGACGCTGCTCACGATGAAGGGTAAAATAAAAAACGCCAACCGTACATACACCACCACGGTGGAGCCTGTAGACACTGTGATGCCTATCGTGGTGCTGGTCAACGGCCAGACTGCCAGCGCCAGCGAGATAACGAGTGGCGCGCTGCAAGACTACGACCGCGCCGTGATTCTCGGCACACGTACCTATGGCAAGGGCCTGGTGCAGGTTCCGAACGTGCCACTGCCCTACAACGGCAAGCTGAAGCTCACCACTGCCAAGTACTACATACCCAGCGGACGCTGCATACAGGCCGTGAACTACCGCCACAGCAAGGGTGGCTACACCGAGCATGTGCCCGACTCGCTGACCAGCCTGTTCCACACGGCGGCAGGACGTGAGGTGCGCGACGGCGGCGGCATAAAGCCCGACGTGGAGGTGAAGGGCGACTCGCTGCCCAACATCGCGCTCTATCTCGACAGGGTAGACACCACCAGCGTGCTGCTCAACTACGAGGTGGACTATCTGAAAACCCATCCCACCGTGGCACGCCCCTCCGAGTTTGAGTTCTCCGATGCCGACTACGAGGTGCTGAAGCAGCAGATTGTGGAGAGCGGTTTTACTTACGACCGTCTGAGCGACAAGTATCTGAAAGACCTGGAGCGCATGGCGCAGTTTGAGGGCTACTACGACGACAGCAAGACGGAGTTTGAGGCGCTGAAGAAGAAGCTCACCCACAACCTCGCGAAGGAGCTTGACTGGCCATATAACAAGGAGAAGATAAAGCAGATGGTGGCGCTCGACATCATGTCGATGTACTACTATCAGAAGGGCGCCATAGAGCATAGCCTGCGCTATGACCCGCAGTACAAGGAGGCGGTGAGACTGCTTAACAACCCGGAGGAGTACGAAGGGGTTTTAAAGGTAAAAAAGTAAAAGCCCCTCTCCATCTCTCCCCGCTGGGGAGAGGGCTGGGCAGACGCCAGTGGGGGACTACTGATTGTGAGCCTTTAGCCAAAGGCATTGCTTGTCTTTGGCATACCGATGGTTTGACCTTTGAGATTATGCGATAAGTCGGCTTGTAGCTCTTGATTTCGTCTTTGAGCTTATGCGGCGAGTCGACTTTTATTCCTTGATTTTGTCATTACGCCCCGTTGACAAAATGATAGTGCCCTTTTGGCATTGTCAAAGGGCCGTAGTGACGACGCCATTACTGCCCTTTGACGACGTCACTACGGCCTAATGGGAAAGTCATCGGGCTTTTAACATGTGTTAAGAATTGGCGTAAGCAAATGCGATGAAATGATAGCAAAGTGTCACGCAAATGCCGTTTTGCGTGACACTCGGTGTTTCCCGTTCAGCCGTTACAGGGCCTTCGCCTGACCATCGTAGGGTCTTCGCCAATTCTTTACAGGCTTTTCTCCTGACCATCATGAGGGTGTGTCATAATTGACTATGGTCATTTATGGTGCACCCTCCTTTTGTATATCGTTTAGCGAGAGCAAAACCAAAGTTTTTTATTTATTTTTG
>JALEVZ010000039.1 GCA_022788105.1 Prevotella sp. | reverse complement strand
GGCAGAGTCGTTTAATGCTAAAATCAAGGCTTTCAGAACACAGTTTAGGGGTGTAGGGGATATTAGATTCTTCATGTACAGGCTGGCAACACTTTATTCCTAACATATGGTGTTACCAACCGGAAAAATCCGCTGACCCTGAATAATCCGTTTGACCCGCCGTTAGGGTGAAGACGATATTGTGGAAATAAAAAAGTCGAAACTCTTTGAAGAATTTCGACTTTGTAGTTGCGGAGGCAGGACTCGAACATGCGACCTCCAGGTTATGAGCCTGGCGAGCTACCAACTGCTCCACTCCGCGATATTCAATTGCGTCAACGAGAGAATCGTTTCTCAATTGCGATGCAAAGGTACTGCTTTTTTCCGATATAGCAAAATATTTTACGCACAAATAGTTGTTTTGCGTGCATTATTAACATATATCAACTTGTAAGAGACGTTTACGAGCAGCAATTTACTCCTTTTGTCATCGATTTTGAAAACAAGTGACATCATAACCGGCAACCGACGAAACGACTTTCGACATGCCATATCCTATACAGACCGTCTACTACAACCACCGACGATGACAAACAGAACGAACGTCAAGAGGCCTTATCCCATACCAATCGACTGCTATAGCCTCCGCCGTCAAACCAATGAAACGAGCGCCAGTAGCCTTTATGCCTGCTGTTCGTCGGCAGCAAGCTCCTCTGACACTGAGTCTTTGCGATAAATCTTATATCCCGTCATAGCCACAATGACGCTCATCAGTGGCGAGATGATGTTGAAGAAGCAGAATGGCAGATAAGTGAACGTGGCGACACCGAGCACCGTGCTCTGCGTCATGCCACACGTATTCCACGGCACAAGCACCGACGTCACCGTCACGGCATCCTCTGTTGTGCGACTCAGCAGGCGGCGCTCATACCCCTCACGGTCGTAGACATCACGGAACATGTTACCCGACAGCAATATGCACAGATATTGGTCGGCGATGGCGAGGTTGAGCATCAGACCCGTCGCCGCTGTGCTGCCGACGAGCGATGTGCGTCCTTTTACAAGATGTATGAACAGACGAGTGATGCCACCCACCATGCCTGCCGCCGACATAGCGCCACCAAAGCACATGGCACATATTATAAGCCATATCGTGTCCATCATACCGCCCATGCCACGCGTTGCTACAAGCGATGTGAGCATAGGGTTGTCCGTTGTCAACGATGTGCTGCCGTAGAGACTTATCATCGACGCCTTAAACGTCGAAGGGTCTATCTCGCGCAACACATCACCCTGAAACGCCACGCCAGCAATCACCGCCATGAGCGACGATAGGAACAGCGTGATGACCGGCGGCGTGCGGCGCGCTATGAGCACACCCGTGAGCACTGGCACGGCGAGCAGCCACGGCGTGATGTTGAAACGCGCATCTATCGCCCGAGTAAACGACTCTATGTCCTGGTTGCCACTGTTTCCGAACAGCAGTCCGCCCACTGCAAACAGCACAAGAGCCAGCAGCATAGACGGCACAGTGGTGATAAGCATGTAGCGAATGTGTTTGAACAGCGGCACACCGAGGCTTGCAGATGCCAGCGTGGTGGTCTCCGACAGCGGCGAAATCTTATCACCGAAATAGGCACCGCTTATTATCGCGCCTGCCACCCATCCCTCGCCGAAGCCCTGTGCCCGTCCTATACCCATGAGCGCAATGCCGATGGTGGCGATGGTGGTCCACGACGACCCTGTCATCACGCTCACCAGCGCACAGATAAGACACGACGAGGCAAGGAATATGTCGGGATGTATCGCCTGCACGCCATAGTAGACAAGCGTCGGCACCACCCCACTCACCATCCATGCCCCCGACAGTGCGCCGATGAGCAGCAGTATGATGAGCGCACTCGACACACTTGCCACATTCTTTGTGATAGCCTTTTCAAAGCTCGCCCAGGGCACATTGAGCCTCCACATGCCTATGAGCACACACAGCGCCGACACCGTGAGCAGCGTTATCTGCGACGCTCCTCCAAGCGAATCGCTTCCAAAAGCCTTGATAGTGGCAGTAAGCATCGCCACGAGCACAACTATAGGCATGAGCGACAACACCGCCGAAGGCCGTTTCTTCAGCAGTTCACCTTTCTTGTTTCTATTTTCCGACATTTACAATTTGTTTTCTTTCTATTCTATATAAAACCACAAAATTGGTCCTGCAAAATTACAACTTCTTTGCCGTCCCTACAAGTTATTGCACCAATACCATAACACAGCCATGCAAATTTCGCCGATTAGTGAAAACAACCTGCATAAACATGTAAAACAAAAAGGGCAGCACCTTCACGGCACTGCCCTTTCGATTTATTTATTTCTATGAACCTTCTATATGTTCTCTCTATTCTCTCATTTTCTCTTTTAGTTTCCGCCTTGTCGGCAGAGGCATCGCTGCCCGTTGTGTTTTTGTCCCAGGGTTCGCCCCGGCATCGCGGGAGGGCACAGTCTAAATCAGACCGTCATTGTCCCGTCCCCACATCCCCATTGCAGCACACGCTGCAAAAAGGGAAATCATCATCATGTTCATCTCTTCAATCTATTACCATTAATACCCTTAAATCAATCATCAAATCATCTTTACAATCTTTCTTACCTATTTCGACCAACACCTTTCGATGAAGTCTTCTCCTGAACTTTCCTACAATCCTACTTGCCTTTCTACTAACACCTTTTCTTTGTTGTCCTAAAACCTTTTACCTAAGCTAAAAACCAATCATCTTTTTTTCCCCGTCCGTGACGGGACATCCTAAATCAAATCTTTCTTACCTTACTAATATGTCTTTTTCTTACGAGATGAAATTCAAAATTCTTCAACCTTCTCGGCCTTTCGTGTTGTCTTTTTTAATCATCTTTCTTTTATACAATCACCTAAACTTTTCAAATCACTAAAAACCTTTCTAAAATCAGCCCCTGCGCATCACTGCGTTTGGCATTATTTATCTTTTCGACAATGCAAAGGTAAGACTGTTTGCGGACACACACAACAATTTTCATATCTTTTTTACACTTTTGAAGTGTTATTTTGACCTAAGTCAACATCGATTGCTGTTAACGCACACACAACCAACACTTACACCTCATTTCCCGGCTTTTTATCGGTGTTCAGCACCGCCGCCATACAGTCTACAATCTGCCCGTATTGAGGAGACGCCAGGAAGCCCACGTTCTTCTTCATCGTGGCTTCAATGTCGGTCACACTGCTGGTGTAGCACGACAGTTCGTTGCGACACTGCGTGGCATGCACGCTCTGTCGCGAAATCTCGTTTTCCCGTTCGCGCACCAGCCGCGCGCACACGCTCTTCACGAGCGGCACCACCACATTATTAAATAGATGGTGTCCCTGCACATACATGTACGTATTGTCGGGGCTTACGCCAAGCGTCGCAAGCTCAGACCTTAGCGCCACGAGTTGCGCCTCAACGCCAGGGTGACGGCGGCGCAACGAGTTCACCATGCGCTCCACCTTCGTCTGCAGGCGCTGCAGCAGCTGCCACGCGTTCTGCGCAGACAGTTTGCCAAGCTCTATAACCCCAAGAAAGTCGGTAATGGAGAATCCGCCGTAGTGTCCTGTGCGGTAATGCCAGATGTTCCAGACGAACAGCGGATAGATAATTTGAGAATAACTGGTAAAAAAACCTACAAAGTCGAACGCGAGACGGTCGTTCAACGTCACCGCCACACACACGCCGTGTAGCGACGGAGCGTAGCACTGCATGTTCTCAATGGCGTAGGCAAACGTATGGAACACGTAGCGATTAGACAGCACCGCGCGCGACGAGGGCGACGCCCCCTGCAACAGATAGTCGTAGTCGGCGTCGACACAAGCTATCATGTCCTGCCCCACACTGCCGTCGAGCAGCCTCATGAGCGCCGCCTTCTTTCCCCGTTCCAATCGGTCGGAGCGCGAAGGCAACATCACTTCAAAGTAGCGTGTGGAGTCTTCAAAGCGCGACAGCACGGCACGCCAGAAGAACACGTCGTCGTAACTCTCTACGTAAGCCACGATGCGTCGGCGCGACTGTCGCGAGTTCAGGCGGTTGGCCGCCTCAACATATCGCGACGTTATGTTCTGGTTCAGGCGTTTCATGTCTTTACATATTGACGGGCAGTCAAGCAGACGCAGCATCTGCCTGTCCACCTTATAATCCTACTTGTCAATCGTGATGTCGCTCACCTCGGTCACATGATCCATCCATCCGTTCATCACGACGGCAGGACTATGTGTTGTAAGTATAATCTGCACATTAGGATTGAGCGACAGTATGAGGTCGATGAGCTGCTGCTGCCACTCCACATGCAGGCTCACCTCCGGCTCATCCATAAACAGCACATACGGGCAACTGTCCTCGACGAGCACCGTGAGCAGTATGACGAGCATCTGCTTCTCGCCGCTTGACAGCTGGTAAGGCACGAGCGTCTCGCCAATCTGTGAGAATCTGATTTCGTTTTCCGTGCGCACGATGCGCTTGCCCGTCTCGCTGAACAGGCGGTCTATGATGTCTTGAAAACGCTTCTTCGGCGCCGACAACTCCTGTGCCTTGGCTGCCGCGTCTGGCTCGCCGCTCTGCAGCGCAGCTATTATGCGGTTGCCGATGTTTACTTGGTAGTCAAGATATTTGCGTTGGAGCTGAAACAGTTGGAAGTCCAGCTCCGTAGCGAGGTTCATGTTCAGCTTGCCGATGGTGTCGATGTTGAGCAACGGGCGGTCAAACGAGCGAATCACGTCGTAGCGTATCCACCGCGCCTCCTCCGGCACGACATTCAGCCGCACGCCCTTGAGCATGTGGCTCGGAAACTCGCCGCCTGCCGTCAGACCCTTGACCACCTTATTTAATATGGTGCTCTTGCCCACTCCGTTCACGCCACTCAAGATGTTGACCTGTCGGTCGAGATTCCACACTATGTGCTTCTTACCGCTCCATAGCGAGTCTATCTCTATCTGCTTTATATATTCGGCATATTTCATATAGTGCAGTGTTATGTTTTGTCGTTACGTTTCATCCCTCGCATCGACGCCATGCCAGCCAAACGCCACACGCTGCTATCTGCAGTGTGTGATGAAGCGCAGGCGACGCATGCTGTGGCCGCCCCATGTCGCGTCTTCCACATATTCAAACCCTACTGAGCGGTAGAGTCGCTCGGCACGCGGGTTGCCCTTGTCTACGAGCAGTGTGGCAGGCAGTCCGTTGTCTGCGCCACGGCTGATGGCAGCCTGGAGCAGCAGATGTGCGAGACCATGTCCGCGGAACTCCGGGAACACGGCGAGGCTGTCAAGATACCACTCTCCGGCAGTCGTCTCGTCGTCCATGCCGCGGCGGTCTACGTGCAGCTCCTCTTCCGCAGCCTTGTAGAAGGCGTCGCGCAGCGAATGGAGCTGTGCACCGTCATATGACACTATGGCTCCTGCCACCTGTCCGTCGTCGTTGACCGCCAAAATGGCGTTGCGGTAGCTGTACTGCGAGTGCTCTGCCGCCGTGAGGCGGTTCATTACACGCGAAAAGTCGTCGAGGGTGTTGCCCTCTCCTGCAAGGTTAAGACAGCACTCATCGGTCATAGCCATCATCACGAGGCGAGCTATTTCAGGTGCATGCTCCTTTGATGCTTCTATAATCTTCATTTCTCTTACTTTGGGGGGATTCTGTTTCTTCTAAATTATTATTCCTCCTTCATAGCAATGTATGCTGTGACAAAGGTATGAAAAAAATCCACAACCAGGAAATTATATATCAAAAAACACGTTTCATTATGATTTCTGACGGCGTGGCACGGCGATATAGGCGTCACAAGACAGAATAGGCTACGACCATAAAAGCAGAATGTCAGCAAAGCACAGGGGTTTGCTGACATTCTGTAAAGTATTTACATGGTTTTGCTTTCGCTAATTCTTAACGAGTGTTAAAGGCACCGTGACTTTCCCACTACGCCCCTTTGGGCTTGTCAAAGGGCCGTAGTGACGACGCCATATGGGCGTAGTGACGACGCCAAATGGGTGCTATCATTTTGTCAATCGAGCCTGAAGGGCATCATTCCACACTCGCTTATTCCACCACAATGCGCTCCGTGGCAGTGGGCAGACCCTCTGCGCTCACGCTGAGAGTGGCAGTGCCGTGAGCCGTTCCCTCCACCACGACCACAAGTTCGCCACTAAACAGCGGCATGGCGGTAGAGTTGAACGGCACGAGCGAGGTGGCGTCGCCATTGCAGGCAGCGCGGAACTTGCCAGCGCCCTTGACGTCAAACGTCATCTCATTGGCAGCCGTGGGACACGGATTGCCATCTTTGTCGACCAGCGACACGGTGACAAACGCCAAGTCTTCGCCCTTCGACGAGATGGTGCTGCGGTCAGCTTTCAACACGATGCGTGCCGGAGCACCTGCCGTGCGCACCACCTGTTCGCCACGTGGCGTGCCATCGTAGTCGTAAGCCACCACTTTTATCTCGCCCGGTTCATACACCACGTTGTTCCAACGCAGGCGATAGCGGTCGAGACGTGTGCCAGCATTTTTCACTATTCTGCCCTGACTCTTACCGTTTACGAACAGCTCGGCAGAGGGATAAGAGGTGTAACAGTAGACCGGTGTGACCTGTCCCTCACGTCCCTGCCATGTCCAGTGAGGCAACACGTGCAGCGTGGCATCGTCGGTGCGCCAGTGTGAGCGGTAGAGCCAGTAGCGGTCTTTTGGCAGACCGGCGAGGTCGCAGATGCCGAAGTAGCTCGAGCGGCTGGGCCAGTACTCGTCATAGGGTGTCGGTTCGCCTAAATAGTCGTAGCCCGTCCACACAAACTCGCCGATGGTGTAGTCGCGGTCGTCCTGCATACGCCAGTCGTCGTCGGGCAGATTGCTCCACGAGCAGTACTCCACGTCGTAGCCCGAGCACTGTCCGTCGCTGTAGGTCTTGGTGTTGCTCGCCTCAACGGGGAACTTATACACGCCGCGTGAGCTGACGGTAGATGCCGTCTCCGACCCTAACAGAAATCCCTTCGACAGCTGTCTGATGTTCTTATCGTAGAGATGTACGCGGTAGTTGAACCCCGGCACGTCCATCACCTGTGCGAAGCCCGACTTCAGCGCGTCCTCCGCGCGGTCCATGCCTTGCGTCACGGGGCGCGTAGGGTCGAACTTATGGCAGAGGTCTTGCAGGTGCTGCGAGATGGTTCTACCCTCTTCGCTCCACTGTTCTGGTATCTCGTTGCCTATGCTCCACATTATGATGGACGGGTGGTTGCGGTGGTTGAGCACCAGGTTTTCGATGTCGCGGTCTGCCCACTCTTTGAAGTCTTTGGCATAGCCGTTCTTGCACTTGGGGTAAATCCACATGTCAAAGCTCTCTGCCATGACCATCATGCCCATCGAGTCGCACACCTCCATCTGCCATGTTGACGGCATGTTGTGCGCCGTGCGTATGGCGTCGCAGCCCATGTCCTTCATCGTGCGTATCTGACGGATGAGCGCCGCCTTGTTCACGGCAGCACCTATCGGTCCGAGGTCGTGGTGCAGGCACACGCCTTTTATCTTACGCGACACGCCATTGAGCTGAAATCCGTCATACTGTGCCACGCTCACGGTGCGTATGCCCACCTTCTGACGGATCTCGTCGACAAGTTTGCCGTTGCGGTATAGGCGTGTAAGGAGCGTATATAGATAAGGTGACTCTGGCGACCACAGCTGCGCATTGTCGACGGTCAGCGTCTTGACAGCGTTGCCTTGTGCGTCGAAGTCGCCGTGTTTAAACTGCGCAACCACCTTGCCGCCATTGTCGACGAGTTGGTTGTCGATAGAGAGTGTCTTGTCCACATTATCTATATTGGTGCAGATGCTCACCTCTGCCTTGCCGTCAGCGATGCGCTCCGTACGGAACCAGCAACCCCACGGGTTGATGTGTGCAGCGTCGGCAGTGGTGACAAGCGACACGGGGCGGTAGAGTCCGCCACCGGGATACCACCGCGAACTCTCCTCGCGGTTGTTCAGGCTCACGCTAATCTCGTTTTTGCCTTTCTTCAGATAGGGTCGTGCGTCTACGCGAAAGGCGTTGTAGCCGTATGTCCAGTGGCCCGCCAGCTTACCATTTATATATACATGAGGGTCAGCCATAGCGCCGTCAAACTCCAACACGGCGGTCTTAGGTAAGGTCTTCAGCGTGACGGTGGTCTTGTAGTAGCCGCGTCCTATCCACGGCAGCGCACCCGAACGTCCCGACTTCTCGGTCTTCTCGGTCTCGCCGTTCTGCTCTATGGCTACAAACTGCAGGTCGTGCTTCTTGTCAAACGGACCATTTATCGCCCAGTCGTGGGGTATGGTCACGGCGCTGTAGCTTACGCTGTCGCGCGAAAACTGCCAGTGCTTCAGACTCATGGTGCGTCGCACCTGACCGCAGACACTTAGTGCTGCTGCCATGACAACGGTTGTTAGCAATAGTTTCTTCATTATACTTTTGTATTATTTATTGTTCATTCAAAATTTCTTTCTGCACCAACAGCTTGCGCGCCGCCTCTATTATGGTGTCTACGCCGCGCTGAGTGTCGGCGTCGGTGAGCGCCACCTCGTAGTCGGGGGCTATGCCAAACTCGGTGCTGTGCTGCTCCGTGTCGTACATGGGACAGGCAGAGAAACGCACGCTCCAGCCCACAGGCAGCTCGCTCGAGAACGGCAAGCCGGCGCCGCCACCTGTGCGGTCGCCCACAACGATGGTCTGCGGGAAACACTTCATATACTTCACAAACTCGTTGGCAGCACTGAACACCGAGCGGTTGGTGAGCACGGCGACACGCTTCTGCCACCTTATGCCGTCGGAAGGCTTCAGCCACTGCTCCTGCATGGAGGAGAAGTCAGAGTGGGCACGCCCCTGCTTGTGCTGCATGTAGCCCACCAGTGTCTTCTCGTTGGTGAAGCGTGCGGCGAGCTGTTCGGCAGAGGTGACCAGTCCGCCACCGTTGTCGCGCAGGTCGATGATGAGTGCACGGCAGGGCGCGAGGTAGTACATCACCTCGTCGAGGTTGCCCTCTCCAAAGCCCGTTGCGAACGAGGCGCAGCGCACGTAACCAATGTTGTCGTCGAGTATGCGGTATTTCAGCGACGCGGCAATGCGGTAGTCGGTACCGAGATAGCGTCGCAGCAGCGTGTCGCTGACGTTGGAGGGGTAGTCTTCGTGCCACGACCAGTTGCGCGCCACGTCCCACGAAGAGTACATATTGACGTGGCCGTCGCGCAGTTCGCCCAACATGTTACCCAACACCTCAAACAATTGGTCTTCCGACATGCGGTCGTCTACCTGCTGCGAGTAGCGAGCGTACACCTCGTTCCAGTCGAGTCCGTACTCCTGCTGTTTGTAGTCGAAGAAGCAGTAGCGCTCGTCTATGATGCGCCAGAGGGCTTCAAAGTTGCCGCGCGGCGTGTTGCTGTACTCTGTTTCGTCGACACACGCGGTGAAGGTACATGCCATAAAAACAAACAGCAGCAAGGCATGGAAAACATTCCATCCCTTGCTGCGTCTCTCTTCATCGTTATGATTTATCATAAACCTTTTGTTTTCAGTTTAGTTGTAATCCGACCCGCTATTGCTTTATGGTGCGGAAGCGCCTCACCACTCCAATCATAAACGAGTGGGTGTAGACGTGGTTTTTTAGGTTGTTGACCCGTGACTGGTCAATGGTGCCGAGATAGCCCACGCGCAACGTAGTGCGTGCCAAGCGGAAGTCGAGGGTCAGCATTTGACGTAACGACGGCGTGGAGCCAATCGTTGTTGGCACACAGTTGTGGTCGTAGTTGCCACGATTGAATATCTCGTAATAGGACTGTCCGTAGTTGGGTGAGAACATTACGCCTACCAACGGGGCAGACGCCTCATAGTGGAGTATGAGCGGATAGTGGGCGCTGGCGCCTGGGCGGAAGCCGATGCCACGCCGCTGGGTGGCGCGTCCGACAGGGTAGTCGAAACCTATGGTAGGCTCTATATGCAGCGAGAGGCGCGCATTGGCAGGATTGTTGCCGTTGCGCGTGTTGTAAATAAAACCTGCATTGGCAGCCACGGTGCCACCGGCGTTGAGTTGCAAGGGGTGCTGCCACAAGTCGAGGGTCCACTTTCGCAACAGCGAGTAGCGGAAGGTGTAGGCGCCGAACATGGTGGCACCATTGCCAGAGCGGTTGTCTGCATAGGCAATGTTGCCCTCGTGCAGAAACTGGTTTATCCACGGCGACGCGTCTTTCTCACGCCGTGTATGCGAGACGAAGCTAAGAGCTGTGCCGCGATATTTCTCTGGCGAGAGGTAAGTGTCGAGTATATCGGTCGCGCCGACGCCCACCAACAAGGCGTTGGTAGTGTAGCGAGGGCATGGCTGCAATGTGCTGTCAGCCGATTCGGGCTGTGCAGCAGCCACCATGGTGGCGGACAGACATGCCACTGTCATAAGCGTGCGGAGCTTTTTCATATATACTTTCACTTAAATTAAAATTCAGTTCGCTGGGATTTGCGAAGCCCCTTATTTCAGCACTTCGTTGCCGTTGCCGTCAGTAAAGAGGTTGAGTTGTCCCGTCATGGCGTCGATGACCTGCTGCTGACTCTTGCCGGCATCGGGGTCGAGGTCTTCCTCTTCCTCCTCTTCTTCAGGCTCTTCGGGCTCAGGTTCTGGGAAGCGCAGCGGCTCTATCTCTTCCACTGCCGCCACCTCGAAGGTGGTGAGACGCTTGCCTTTCGCCTTGAAGCCCTTCACGGTGATAAACTCTTCTGCCTCTACCTCCATCGGTTCGCGATGGGCATCGTCGCCACCGAACGTCACTTTCAGACGCGGATAGGCGGTGTCGGAGAGCAACACGAGCTGGTTTTTCGGGTTGTCGCCGAGGAAAGTCTGCTTGCGTGCCGTCGCCTCCATGCAGAAGCGCTTGAGGTAATAATATCCGCCGTTGTCGTCGTCGATTACCACTGCCGTCCAGGGTTTGTCCGGATTCCACTTCTCTATGATGCGTATGTTGTCTTCGTAGTGGTTGTTGGCATCGAAGTTGGAGATGTAGAATTCTCCTGTCTCGAGCACCACCAGTATGGCGTCGTCTTCATTGAACTCGCCGAGCAGACGTCCGTGCTCGTCGTAGTTGATGCGGTTTACATCTGGGTCGAACCACACCTCGCGTCCGCCGAGCGTCGAGTGGCCGTGACTCTTGAGTCCTATGCGGTGGACAGGGTTGCGTGTCACGAGCTGGCCCTTTGCCCCACGTCCCTTGATGGGCACCTCGGAGAAGTCTTTTTCGATGATTACCTTTCTCAAACGGGGGTTGGCTTCAAGTATTACCTTTATTATCTCTGCCTCGCCATTGGGGTTGGCAGTGAAGTAGGCTATGCGCGACCCCTTCTCGCCGCGCGTTATGTCGTACTCGCGGTCGCGTGTCACCGACGGCACGTTGAAGCGTTTTATGTAGTGCGGACCGTTCTGTCCGTCGCGGTAGACCACGTTGTATGTGGTGCGCTTGTCGTTCTTGTTGTAGACCTGAACCCACAATATGTTCTTGCCGACAAATATCTTGTCTGCCACCTTCACCACCTTGAACTTGCCGTCGCGGAAGAAGATGATGATGTCGTCGATGTCGGAACAGTTGCACACAAACTCGTCTTTCTTCAGTCCAGTGCCGATAAAGCCCTCCTGACGGTTGATGTACAGCTTCTGGTTTGCCTCCACCACGGTGGTGGCAACAATGGTGTCGAAGCTCTTTATCTCGGTAAGGCGTGGGTGATGTTTGCCATATTTGTCTTTGATGAACTTGAACCAGTCTATCGTGACGTCGGTCATGTGAGCGAGATCGTAGTCTATGTCCTTCAGTTCAGCCTTGATTTTGGCCATCAACTCGTCGGCCTTGTCCTTGTTGAACTTCAGTATGCGCTGCATCTTTATCTCCATAAGACGCAGTATGTCGTCGCGGGTAACGTCGCGAACGAAGTCTTTGGCAAACGGCGCCAACTTCTTGTCGACGAACGCAACCGCCACGTCCATGTCGGTGGCGTTTTCAAATCCGCGCTCCTTGTAGATGCGCTCTTCGATGAAGATGCGCTCAAGCGACGCAAAGAACAGCTGTTCGAGCAGCTCGCCACGGCGTATCTGCAACTCCTTGCGCAGCAGTCCCATAGTAGAGTCGACGCTGTAGCGCAGCACATCGCCCACTGACAGGAAGCACGGTTTATTGTCCTGTATGACGCAGCAGTTGGGAGAGAGGTTTATCTCGCAGTCGGAGAAAGCGTAAAGGGCGTCTATAGTCTTGTCCGACGACACGCCAGGGGCAAGGTGGACGAGTATCTCCACATTGGCGGCAGTATTGTCTTCCACCCTCTTGGCCTTGATTTTGCCCTTCTCTATGGCGCGAAGTATGGAGTCGATGAGCGTGGCAGTGGTCTTGCTATACGGAATCTCGCGTATGACAAGCGTCTTGCTGTCGAGCTTTTCTATCTTAGCACGCACCTTGAGTACGCCTCCACGCTGACCGTCATTGTACTTGCTGACGTCTATGCTGCCACCTGTCGGAAAGTCGGGATAGAGATGGAACTCCTCGCCTTTGAGGTAGCTCACGGCGGCATCGCATAGGTCATTGAGGTTGTGGGGCAATATCTTGGAACTTAAACCCACAGCAATGCCCTCGGCACCCTGCGCCAACAGCAGCGGAAACTTTGCCGGCAGAGTGATAGGCTCTTTGTTGCGGCCGTCGTAAGAGAGCTGCCAGTCGGTGGTCTTGGGGTTGAACACCACGTCGAGCGCAAACTTTGACAGACGCGCCTCGATATATCGCGGTGCGGCAGCGGGGTCGCCGGTGAGTATGTTTCCCCAGTTACCCTGACAGTCGATAAGCAGGTCTTTCTGTCCCATCTGCACGAGAGCGTCGCCGATGGAGGCGTCGCCGTGAGGGTGGAACTGCATGGTGTGACCCACGATGTTTGCCACCTTGTTGTAACGGCCGTCGTCCATTCGCTTCATGGAGTGGAGTATGCGTCGCTGCACAGGCTTCAGGCCGTCTTCGATATGAGGCACGGCACGCTCGAGAATAACGTAGGAGGCATAGTCGAGGAACCAGTTTTGGTACATGCCACTGAGGTGGTGGACGGCAGAAGCGTCAAAACGGTTGACGGGTTTATAGTCTGAGTGTTCTACTGACTCTGCCGATTCGTCGTCAACACGCTCGTCATCGGCAACGCCATCGGTGGCGGCGGCATCGCATCCGTCGCTCTCTGTGCTGTCGATATTGTCTATATCTGTGTGCTGGGCTGTAGTTTTGTCCAATTCTTTAGTCTTGTCGTCGTCTTTAGTTACGTCGCTCATACGTTTTCTCCTTATATAAATTACGAGGTTCAAAGTTAGCATTTTTTTCCGATGTCCACAAATTTCATTGTCAGAAAAGGGTTTAGCACGGCAAAAAACAGGCATCATGCCACATTACGAGCCACGCCGACACCCATTTCGTCACCGCCGCGACGTGTTCTGACGAAATGGTGACAAAAACAGAAACCAACCGTCGTGATTTCACGAAAAAAGTCAGAAAAAGACGGCATTAAATGATTATTTGCATTTATAAAATAACATTTAACTTCATAAAAGTGAGGAAATAAGGCAAAAAAGCGTAACTTTGCAACCCGAACATGCAACCTGCCGACAACACGAAACACGTTGCATGTGGAAACACAAGGAATTAAAAGACAACAAAATAAACATAAAAATGGCACAGGAAGACATTTTTAAGAAAATCGTAAGCCACTGCAAAGAGTACGGATTCGTATTCCCCAGCAGCGAGCTGTACGACGGACTGGGAGCCGTGTATGACTACGGTCAGAACGGTGTAGAACTCAAGAACAACATCAAGGAGTACTGGTGGAAGAGCATGGTACTGCTCCACGAGAACATTGTGGGCATTGACTCCGCCATATTCATGCACCCCACCATCTGGAAGGCAAGCGGACACGTAGACGCCTTCAACGACCCCCTCATCGACAACCGCGACTCCAAGAAACGCTACCGTGCAGACGTTCTCATCGAAGACCAGATTGCAAAGTACGATGAGAAGATAGAGAAGGAAGTGGCAAAAGCCAAGAAGCGCTTCGGCGACGCCTTCGACGAGGCACAGTTTATGGCTACCAACGCCCGCGTGCTGGAGCACAAGCAGAAGCGTGACGCCCTGCATGAGCGCTACGCCAAGGCGATGCAGGGTCCCAACCTCGAAGAGCTGAAGCAGATTATCATAGACGAAGAGATTGTAGACCCCATCAGCGGAACCAAGAACTGGACCGACGTGCGTCAGTTCAACCTCATGTTCTCAACAGAGATGGGCTCTGCCTCTGACGCCACAAGCAAGGTGTACCTCCGTCCGGAAACAGCACAGGGCATCTTCGTAAACTACCTGAACGTGCAGAAGACTGGCCGCATGAAGATTCCGTTCGGCATCGCACAGATTGGTAAGGCGTTCCGTAACGAGATTGTGGCACGTCAGTTCATCTTCCGCATGCGCGAGTTCGAGCAGATGGAGATGCAGTTCTTCGTGAAGCCTGGCACAGAGATGGAGTGGTTTGCGAAGTGGAAAGAGACACGTATGAAGTGGCACCAGGCTCTGGGCTTCGGTGCAGAGAACTACCGTTTCCACGACCACGACAAGCTCGCCCACTACGCCAACGCCGCTACCGACATCGAGTTCAAGATGCCGTTCGGATTCAAGGAGGTGGAGGGCATACACAGCCGCACCGACTACGACCTCACACAGCACGAGAAATTCTCAGGTAAGAGCATCAAGTACTTTGACCCGCAGGAGAACAAGAGCTACACTCCGTACGACATCGAGACATCTATCGGCGTAGACCGTATGTTCCTCAGCGTGATGTGTCACTCATACTGCGAGGAGAAACTCGAGAACGGCGAGACACGCGTCGTGTTGAAGCTGCCCGCACCTCTGGCTCCCGTGAAGCTGGCTGTGCTGCCGCTGCTCAAAAAGGACGGACTGCCTGAAAAGGCCCGCGAAATAGTGAACGACTTGAAGTTCCACTTCAATACTCACTACGACGAGAAGGACACCATCGGCAAGCGCTACCGTCGTCAGGACGCCATCGGCACTCCTTACTGCGTGACCGTAGACCACGACACGCTGAAAGACAACTGTGTGACACTGCGTTTCCGCGACACCATGGAGCAGGAGCGTGTGAGCATAGACCAGCTGCGCGACATCATTGAAGACAAGGTGAGCATCTCAAGCCTGCTCAAGAAGTTGCAGTAAGCCGCAAAAGCCCATGTCTCGCCGAGACACAGGCTTCACCGACAGCGACACATTTTATAGTAACAAATACGGGGACATGTACGCGTGTGCGTCCATGTCCCCCATATTTCAAAAATGAAAAAATACATCCTATCATTTCTCCTCCCCCTCCTGGCGCTGACAATAGTGTTTACGGCATGCAGCGAGAGCAACGACGAAGAAGAGGAGTTCACCGAGTGGCAGTCTACCAACGACTCATACTTCGACAATCTGTACGCACAGACAAAGGCGAAGATAGCCGCTGGCGATGCCTCATGGAAAATAATCAAGAACTGGACACTCGACAGTGGCAACGTGGCAATGCACAGCTACGACCACATCATCGTGCGCGTCATAAAAAACGGCGACAGCGACGTGAAGCCGTTCTACAACGACTCCGTACGTGTACACTACACTGGTAGACTCATTCCCTCAAAGAGCTACCCGTCGGGCTATAAGTTTGACCAGTCGTACAAGGGTGAGTTCAATCCCGCCACGGCAGTGCCGGCACAGTTTAAAGTGAGCGGAGTGGTAGAAGGATTTACCACCGCACTGCTCAACATGAACCTCGGCGACCGCTGGGAGGTGTACATCCCCTACCAGCTCGGCTACGGCGAAGAAGACAAAAGTCCTATACCGGGATATTCGACTCTCATCTTCGACATAAACCTCGTGGGCATATACCGCCTCGGCACCAGCGCTCCAGACTGGAACGCGAAGCCCAACGACATGTGGGAGATGGAATAATAACCGTTGTCCGCGACACTCTACGGCATAAAGGCCGGAAAACACGCTACACACAGCAGCATGGTTTCCGGCCTTTATTATTGCATTGTCGCTTTTACAACCCACAGATAAACTGCTTCATCTCTGCCTCATGTTCCTTCGCCTTGAGAAACAGATGCCACTGATTACGGGCGCGGGTGAGGTTGTGGTCGGCGTACTGACACTTCCAATAGTGGTCGCCAGAGAGGTAGTCCCATAGGAAACGGACGCACTGCATGTATGGGAACAGCTCGGCAGCGTATGGCAGGAGCGACACCTCGAGCGGCGTAAGAAAACGCGACGCTGTCTCCAAATAGCCCCGCGTGAACGCCTCGAAGATGTCCATACGGAAGTCTATCTTGTCAAACTCGGGCGAGTCTTCGGCAACGGTGTTGGCGGCAGTACGGAGGAAGTCGCCATAGTCGCTGACGAACAGCGACGGCATAACAGTGTCGAGGTCTATGACACAGAGCACCTTTCCGTCTTTGTCAAGCATCATGTTGTTCACCTTCGTGTCACAATGGCACACGCGCTTCTGAAGCTTACCCTCCGCAAGAAGACGCTCGCCAAGACACATCTCGTCCATGTACGCCTCTATCTCCGCTACGAAGTCTTTTACAGTGGCGGCACGTTGCACTGGGTCGGCACCATAGACCTCACGCAACTGGTCACGGCGCAGGTACATGTTATGGAAATCGGGGATAGTCTCGCCAAGCAGACCAGCTATGTCTGCCAACCGCGCCTCAAAGTCGCCAAACGCACGACCAGCATCATACGACGACTCAGGAGTCACCGCCTCCATCGTGACAGCGTCGGCGATGAACACCGACACGCGCCAATAGTTTTCGCCATCATGCCAATAGGTCTTACCTTCGGCGGTGGGCACGAAGCGCAACACACGGCGGTCGAGGTCTGCGACGCCCTCCACCCGTAGCTGCTCACGTATGTGGTCGGTGACCGTCTCTATGTTGTGTTGCAGCAGTTCGATGTCTGTAAAGATGTTGTGATTGATGCGCTGCAACACATAATCGGGCTTATCGTCCTCGGCAGTTGCGATGCGATAGGTGTCGTTTATCAGTCCGTTACCAAGCGGACGGATGGTATTTACTGTGCCTTCAATAAGAAATTGACTGGCTATGGTGTTGAGGTTGTTCATAGTAGATAGTGGTTTTATTGTTTCTAAAGATGCTATATGTTGCAAAATTACGCATTTTTCCCATAACCGACATCGCCGCAACAGCTTTTAGTTCTGTTGCGGCGATAAACAGACGACACTCTTAGCGCTACGCCGAAGGATTGGCATCGTGGATGAAGCGGTAGATGTGACAGTGCGCTTCTGTCTCCACCCGTAGCAGACAGACGCCCTGCTCCACGCCTTGCAAAGACAGAGTGGCGTGACAAGCATCGGCTGACGTCACGTGTCTGAGCAGATTGAAAGCCAACGGTTTACCTTGGAACTCGCTTCCTGTCTGCGACAGGTTGAGGTTTACGAGCGAATAGTAGGCGTCGCCATGCCCCTCCCAACCGAAGTTCATGTGAAACAGGCCGTTCTCATCAAAGCCGTCTGCCACCCACGCATGGCCTGAGGCAGAACCGGCAGGACGTCCTTCTAAATAGACAGGACATCCGTTGAGTAGTTCTTGCCGCAAGATTTCGGCGAAACGGGTAGGCCCCTCCACCGCCTTTGTGACGTAAGCGGAAGTGTAGTCGAAGTGTTTTTGCAGAGCTTGGTATGCAAACACGCCTTGCGTACCGCTCGCGCTGGGTGTGTACTGCATGAAAGTGGCTACGCCGACATCGTTCATCAGCAGCGCCACAGCATTTTCCTGCGTCTCCGTGGCACGCACAGGATAGCGATAGACGGGCAACATGTTGGACCAGTCGTAATGTGACTGGCTGAAATCGGCACTCTTCACCGTGTTATAATAGGTCACGGTGTACTCATTACTACCCTGCCCCTGCGCTGGCCATCGGTAGTAATACATCATCTGCGCCACAGCCGTGGCAACGCATCCACTATAGGGATAGCCAGTCATGGCATTGAACGGGTGGGATTGTCCCCATTTGCTTTTCAGAAGTGGCGACACGGTTTTTGTGTATTGGGCGGCACAACAGACTTTCTGAGCGGGCACAGCCGCCTCTCTCAGCACCTCAAACGTCTGGCGATAGCCGTCTAACAACAACCTTACACATGGGTTGGCACTCAACGTGTCGAGCGCCCCTCGGTGCCGTAGGCCAGCACCTCGCCCATCGCGTCGTCGCCAGCAACGACGACAAAGCCACGGCCTTGCGCGTCGTTATATATAATAAGGAGTGGCGGAGACGCCATGAGTGACTCTCGCCCGCACTTTCGACACATCATGGTGTGACAACGTGACGTAGCGTCGCGCTATCTCTGCCGCACGTTGTGGGTCTACGCTCTTGCCTTGTGCCGTCACCGACACTGCCATGAGCACGCACACGGCTACTGACCACACGTAATTGATGTGACGGCACGTCCTATTTCTGTCTTTCTTGTCTGCATTTTGTTTCATTACTTTTGTGCAGGATTTGTTTTCTTGGCAACAACTCTCAAGAACGGCTGCAAAGATAATACATTTTTGCTGTTATCGCGTCATTTTCATGACTTTATGAGTTTACACATAAGCCACTATTGTCATATATTCCCCTGTCTTTCATGCCCTTTATGTCAGAATGTCAGAATGGTTGTCAGCATCGTTGGCATAAAAAACAGGGGATTGCGGTGTTTGGCACACCATTTGTATATTGTACAGCGAACGCGGTTTGCAGAATTGCAGAAGTCATAAAGACAGACGCACTGAGAACGGAGGCGTTCGATAAATAACATTATTAAATTAGGAAATAAAATAAAAAAAATACAACTATGGGAAAGATTATTGGAATCGACTTAGGTACTACAAACTCTTGTGTTGCCGTGTTTGAAGGCAACGAACCGGTAGTAATCGCCAACAGCGAGGGCAAGCGCACAACTCCTTCTGTCGTTGGCTTCGTAAAAGACGGCGAACGTAAGGTGGGCGACCCTGCAAAGCGTCAGGCTATCACCAACCCGAAGAACACCGTATATTCAATCAAGCGCTTCATGGGTGAGACCTATGAGCAGTGCTCAAAAGAGGTTACTCGTGTTCCGTTTTCCGTTGTTAACGAGGGTGGATATCCTCGTGTCGACATCGAAGGACGCAAGTACACTCCGCAGGAAATCTCAGCAATGGTGCTTCAGAAGATGAAGAAGACAGCTGAGGATTATCTCGGTCAGGAGGTAACTGATGCCGTTATCACCGTTCCTGCTTACTTCTCTGACTCTCAGCGTCAGGCCACAAAAGAGGCTGGTCAGATTGCCGGTCTTAACGTTCGCCGTATCGTGAACGAGCCTACTGCTGCCGCTCTTGCTTATGGTGTTGACAAGGCTAACAAGGACATGAAGATTGCTGTGTTCGACCTCGGTGGCGGTACATTCGATATCTCTATCCTCGAGTTTGGTGGTGGCGTGTTTGAGGTGCTTTCTACCAATGGTGACACTCACCTTGGTGGTGATGACTTCGATCAGGTGATCATCGACTGGTTGGTTGGCAAATTCAAGGCTGACGAGGGCATAGACCTTTCTAAGGACCCGATGGCTATGCAGCGCTTGAAGGAGGCTGCAGAGAAGGCAAAGATTGAGCTTTCAAGCACAACCTCTACAGAGATAAACCTCCCCTACATCTCAGCTGAGGGTGGTGTGCCTAAGCACTTGGTTACAACCTTGACTCGTTCACAGTTTGAGCAGTTGGCTCACAACCTCATCCAGGCTTGTCTCGTGCCTTGCCAGAACGCCATGCGCGACGCTAAGCTTCAGACAAGCGACATCGACGAGGTTATTCTCGTAGGTGGTTCAAGCCGTATCCCTGCTGTGCAGACATTGGTTAAGAACTATTTCGGCAAGGAGCCTTCAAAGGGTGTTAACCCCGACGAGGTGGTGGCTGTAGGTGCTTCTATCCAGGGCGCCATCTTGAACAAGGAGAGCGGTGTTGGTGACATCGTGTTGCTCGACGTAACTCCTCTTACTCTTGGTATCGAGACCATGGGTGGCGTGATGACAAAGCTTATCGACGCTAACACCACTATACCTGCCAAGAAGAGCGAGACATTCTCAACAGCTGTCGACAACCAGACTGCTGTAACGATTCATGTTCTTCAGGGTGAGCGTCCTATGGCTGCTCAGAACAAGAGCATCGGTCAGTTCAACCTCGAAGGCATTGCACCCGCTCGTCGTGGCGTTCCTCAGATTGAGGTTACATTCGATATTGATGCCAACGGTATCCTTAACGTATCGGCTAAGGATAAGGCAACAGGCAAGGAGCAGGCTATCCGTATCGAGGCTTCTTCTGGTCTGAGCAAGGAGGAGATTGACCGCATGAAGGCTGAGGCTGAGCAGAACGCTGCTGCCGACAAGGCTGAGCGCGAGAAAATTGACAAGCTGAACCAGGCCGACTCAATGATCTTCACAACCGAGAATTTCCTTAAGGACAACGGCGACAAGATTCCTGCTGACAAGAAGCCGGGTATCGAGCAGGCTCTCCAGCAGCTCAAGGATGCCCATAAGGCTGCCGATGTAGCTGCTATCGACTCTGCCATCGCTAACCTCAATCAGGTAATGCAGGCTGCTTCTGCTCAGATGTATCAGGGTGGTGCTCAGCCGGGCGCAGGTGCCGGAGCTCAGGGCTTCAACGGTGCTGACGCAGGTCAGCAGGCAGGCGCTAACAACGCCAAGAGCGATGATACCATCCAAGATGCCGACTTCGAGGAGGTCAAGTAAGGTCGATAAAAATAAAATAAGGCTAAAATAAAAAACCGTAAGAATGCCGTGTAACTCAATGAGTTGCACGGCTTTTTCTCTTTCTTAACAATTCTAAATAAATTTGGTCAACTCAGAAAATCCATGTATATTTGCCACATATTTGGTACAGGACGTAAACGTCTATAAGGTCGGACTTATTGATACTTAAGCGTCTATGCTATTAAAAACTGTAAGTAAATGGGTAAAATATAAGCAGAATATGGGTAAGGCTAAATTTCAAATAGAACGTAGGTGTGAGGTGTGTGGAAATCCATTTTTCGCAAAGACTCTGGAATCTCGCTACTGCTCGGAGAAGTGTGGACAAGTGGCGTATACTCGACGCAAACGTGAGGCAAAGAAGCTGAAAAAGCTTCAAGAAATAACAGAACAAATAGATGATGACAGGAACTATATCACGGTTCCTGAGGCCGTGGCGATATACTCTGTGAGCAGAACTTCACTCTACCAATACATCCATGACGGAAGCATTCCGTCCATCAATTTAGGGGTACGACTCATTAGGGTGAGCAGGAAAGAACTGGAGAAATTTTTCCCAAAAAGGAACTTTGACAAGAAACCAGTTAAAAGATTGCCAAAGCTATATAACTTGGAACCAGAGAACTGCTATACCATTGGAGAGATTAGCAAGAAGTACAAGATTGACGATAGTACTGTGTATCTACACATTCGAAAATACGGTATTCCTACACGACAGATAGGAAACTATGTGTATGTTCCAAAGTATGAAATCGACAATCTATACAAATAATTAAAGAATATGAGAAGAACATTCCATAATACGAAGGTTTCGGTGAAACTAAGAAAATCTTGTTATGCCAATGAGTGGTATCTTGTTGTGGAGTCGTACCCAGTGTACGAGAAGGCTAATGGCAAACCTAAGCGCATTCGGGAGAACATCAACCGTGTTGTGACAACTCCATTGTGGGATAAAAGCAAAGCTACACGCGGAGGTACCGACGGCAAGGAGGCATATATGCCGAAACGTGATGTGAACGGTGTGATACAATGTAAGTCTGCCGTTGACCAACGTGCCTGTCTGTATGCTGACAAGATACGTGAGGCAAGGCAACGAGAATATGACAATGCCGCTCTGTACACAGATATGGAAGCAGCCCAGGCGGAACAGAACGAACGCTCGAAATGCAACTTTATAGAATATGTGAAGTATGTGTCGGATAAGAGACATGGGAATGGTTCGAAATCCATCATCATCAACTGGAAACGTGTGTATGAATTGTTGAAACTGTTTGCGAAAGGAGA
>JALEVZ010000004.1 GCA_022788105.1 Prevotella sp. | reverse complement strand
TCGCAGTTCATGGACCAGACCAACCCGCTTGCCGAGGTTACTCACAAGCGTCGTCTCTCTGCACTTGGTCCTGGCGGTCTGTCTCGTGAGCGTGCCGGCTTCGAGGTTCGTGACGTTCACTATACCCACTACGGTCGTCTTTGTCCTATCGAGAGCCCTGAGGGTCCGAACATCGGTCTTATCTCTTCACTCTGCGTATATGCAAAGATCAACGACCTCGGCTTCATAGAGACTCCTTACCGTAAGGTTAACAACGGAGTTGTAGACCTCAAGAACGAGGATGTGGTTTATCTTACCGCGGAAGAGGAGCAGGATCACATTATCGGTCAGGGCAACGCCCCCCTCCGTCCCGATGGAACATTCATCCGCGACGTCGTTAAGTGCCGTCAGGATGCCGACTTCCCCGTGGTTCCTCCCACAGAGGTAGACCTCATGGACGTTGCTCCGCAGCAGATTGGTTCTGTTTCTGCCGGACTCATTCCTTTCCTCGAGCATGACGATGGTCACCGTGCACTCATGGGATGTAACATGATGCGTCAGGCAGTACCTCTGCTCCATAACGACGCTCCTATCGTAGGAACAGGTATTGAGAAGCAGGTGTGCGAGGATTCACGCACAATGATTACTGCCGAGGGCGAGGGCGTTATCGACTATGTTGACGCAACAACCATACGTATCCTCTACGACCGCACAGACGAAGAGGAGTTCGTAAGCTTCGAGCCTGCGTTGAAAGAATACCGCATCCCGAAGTTCCGTCGCACCAACCAGAACATGACCATCGACCTGCGTCCTATCTGCAACAAGGGTCAGCGTGTAAAGAAGGGCGACATCCTTACCGAGGGTTACGCTACCGAGAACGGCGAGCTTGCTCTTGGACGCAACCTCCTTGTGGCATACATGCCGTGGAAGGGTTACAACTATGAGGACGCTATCGTGCTGTCAGAGCGTATCGTTCGCGACGATGTGCTCACCTCAGTACACGTAGACGAGTACTCACTCGAGGTGCGTGAGACAAAGCGTGGCATGGAGGAGTTCACCAGCGACATCCCCAATGTCAGCGAAGAGGCAACCAAAGACCTCGACGACAACGGCATCATCCGCATCGGTGCACGTGTTGAGCCAGGCGACATCATGATTGGTAAGATTTCGCCTAAGGGCGAGAGCGACCCCTCACCTGAGGAGAAGTTGCTGCGTGCCATCTTCGGTGACAAGGCCGGCGACGTGAAGGACTCTTCATTGAAAGCCAATCCTTCACTCAGCGGTGTAGTCATCGACAAGAAGCTCTTCACCCGTGCCGTTAAGACACGTGAGACAAAGAAGCAGGACAAGGTTATACTCGCTAAGATAGACGAAGAGTATGAGGCAAAGAACGACGACCTGAAAGACATCCTCGTTGACAAGCTTCTCACCCTCACAGAGAACAAGACCTCTATGGGAGTTAAGGACTACAGCGGCGCAGAGATTATCACTAAGGGCAGCAAGTTCACCGCTACACAGCTCAAGAACCTTGAGTACGACGGCATACAGTCTAACGGTTGGACCGAAGACGACCACACCAACGCTCTCATCCAGAAGCTCATTATGAACTATATACGCAAGTACAAGCTGCTCGATGCAGAGCTCAAGCGTAAGAAGTTCGCCATCACCATCGGCGACGAGATGCCTTCAGGCATTCTGCAGATGGCTAAGGTCTACATCGCCAAGAAGCGTAAGATTGGTGTAGGTGATAAGCTCGCCGGTCGTCACGGTAACAAGGGTATCGTATCTAAGATTGTGCGCATGGAAGACATGCCGTTCCTCGAGGACGGTCGTCCCGTAGACCTCGTGCTCAACCCGCTGGGTGTGCCTTCTCGTATGAACCTCGGTCAGATTTTCGAGGCCATCCTCGGCGCAGCAGGTCGCAAGCTCGGCGTGAAGTTCGCTACTCCTATCTTCGACGGTGCACATCTTGAAGACCTCTCAGAATGGACCGACAAGGCAGGTCTGCCTCACCTCTGCTCTACCCATCTCTACGACGGTGAGACAGGTGAGCAGTTCGACCAGCCCGCCACTGTGGGTGTTACTTACTTCCTCAAGCTCGGTCACATGGTTGAGGACAAGATGCACGCACGTTCAATCGGCCCGTACTCGCTCATCACTCAGCAGCCGCTCGGCGGTAAGGCGCAGTTCGGTGGACAGCGTTTCGGAGAGATGGAGGTTTGGGCTCTCGAGGCATTTGGCGCCAGCCACGTGCTTCAGGAGATTCTGACCATCAAGTCCGACGATACCGTTGGCCGTTCCAAGGCTTACGAAGCTATTGTCAAGGGCGATCCTATGCCTACTCCTGGCATTCCCGAGTCGCTTAACGTGTTGCTCCATGAGCTTCGCGGTCTCGGTCTCAGCATCAAACTTGATTAATCAGACACCCTAAATATTCAGATAAGATATGGCTTTCAAGAAAGATACAAAAGTAAAGAATAATTTCACGAAGATAACCATCGGTCTCGCTTCACCCGAAGATATCTTGGAAAATTCGTACGGCGAGGTTACCAAGCCTGAGACCATCAACTACCGCACCTACAAGCCTGAGCGCGACGGTCTGTTCTGCGAGCGCATCTTTGGTCCGACACGCGACTACGAGTGCGCCTGCGGCAAGTACAAGCGCATACGCTACAAGGGCATCGTCTGCGACCGATGCGGCGTAGAGGTGACAGAGAAGAAGGTGCGTCGTGAGCGCAGTGGTCACATCGAACTGGTGGTGCCCGTTGCCCACATCTGGTACTTCCGTTCACTGCCCAACAAAATTGGCTATCTGCTCGGCATGCCTACCAAGCGCCTCGACTCGGTAATCTACTACGAGAAGTATGTTGTCATACAGCCGGGTGCCCTTGAGGGTCGCACCGACGAAGACGGCAACGAGCTGCTCGGCTCACACAAGATGGACCTTCTCTCTGAGGAGGAGTACATCGACATACTCGACAACAAGCTCGACCCCAGCAACGCATATCTCGAAGACAACGATCCCAACAAGTTCATCGCAAAGATGGGCGCAGAGGCAGTCTACGATCTGCTCGCTGGCATCGACCTCGACGCGCTGTCATACGAGCTGCGCGACCGTGCCAACAACGACTCGTCACAGCAGCGTAAGACAGAGGCTCTGAAGCGTCTGCAGGTGGTAGAGGCGTTCCGTAGCAGCAAAGACGTGAACCGTCCGGAGTGGATGATTATGAAGATAATCCCCGTCACACCGCCGGAACTTCGTCCGCTCGTGCCGCTGGATGGCGGCCGTTTCGCCACATCCGACCTCAACGACCTCTACCGTCGTGTCATCATACGTAACAACCGTCTGAAGAGACTGGTAGAAATCAAGGCTCCAGAGGTAATCCTCCGTAACGAGAAGCGTATGCTCCAGGAGGCTGTCGACAGCTTGTTCGACAACTCACGTAAGTCAAGCGCCGTGAAGAGCGAGAGCAACCGTCCGCTGAAGTCACTGTCCGACGCCCTGAAGGGTAAGGCCGGTCGCTTCCGTCAGAACCTGCTCGGTAAGCGTGTTGACTACTCAGCACGTTCGGTTATCGTCGTAGGTCCAGAGCTGAAGATGGGCGAGTGCGGTCTGCCGAAGCTCATGGCAGCCGAGCTTTACAAGCCGTTCATTATCCGCAAGCTCATCGAGCGCGGCATCGTGAAGACCGTAAAGAGCGCTAAGAAGATTGTAGACCGCCGCGAACCCGTAATCTGGGACATCCTCGAGAACGTCATGAAGGGTCACCCCGTGCTCCTCAACCGTGCTCCGACACTTCACCGACTCGGTATTCAGGCGTTCCAGCCTAAGCTTATCGAGGGCAAGGCCATCCAGCTCCACCCGCTGGCATGTACCGCGTTCAACGCCGACTTCGACGGTGACCAGATGGCTGTTCACCTCCCGCTCAGCAACGAGGCAGTGCTCGAAGCACAGATTCTGATGCTCCAGAGCCACAACATCCTCAACCCTGCCAATGGTGCTCCTATCACCGTGCCTTCACAGGATATGGTGCTCGGACTCTATTATATCACCAAGCTACGTCCCGGTGCTAAGGGCACAGGTCTGACATTCTACGGTGCTGAAGAGGCCATCATCGCCCACAACGAGGGCAAGTGCGACCTCCACGCTCCTGTAAAGGTCATTGTCACCGACCTCGTAGACGGCAAGCTCCAGCCCCGCATGGTGGAGACCTCTGTAGGTCGTGTCATCGTGAACCAGATTATACCCGATGAGGTAGGCTTCTTCAACGACATCATCTCTAAGAAGACCCTGCGTGGCATCATCTCCAGTGTAATCAAGGCTGTCGGTATGGCTCGTGCCTGCGAGTTCCTCGACGGCATCAAGAACCTCGGTTACCGCATGGCATACGTCGCTGGTCTGTCGTTCAACCTTGACGACATCATCATCCCGCCAGAAAAGAAGGAGATTGTGGAGCGCGGTCAGAACGAAGTCCGTGCCATCCAGGACAACTATAGCATGGGCTTCATCACTGAGAACGAGCGTTACAACCAGGTTATCGACACCTGGACACACGTCAACGACAACCTCGCGAAGGTGCTCATGAAGGAGATGACCGAGGCAGACCAGGGCTTCAACGCCGTGTTCATGATGCTCGACTCTGGAGCCCGTGGTTCTAAGGACCAGATTAAGCAGCTCTCTGGTATGCGTGGACTTATGGCCAAGCCTATGAAGGCAGGCGCAGAGGGACACCAGATTATCGAGAACCCGATTATCTCTAACTTTAAGGAAGGTATGTCTGTGCTCGAGTACTTCATCGCGTCGCACGGTGCCCGTAAGGGTCTTGCCGATACCGCTATGAAGACTGCCGACGCCGGTTACCTTACACGTCGACTCGTTGACGTGTCACACGATGTGATCATCACCGAGGAAGACTGTGGTACGCTCCGCGGCCTCGTATGCACCGCTCTTAAGAACGGCGACGAGGTGGTATCTTCACTCTCTGAGCGCATCCTCGGCCGCGTGTCAGTTCACGACATCATCCATCCCACAACAGGCGAGCTGCTCGTGGCAGCAGGTGAAGAAATCACCGAGTCGGTGGCAAAAGCCATTGAGAATTCGCCCATCGAGAGCGTTGAGATACGTTCAGTGCTCACCTGTGAGAGCAAGCACGGCGTCTGCATGAAGTGCTATGGCCGCAACCTTGCCACACAGCGCATGGTACAGAAGGGCGAGGCTGTCGGTGTGATTGCTGCCCAGGCCATTGGTGAGCCGGGTACACAGCTTACCCTCCGTACGTTCCACGCCGGTGGTGTGGCAGGTAACGCTGCCGCCAACGCTTCTATCACAGCCAAGAACGACTGCAAGCTGAAGTTTGAAGACATGCGTGTCGTACCGTTCGTTGAGAACGATGGCGAGAAGGACATCAAGTGCGAGAAGGTGGTAAGCCGTCTCACCGAGCTTCAGTTCATTGACCCCCACACCGACATCGTGCTGTCCACAGTGAACGTTCCTTACGGTTCTTCACTCTACTTCAAGGATGGTGACGAGGTGAAGAAGGGCGACCTCATCGCACGTTGGGACCCGTTCAACGCCGTTATTGTGACCGAATATGCTGGTACACTGCGCTTCAACGACGTAGTCGAGGGTGTGACCTACCGTGCAGAGACCGACGAAGCAACAGGCCTTACAGAGAAGATTATCACCGAGTCTAAGGACAGGTCAAAGGTTCCGACCTGCGACGTGCTCAACAACAATGGCGAGGTGGTAGGAACATACAACTTCCCCGTGGGTGGTCACGTAGCTGTTGAAGACGGCCAGACCGTGACAACAGGTACCGCCATCGTTAAGATTCCGCGTGTCGCAGGCAACGCTGGTGACATCACCGGTGGTCTGCCACGTGTTACCGAGCTCTTCGAGGCACGTAACCCGAGCAACCCCGCAGTCGTTTCTGAGATTGACGGTGAGGTTACCATGGGCAAGGTTAAGCGTGGCAACCGCGAGATTATCGTTACCAGCAAGACCGGTGACCAGAAGAAATATCTCGTTTCGCTGTCAAAGCAGATTCTCGTACAGGAGTACGACGCCGTGCGTGCAGGCACCAAGTTGTCTGCCGGCGAAATCACTCCGAGCGACATCCTCGCTATCAAGGGCCCAACCGCCGTTCAGGAATATATCGTGAATGAGGTGCAGGACGTGTACCGTCTGCAGGGTGTGGCTATCAACGACAAGCACTTCGAGATTATCGTGCGTCAGATGATGCGCAAGGTTCAAATCAACGAGCCGGGCGACACAACGTTCCTCGAGCAGGAGATTGTCGACAAACTCGACTTCGCCGAAGAGAACGACCGCATCTGGGGCAAGAAGTATGTTACCGACGCTGGCGACTCCGACACTCTCAAGGTGGGACAGATCATCTCTGCCCGCAAGCTGCGTGACGAGAACTCAAGCCTCAAGCGCCGTGACCTCCGTCTCGTACAGGTTCGCGACACCATCCCAGCAACGTCTACACAGATTCTGCAGGGTATCACCCGCGCCGCTCTCCAGACCAAGAGCTTCATCTCGTCTGCATCGTTCCAGGAGACCACTAAGGTGCTCAACGAGGCAGCTATACGTGGTAAGGTGGACAAGCTCGAGGGCATGAAGGAGAACGTTATTACCGGTCACCTCATCCCCGCAGGTACAGGTCTGCGCGATTGGGAGCGCCTTATTGTTGGCTCGAAGGAAGACTACGAGCGCATGCAGGCCAACCGCAAAAACGTTATCGACTTCTCTGAAGAGGGCAAGTAATTCCGCAACCGTCTGCACATGACGCGCCTCGCCCTGTCTTGCGACAGCAGTATTGGCAGGAGCGCGACGCCATTGTGACAGCTACTATAATGGGAGCAAATCCGCATAGGGTTTGCTCCCTTTTTTTGTTTTCCTTTTTGTCGCCTCTACAGCGCATTTCGTGACATATTGCTACTTTTTCGTTGCTTTTTCTGACGCCAATTCTTAACGTGTGTTAAAGACGTCGTGCCGCTCCCACTACGCCCCTTTGACGTTGTCATTAGGCCGTAGTGGCGTCGTCACTACGGCTCTTTGGCAAGCTCAAATGGGTGCTATCATTTTGTCAGTTGGACTTACTCGCAAACCGACCGCTGCCTTTTTCTGTTTTGAAACCGTTGTTATGGAGCGCTTGAAATGCGAAAATGACGCAAAAAAGAGAATAAAAATATGAAACGAAAGAAAAGAGTGAAATAATCTACGAAATGTTTTGTTTATTGGACGAATATATATACTTTTGTCATCGTAGACCACAAGACGCAGGGTTCTACGCCATGTGTAGTTTCTAATTAACCGGAATAATTAACACAAGATAAAAAACGAAAAGCTTATGAGAAAAGTTTTTACACTGTTCGCATTGATGTCATTGCTGTTCGTTACGGCAAAGGCACAGATTACGGAAAAGCCTGCGGGCGCGGAAACGATGTACGTACGTAGCGGCTCGGCATTTGCACCAGCAGAGGGTAGCGCCGATTTGAAAGTCCAATCTCAAGCAGGAAAGGTTGCGCGCATTGTCTACGACAGCGACGGAACGACGGTTTACATCGCCACACCAGTCAGCAAGTTTCCCGACCCTGTATGGGTAAAGGGCACGCTGAGCGACGACAAGACCACCATCAGCGTGGCGCTTGGACAGGTGGTAGGCCATGACGCCAAACACAATACCGACCTTGTGCTCGCTCTCCTTGACGCGAAAGAGGTGGTCAGCGGTGGTAACACCTATTATGAGTATGAGCGCGACGCATCGGCGACAACAGTCGACTATTCCGTGTCTGTAAACTACATCTACCTCAACGGCACCAGCCAGAGCCGCATTTTCGGAGTGGTGTATGCCGATGACGGACAGTGGACGGGCTATGGCGACTATGGCACCACCTACACGGTGATGAACGACAAGGTGACGGAACTGCCTGCCGAAGTGACCACTTCCTCATACACGCTCTACGCTACTAACGACGACAAGAGCGTGCGCCGCACCGTCAGCGTGGGCATGACCGACACGGAGGTCTACATCCAGGGCCTTTCAAAGATGATGCCCGAGGCGTGGGCAAAGGGCGAGTTCAATGACAACAAGCGCATTGTGACCTTCCCCGTGCAGTTCCTCGGCGTCACCGATACCGACTATCCGGTTTACATCTGCCGCTATGCAGGTGGCACGGCCATCAACGAGCTGGTGCTTGTCTACAACAGCGAGACCAAAAGCTTCAACATCAGCAGCCGCGAAGAACCCATCATGCTTGAGAACGCTACAAAGATTGGAGCCGGCTACTATTACAAGTACGAGAATCTGTCGCTCGCACCGGGTGAAGACGCTACCGTCGCACCTGCCGACGACAGTGCTAAGAGTCCCTACTTGCTCAAGAGTTTCACCTACGACGGCGACGTGTCACGCCCCGTCAGTGTGGTCATGGCCGACGACAAGGTCTACATCCAGGGCATTGCTCCGCAGATGCCTGACAGCTGGGTGATGGGTGTCAAGACTGCCGATGGTTATGAGTTCGCCTCTCCGCAGTATCTCGGCAGCGACGCTTCGGGCAAACCCTACTTCTTCATTGCCGAGAGCGGCAGTGCTATTGTCGACAAGTGCGTGTTCGCGTTCGATGCTGCTAATTCCACATTCTCTACGCCTACCACCTGCGCCATCAGCACCGACCGTGTGAAGCCGCGCGAAGTGGTGATATTCTACGGCATAGATCTCGCGCCGTTTGTAGAGACGGCAGATGCCGTGCCTGCCGACCCAGTCATCGACAGTGTCTATCCGGACGACTACGAACTCGACTACGATGTTGAGCCTGTCAGCACCGACGGCGACGACCTTGACGAGTCTAAACTGAGCCTTGTGTTCTACAGCGACATCGAGGGAACGGTAGAACCTATCAAGTTCATGCCCGACGACTATCCAGAATTCGAGGAGGTGACGGTCATGGTTCCTTACGGTTTCAGCTCCGACAACTTCGGAACGGGATGGATGAACTATCCCGAAAACGACGACTTTAACCGCATCGGCATACAGCTGGTCTACACCACAGAGAGTGGCGAGACACGCTCCAACATCGTGTGGGCAGACATCAAGGCCTACACCACCGCCATCTCGTCGGCTACTGCCGACAGCAACGCTGCCAAGCGTTACTTCATGCTCAACGGTGTTGAGACCAAGTCGCCAGCAGGCAAGGTGGTCATTGTGAAGAGTGGCAACAAGGTGCGCAAGGTGGTTGTGCGCTGATAGCGACGACGTGGCACCGATGGTGCTACGTGGTTAGAACATAAAGGCGTCCCCGAAACGGAATGTACACGGCAAGCGTTGGCTTGCATCGAAGTTACATTTCGTTTCTGGGACGCCCTTTTTGTGTTTATGTGTGGTGGCGCTTGGCGCGTCTTATGGCAGGTTGCGCCTGTGCTTCTTGAAGTAGAGCCAGTAGCCAGTGAGGGGTAGCGACGCGCCGACAAGGCTCACTGCACAGGTGATGACTTTGGTCACGATGCCGCCCCACTTGCCTACGTGTATCTCGTGAAACACCTTTATCGCTTCCGACCCTTTCGGCAGCAGGTGCAGACCGAACGCCGTGCCAGTAAGTGCGAGCAGTGTCAGCCATATTATGACGTAGAAACCGAGGCTCACATGCAGGTCGTAGAACAACCGACGGCGCCCTTTCCCTGTGGCTATGGTCAGCCGTTGACGCCATTGTCTCGCGTCGCGTGGCCAGCAGATGTATATCCCGCTCAGCAGTATTACGACAAACGCCACTGTTGTGTAGGTCACTATCGTGCGGCCGACGGGTCCGAGAAACAGCGACGTGTGGAAGCGTGTGACATGTGAGAAGAAGTCGCGCTGGCGTGTCGGGGCGTGCTTTCCGTGTGTCGCTGGTGCCTGTATTGTGGTGTGGGGCGACGCTACTGCCGGCATGCCGAGGGCGCTACGAATCTCTGACTTGAACACCAGTATGGCACCTGAGAGGCATATCAGCGTGATGAGCACGCCCAACGGCACTGACAGCCACAGGTGCAACTTGTAGATAGTATTTCTTTGCATGATGTTCTTGTCTGCCTCGTTACTTGTTGAAGTTCACCTTCAGACCAACCACCAGCATGCGTCCCGGCGAGTAAAGGGCGTGGCGCATGGTGGAGGTGCCGATGCGGTGGTCGGTCTTGTCGAATATGTTGTCAACGCCGATGCTGGGTATGAGGTCGAACATACGGTTCACCGCAAACGTGTGGGTGGTGTTGAAGTTCACCACGCCGTAGCCTGGCGCGTCTTCGTAAGAGGGGTAGTAGGTCTTCGACTGGAACCGTCCGTTCAGGTTGGCGTCGAGTGTGTAGCGGCCCCATGAGTGGCGGTAGTTGGCTGCTGCGGTGAAGCTGTTCTTGAATGTGCGCTCCAACGGCATCCACACACCTCCCGTCTTGGTCTCTGCGTGGGTGTATGCGTAGTTTGCCATGAGTGACAGGTCGCGTGTGATGTTTACCGTGGCGTTGACCTGCAAGCCTTTTATCATGCCCTTGTCGCTGTTGATGTAGTGGCTGTACTTCTTGAGTAGCGCCATCTGTGCAGTCGTAGCTTCGGGAAACTCCTGTGCCAGTTCCTGACGGATGGCGTCGTCTACGGCTATCGCCTCTTTCACTATCATGTCTTTAACAAAGTTCATATATCCGCTCACCGACAGCGAAAAGATGTCGTTGCTGTACTCGGCGCTCAGCGACACGTAGTTGCTTCGCTCGGCTTTCAGGTCCTGGTTGCCGAATGTAATGACCGGTTTGCGGCCCATAAGCTTGAAGTAGTGGTAGTAGAGCTGGTCGAGACCTGGCGAGCGGAAGCCGTGGGAGTAGGCGGCACGGAAGCGGAAATTGCCCGGCGCACACATCAGACTGACCTTTGGCGAGAAGTCGTTTCCGAAGGCTCCGTGGTGGGTTAGGCGCCCGCCGACGGTGGCACTGAGGTTGCGCACAATCTCCATGTCGTGCTGCAAGTAGCCTGCCAGCGTGTACACGTTGTTGTCTACATCGCCGTTGGGGGCTGTAAGGAAGTCGTTGCGCCAGTCTGCACCGAATATGGTTGTGGCTTTGTCGTAGAAGTGGAACACGCCTTTCAGTTCCGTTTCGTAGTAGCGTTGTTGCCTGGCGCGTGCGCCGCGGCTCCTTGTGCCGTCATCATGGCGGCAGCAAAGGTTAGGAATAAAAGTCTGTTGTCCATGTGTTTATTGTCTTTTTATTGTTTGTTGTCTTTTTTGATGTTGCCTTTCGGCTGCTTTATTTCGCCTTTATGGCCTTTTTAATATTGCCTATTATGAGTTGGCAAACCTCGTCCATCTCGCCGAGTCCGCGGCTTACAGTGCTGACGGTGTAGCCACATTTCTCCAGCTCCGCTTGCCAATGGCCAGCTATATCGTCGCGTTGGTGGTTGCCAGCGATATATAGCAGCGGCACGAGCACCACGTGTTTGACATGGCTTTTTTGCAGTTGGCGCTTCACAGTGTCGAGTGTTGGATAGCCCTCTATGGTGCCGACGTGCCAAAGACTGCGCCCCTCGTCTTTCAAGATGTAGTCTATTTGGCTGTACATGGCGTTGGCGGGGCTGTCGCTGCCGTGTCCTACCAGCATCACTTGAGCCTTCGGTGCGCCCAGCGTCTTGTCTGCAAGCAGGTGGCGTTCAATCATTTTCACCATGTTACGGCAGTCGTCTACGGTGTAGAGTAGCGGTCTTCCAAGCGCTATTTTGTCAAAGTTGCTGCGTGCATCCTTTACCGCCGCCTTTATCAGGTCTGTCATATTGCCGTCGAGCAGCATAGTGCTTTGAACGGCAATACGGCTGCATCCCGCTGCCTTTAGGCTGTCAAGTCCCTCCGCTATGGTCAGCTTCTTGATGCCTCGCGCCCCGAGCGCCTTTATGACCGAGCCTGCCGCGTATGCCTCCACGACGCGACAGCACGGAAATTCCGCTGCCACGATGCTGTCGAGGCGTTCTATTGTTGCTTTCCTACTGGCGTCGTTTTGGGTTCCGTAGTGTACAAGCAGGATGCCTGTCTTGCACTCTGACTGTTGCGCGTGGCAGTGCAGATAGCCTGACAGCGCCAACATGAGTGTGATGATAGTCGTAAATCTTAACATAATTAGTGTGGATGTAAATTATAAATAGAGCATTTTCAAATTATGAGCAGAGCCTTTGTTAATCATAAATAAGCTTTTCTCAAATCATGAGCAGAGTCTTTTCAAATTAAGAACAGGCTCATACAGTGTGCAATGCATCATTTCTCGGCTGCAAAATTACGTCTCTTCTGTCACCTCGGCAATACCTAAAAATAGTGAAATAGGTTTCGCGTCCTGTTCGCACAGGGGCTTAAACGCCTTGTTTTACGCCTCATATTTTACTGCCACATGTTTGGCGGTTATCGAAATTTATGTTACCTTTGCAATACAAGAAAGGACGGGCAGCAGCGTCAACGCCATTGTGCGGTGGACTGCCAGACCAGTCTTTACATTATTAATTAACAATATATCTAAATCGAAAACAATGGACAACAACAATCAGAAAGAACAGCAGCCAGGAATAGGATTCGCTGCTCCCGGTGTGGCACTTGGCGAATATTCAAACGTTGCGTTTATAAACAACTCAGCAGTTGACTTCGTACTCGACTTCGCACGTTCACTTCCCGCAATCGGACAGCCCACTATCTGCAGTCGTGTGATAATGGCTCCCGAAAACGCAAAGGCCTTGTGCTTGCAGCTTAAGGAGGTAGTTGAAAACTATGAGCGCAACTTCGGCGAAATCAAACTGCCGATGGCACAGCCCGCACAGCCTGAGGGCGGCCGCACAATCGCACCCTTCGGCGACGGACTGAACCACGGACAGGCATAACCGTCAACTATATTATAAGCCTGCATGCCCCTCATCGGCATGCGCTAAAAGGCGAGACCCGCTATCGGTATGGCAATATCCGGTAGCGGGTCTTTTGCGTTTCAGGTTCTGAAAGAGTTGTCGTCGCTTTTTGTGCAGGTGCTTTTAAGTTCTTAAAAAGCGCGCCGTGGCGTTGGCTATTCGGAAAGATTTTCATAAATTTGCACAATCTCTATTACATATTAAAGCGTCAAACATTACGTATTTAAAGACTCATGCGGCGCCAATGGCGTGCGGGAATTCACTTCTCGCACATGCTGTCGCTTGTTGGGTAAGACGCAATCATCAAATACTAACATAACAAAGAAATGAAAAGAAGAGAATTTTTGAAAAGCGGTGTCGCACTGGCTGCGGCACAAAGCTTTGCACTTCCCTTGATGGCAGGCAACGCCCGAGCAGAGGAGAAGAAAGACGAGACACAGCCCTCCGCACCACTTATCGACAGCGAACCTATGCTGCAAAACTACGCAGAGACCAGCATGGGCGTGGCGTTCAGCGTCACCGCCAATGCCAACGGCTACGTCATTTACGGCGAAAAGCCCGACCTGTCAGACGGAAAGAAGGTCTATTGCGGCGGCTATCGCGTCACAGACATGAACCCCGACGCCATGTTGGTGCGCCTTACGGGCTTGAAGCCCGCCACAACATATTACTACAAGATTGGCGCCGACCGCATACACTACGGCGGTGGCTACGACATGAAGATAATAGGCAACGAGGAGGGCAAGCGAGTGTATTCGTTCCGCACCGCCGGAACCGCCGCAAAGAGCCACTTCTCGGTCATCAACGACACGCATGTGAACTGGCCTGCCTTTGAGAAACTGACCAACAAGCTGAGCGAACTGGCTCCCGCGTGCGTCGTGTGGAACGGTGATGCCAGCAACGTAGAAGAGACTATAGAAGACCAAAAGATAATATTCCTGAAGCCGCGAATCACGCGCAAGGACTACGCGGCAGAGACTCCGTACCTGTTCTGCCCCGGAAACCACGACCTGCGAGGCTTGGCAAACCGCCACTTGGAGCGTGTATGGATGTACCGCCAGCCTGAGGAACGCAGCAGCAGAGACTGGGATTTGGGCAGAAACTTTGCCGTTCGCGTGGGCGACATCGCGCTTATCGGACTCGACACAGGTGAAGACAAGCTCGACACCAACCCCATCTTTGCCAATCTGTTTGCCTCCGTTCCGTACCGTCAGGCACAGGTGGCATGGCTGAAAGACGCACTTCGCCGCAAGGAGATAGCCAGTGCTCCTTATCTGGTGGCTTGTTGCCACATCCCACTCTTTGACGAGAACCCTAAAGCCAATCCCGGCGACGTCGCCCCTGCAGACGTTGATCCGCGCTATACGTGGGACTATGCCGATTGGCAGCGCACCTGTTACCAGCTGTGGAGTCCGCTGTTGGAAGAGGCAGGCTGCCAGTTGGTCATCACTGCCCACCAGCATGTCTATCGCTTCGACGCCCCCACAAAAGACCACTCGTGGGCGCAGATAGTGGGTGGCGGTCCTGTCGGCAACGACCCTGAGTCGAAAGAGTTTGCCACGCTTATCGATGGCGAAGTCAAGGACGGCAACCTTGTCATGCGTGTCCACAACATAGCGAAGGGCGTGCTTGTCGAAGAGCACAGCTTCAAGCCCCGTAAGGTGAAGCCCCTGCGCAAGTAATAACAAACCCTATGTGTACGAACAAGAAGTTGATTTTACTCTCAGCGTGCTTCGCGCTGACTGTGCAGGCGTTGCCACTGGCTGCACTTCACGCACATACCGCGCGTGAAGTGCAGCAGATGAGGCTCGTCCCTGCAAACCGTCAGACAGCAATGCCGAATAAAAAGGGACAGGGCGTGTCGAATAAAAAAGGACAGGAAGTGCCGCAGATGAGGCTCGCCAAGACCGCTCTCGCGGCTCCCGTGGCACGTCCCATGACGTCGGCGACCACCGCCACTGCCACGCGTCTGCTCTCATCTACCTATTCCTATGTGAGCGACTCGCAGAGCGCAAACGACAACTTCGACTACACTTACACCTACGACAAGAACGGACTCCCCACCTCAGTAGTCGGTACCGACGGTCTGAGGCGCGACTATGAGTTCACGCTCAACGCACAGGGCTACTGGACGCAGCGCACCGTCAGTAGCTCAAAGAACGGTACGCCCGTTAGCACCGTGCAGACCCGTCGTACCTACGACGACCAAAATCGTGTGACGTCAGAGGCGGAATACACCATCAACAGCGCCGGCACCGATTTCGTGCTGACCTCAAAGAACGTCTACAGCTACGACAATGGCGCCGACGGCTACCGCAGTTCACATACAGTCTACAACGCACTTGGCGCCGAGACGAGCATAGAACAGACGCTGTGGTTCAACGCCGTGGGTGGCTATGTGACCAACCAGTGGAGTTATCCGTACAACCGCACCACGATAGAGGTGGACAATGGTCAGAACACCTGCACCCTCTACACCTACTCTTCGCCCGAAGGCGTAGCGCTGGAGTCATACACCACGACCAAGTACAGCCTGTTGACGGACGACCATTATGTAGAAACGGAGTCTATGACAAGCCGATATGAAGGCGATGGCAACGTGTCAAAGTCGGGCGTGGCAACCGAGGTGGCGTTGGACCCATCGACGAATGAGGTGACGGAGAAACCCTACTCTGTGGTCTATGTCGGCGGCACGGCGATGCGCACGCCACAGACCTGGCGCAAGTGTTCGCTCAATGAGTATCTGAACTTGCCCGTGACCGAAGCCAACGGCAACCGCCACTCCGTTTGTTACGACGCCGAATCGAACAGCGTCGTGCGTTCTTACGCCTGCGAATGGGTGGGCAACAGCATTGCAAAGGTGCATCGCAGCGCTGCCGGAGCGCCAGACAGCACTGCCTATCTGCGCTACGACGCTGCTGGTAAGTGCGAGGGCGAAGTCTGCTTCTGCGCTGACGGCAGTTTTACGGTTGCCGACAATAGCCGCAGAGAGAGCCTGCAGGACTACAAAGACAACGCTGTCTACATCAGCCTGTACGACGCTCGCGGCACACTGCAGAAAGAGTTGAAATGTCTGAGCAGCGCGTCAGACGAATATCTGAACACCTATTCGCCCAGACTTGTCATAAAGGACGGCGACGCATGGACCGCTGCTGCCAACACAACCGTCAGCTACAGCACTGACGGCGGACGGCGTTGCGACATGTCTACCGACGCCCTCGGACGTGTGACGGCTATCCGTAGCACCCGATTGGTGGAGGGCGCGACAACGCCATCTTACCTCACTCGCTCTGTCTACAGCTACACTGCCGACGGCAAGGTGCGCGAGGTGGCTTATCGCTACAGCGACGCTCATGACGCCGACTCTGAGATGTTGACCCACTGCCGGGAGACGGAGCAGAGCAGTAAAGGGCCTGTTGTGGTCTACTATAGTGACGAATCGTTCACGACCATGACTGCGAAGGAGGTCTATGACATATCTGCGCACTGCACGACGCGGTGGAACTATATGGGCAGAGCATGGCTTCTGAGCAGTGTAGACGCATTGACGGAGGGCCATTTCGATGGCGACATCTTTGTGTTTACTACAAGTGAGAAGGACCAGGACGGCAACATTGTGCCTGTCAAGAGGCAGGAGAAGATGATGTACGGACCCGAAAACTGGTGCCGCGACTATACATGGGATGCTGCAAAGGGCGAGTTCGTCGGCAGCACAGGCGGTACGATGACTGCCACCGCAGCCCGTGAGTTTACATGTGTCGATCCTTTTCCGCATGAAGAGAGCTACGACAGCTTCTGGTCGATGGTAGCAACGCCAATTCGCGTGTGTGGTGAGGGCGACAGACAGGTGGACATTGTGTTTGAGTGGGACAGCGAAAGCGGCGGTTGGCTGATGACGAAGGAAGGCTACCGCGTGTCTGACGACGGCCTCACCTGTAGCTATGTGTATGAAGACAATGAAGGCATGCAGACTGTGGAGTATGTGCGCAACGCCGACGGCAGGCTCGTGTCATATAGCGGCACAATGTCGTTTGGGGGCATAACCTTTTTCAATGAGCAGACCTACACCTACGACAGCGAGGGACGGCTCGTAGCACATGTAAAGAGAAACGAGCGCCCAAGTTTCGACAGCACCATCAGCTACTCTTACCGCTATGGTGAAGTGGAGGTAAGCGGCATAGATGCTGCCTCTGCCGACATGGCTGCCAGGGTGACGGTCGAGGGTCGCACGTTCTGCCTGAGCGGTGTCGCTCTCTCGCTCTACGACGCCGTTGGACGTCTCGTCACACGTGGCAATGGTTCTGTCACGGCACCTTCTGCGGGCGTCTATCTGCTCAAGGCAGAAGGTCAAACGGTGAAGGTCGTGGTGAGGTGAGTGCTTATTCGCTTTGCTTGCGCGCTATGAAGAACTGGCGGCCGAACAGGAAGAAGAGTGCCACGCCGCAGGCGTTTTCTATCGCCACCATCCAGAAGGCAGCGCCGTAGCCCATGTGTTCTGCCACCACGCCGCCGAGCAGACAGCCTATGCCGAAGCCGAGGTCCCAGCCGGTGAGTATGCTCGAGTTGGCGGTGCCGCGCTGGTCGTGGCGTGCCACGGCTACGAACATGTTTAGAAAGGCAGGGTAGAGATGGCCGTTGCCAAGACCTATGAGTGCGGCGGAGAGGTAGTAGGTCACGGGGTGGGGCACCGCCACAAACAGTATGTAGCCTACAAGCGACAGACACATGCCCTCCATAGCGTTTTGTGTGAGCCGTCCGTCGCGCAGTGCCTTGCGTCCTTGCAGGCGCGAGAGGAACAGTCCGCAGGAGAGTATGGCGAAGTAGGTGCCTGTTCCGCCTGTTATGCCGAGCGACTCTTTGCTGTATATGGCGAGGTAGTTGCTCAATACGCCCCAGCAGAAGCCGAACATGGCAATGTTGATGGCAAGCAGCCAGGCGCGCGTGAGGAAGAAGCGGTCGAGCGACAGTTTGTCTTTGTTCTTGATGATGGCTTTCTCTGGCAACTTTACGGTGGCGCCAATCAGCACCGACAGCGCTGCCACTGCCAGCGCTATCCAGAACAGTGCACCGTAGCTGCCTATGCTGTCGTGGAGCCAGATGCCTGCCGATGGCGCTATCGCCATGGCGAAATTGTTGCTCAGTCCGTATAGTCCGATGCCCTCGTTGCGGCGCGACGACGGTAGCACGTCGATGGCGCAGGTGCTGTTCGACACCGTCACGGCTCCGAAAGGTGCGCCGTGCAGCGTGCGGCAGATGGCAAACATCAGTATGGTGCCGGCTGCTATGTAGCCTGCGAAGCACACGAAGAAGGCGGTGAGACACACCATGAGCACCTTCTTGCGCGAAAAGCTGTCAACCACATAGCCGCAGAACGGTCTTACCACCAGCGCCGCCACGGTGTAGCCACTGAGCACGATGCCTATCGTGTCTTTGGTTGCTCCGAACTGCTCGCTGAGGTAGAGGGGCAGTAAAGGGGTGAGCAGGTAGAAGGCGAAGTATAGAAGAAAATTGGTTGCCATCACCTTTATGTAGTCGGCATTCCATAGCCGTTCCGTGGGGTGTGCTTGTGTTTGTGTCATGTCGTCAGCGTGTAAATAAGCATTATTTCGTTACCTTGCAAATGTTTCTGATAAAAAGCGCCGTCGCCGAGACAACCTCCTGGCGCTTGCGTGGCGTGGTGGTGCGGTGGCTCTACAGCAGCTGTGCTTTGATGCCTAACGACAGTCCGAACATGTCCCAGAAGCTGATGCTGCCCGTGTGGATGAGGTGCATGACGTAGATGTCATTGGTGCTGAGCTCGTAGAAGAAGCTGAGGCTCTTGATGTATTTGCGGCGGTTGTTGGGCACCGACTTTGTGAAGCGCTCGCCGATGAACACGTTCGGACGCAAACGGGTGGAGAAGGGATAGTACCCACTCTCATACTTGGTGGGCTGCTTGGTCCAGAAGTCGTGGCCGAACACGGTGTTGAGGTACAGCCCGCACTGCAGCGGCTCGATGCTCCAACCGTCTTTAATGTATATCGACCAGGGTATGTAGTTTTGCTTCAGCGTCATGGTGATTTTGGCGTTGCGGCTGTCATATTTCGGCACATAGCCAAAGAGCAGTTGTGTCTCCCACTGACGGCGGCGACCGTAGTCCCAGCCTATGCCTGCCGACACGACGCCCATATTGCCGCAGAACTGTAGTATGTGCTGTGTGGGGATAAGCGCGTTCCAGTGGCGGCGGTAGCGGTGTATGCGCCTGTCGTAGGCTGTCGTTGCCACGGTGCTGTCTATGGTGGCGGTGTCTTTGGACGTCTGTATGGCTGTCGGCTCGTCGAGCGTCATGTCGCTTCGCCCGTCGTCGGTCGTAGCTACGGCTCGTGCCGACGTGGCTGCGGCCTGTATCGATGTGGCTACGGCTATGGTCATGAGCGCTGTCTTAAAACTTGATAATCTCATAGCTGTAGCTTTCGGGGGTTATGGTGAATATGTAGTATTCGCGTTTGGGCGCGTTGGCGGCTTCGTAGTACATCGTGCCGTCGTTGAAGATGTCTAATTGCTCGGTGTGGTGGCCGTGTCCGAAGATGCAGAACTGTAGGTTCGGGAACTGATGGGTGTAGTGGTTGAACACTTTCGCCACGTTGTTGTTGAACTGTTCGGAGTATGGCGCGGCGTGCATACATATCACCGTGCGGTCGAAGCGGTCGGCGTCTTTGACGGTTTCCTCTTCCATGAAGTCGAAGTTGGGCACGGGACGTGAGTAGTCGTACTCTATTGCGTTGGTGTTGAGGCACACAAATTTGATGCGTCCGGCAATGAAGCTGAAGTCGGGGTTGCCGAATATCACCTCGTAGGCTTGGTTGCCAGTGCCGAGACAGTCGTGGTTGCCGAGCAGAGTGACGAACGGCACGGCGAGCTTCTTGAACATGTTGCGGCTCCATTCAAACTCTTTCGTCGCGCCGAAGTCGGTGACGTCGCCGCCGTGTACTACGAAGTCGATGCTGTCGCGGCGACGGTTGATGTCTCTTATTTCTGCTTTTGTCTCGTCAAACCACTGGTGTGTGTCGCTGATGAAGGCAAAGCGTATGGTGTCTTTGCCTGCTGTCTGCTGTTCTATCAGAGCCTTTTGACGTTCGTTTACGCCCTTCTCGCCCTTCACATTCACGTCGTAGGGGTGTACGTCGAACACCTTGTCACAGGACGCCAACAGTGTGGCAGCTATGATGACGATCAGCGTTGTTGTTATCTTTCTCATTGCTTTTCATTTGGGTTAAACTTGAAGGCGGTGCCTGCTGTGGGCGTATTGGGCGCAAACTATAACTATTTTGTGCGGCAGAAGCGGTAAAAGCCGACCTCGTGTTTCTCTTCCACGGCGCGGCGTATCTGCCACACGTGCTCTATGTGGTAGCCGCGTCCGACTGTCGATATGAAGTCTTGAACGTCGTCTTCGGGTATTATCAGCACTCCGTCTGTTGGCATCACCTTCTCAAACTGCTGTATGCGGTCGCCGAGATAGAAGTTGAGGCTGAAGAAATGGAGCATGGGGCTGCTCATGTAGCTGTACAGGCGCGACATGTCGAAGCGCTGTTCTATCTGTGGAGCGATGTGTTTGTCGGCCTTAGTGTTGAGCACGGTAGGCTGGAGTGTGCTGTCGAGAGCGAGCAGCATGGCTGTTATCGTGGCTATGGTGAGGGCTGTTATGTGTCGGCGTGGGGTGTCGGCGTCGGCAGATGGGGCTTTCTCCTTCTTGATAGCGGCTATGACGAGTGCCCCCATAACGCCTGGCAGCAGTGCGAAAAGGATGTGGAGCGGCGACAGACTGATGGACTCGAGAGCGTGGAGCATGGCTATGTTGTCGGCGGCGTGCTTGCCGTGGAACATGGTGTCGGGCACAATGCCACATTTAAGCACTACAAATGCTGTTGTCAGCACGATGCCCAGCACTGCCACAACCCATGCGTAGGCTTTGACAGCAGACAGGCGGTTGCGCGTCAGCCATACTGTATATTGCGCCATGAGATATGCCATGAACGGGTAGCAGGGTAGGAGATACACGCTGCGCTTGCTCTTGGGTATGCAGTAGAAGAACAGTATGAGTGCGAAGGCGAGCCATACGAACATCTGCATGGGCTCTGCCTTGCGTATGTTCTGCATGAGACGGTTTCTTGAAAAACGCTTCCAGGGCAGCACAAAGAGCGAAAACAGCATGAGCAGTGTGTATGGCAACCATCCTGCGATGAGCGTCATGAAGTTGTACCAGAATGGGTTCTCGTGTGACTCATACGACATCTTGCCGAGCAAACGGTCTATGTTCTCTTCTTTAACAAGGCGTAGAAATTCGTCACCACCCTGTTGCCAGGCGGCGTAGTACCAGCAGAGGGGCAGCACAAGCGACAGCAACGCGGTGAGAGACAGGCGCCATAGCGTGGACCAGAAGTTCTCGCGCTGTGCAAGCATGAACACTCCCATCACGGCGCAAGGCAGCAACATGCCCACGGGGCCTTTGGTCAGCGTGGCGCCACTCATGCAGATGATGGCGAGCCACGGCAGGTTGTGTTTGCCACGTTCCCACCAACGGTACATCAACATTAGCGCTCCTACCATGAAAGCGGTGTTCACCATGTCGACGCGGCAGTTCATTCCGGCGCGGTGTACCTCAAAGGCGGTGAGCGACAGGGCTGTGGCGAGCAGCGCTATAAGGGTGGGGCTGGTGCTCTGTTGCGTGGCGTGGTCTTTTCGTTTGGCAAAGAATACGAAGCCTCCGACACTCATGGCGATGAGCGCCACGGCTGACGGCAGACGCGACGTGAACTCGCTCACGTGGCCTTGCAAAAGCGAAAAGAGTGCGATGCACCAGTGGAAGAATGGCGGTTTGTACGGAATGTCGCCGCCGTTGTTTATCGGCAGAATCCAATTGCCGTGCTCCAGCATGGTGTAAGCAACCACTGCTTCGCGTGGTTCGCCCTTACTGTAGAAGTCGGTGAGGCCGAGAAACGGCACTGTCAGCATGATTGCCATTATGCACACGAGCATAAGGGCTTTGTTGTAGTTGGTGTTCATTGTTGTGTGATGTGCTATTTTGAATTTGCGGCATGCCATAGACATGCTGAATTTGTTATCTCGCTTTTATAGTATGATTACCCAATGATTATGCAAAGATAGCTATTCTTGCGCACAAACGAGGTCATAAATGTCGTTTAATTGGTTTTTGGCTTAAACTTATAGGTCGGTGTTGATAAAAACAAAACAACAGAAACAGCATGCCAAAGATGTTGTTTCTGTTGTCCTTTATGTTTTTTCGGTATGATGACCGACTAAATATTACGCGCTTAAATGATTAATATCTCGCGCTTATATGTTTAATAATTCGTGTTCTGTGGGTCGAAGTTTGTCCAACCGTCGAGCCAGATGTCGCTGGCATTGAAGGCTCCGATGTAGGTCACCTGGGTGAACCAAGAGTCAAGACCAGTGAAGTTCTGCGCGCCAAAGAGGTTGCTTCCTGTCTGCGGCATGAACGGAACGCCTACTCCCTTGCCGTCGGTGAGCATCAGAAGCGACTTGTCGGCGAAGTAACGGTTGCCTGTTTGTGACTCGAAGAAGGTGTGTGAGTAAGACTGTTGGCTGTCGGCTTTCACTGCTTTCGCCTTGAAGTCATACTCTTTGTCCTCATAACACTTGTTCGCATCGGAGCCGAGGATGTCGGCATTGGCTATAAAGATGTTCTGAAGGCGCAACTTTCCTGCCGTCGCCTGTGCCGGGGTATCGCCCTTCTCGCCGTCGATAATCAGACCGATAGGCCAGTCTGTGACAACAGAGTTGACGCAGTTGAGACGTGACGAACGGCGAATCTGCATGCCACTCTGGAACTTGCCCAGTCCCGAGCCGTTGTTGGGGAAATAGCTTCCGGCAGTGATGTACGAGCTATTGTTATTGAAGTCGGTCGCGGTCTTAGGTCCAACGAATGTGATATTGGAGAAAGTGGCGGTAGTATAGGGCGACACCGGCGCGCCATCAGCACAGTTGTCGCTCTCGAAACCATTGCTCTGGCTCTGGTCTGCAATCTTCGGGTCACGCACAGCGAGGCCGAATTGCACCTTGCCGGAGAAGCCGTTGTCGGTGTCGAAGTCGTCGTCCCAACCCTTATAGGCAATAATGTATTTGCAATTGACTGCTCCTCCGAACCACTCGAACGAGTCGTCGTTGGAGAAAGACACCTGAACGTGGTCAATCTTAGTGCCTGACCCCACTGAGGCGAGCGTCAGACCGTTTATCTCCTGGTCGGCTTTGAATGGGTAACCACCAAACTCGATGCGTACATAGCTCAGCACTCCAGAGTTGTCGGTGTCGTCGTTGCCGCCGTGTTTGGTGCGCGGGCCACCCTCAATCTGCATCTCTGTCTGGTTGTTATGAGCCTTTCCGCAGATTACTACGCCGCCCCAGTCGCCCGGTCGGCGCTGTCCTGCTGCCTGTGCAGATGTGAACACGATAGGCTCTTGTGCCGAACCTTGAGCTATCAGCTTGCCTCCGCGCTCTACGATAAGTGCTGCCTTTGTTGCCTTGTCGCCTTTTATCACGGTGCCCGGCTCAATGGTCAGCTCCGCTCCGTCGCCTATATATACCCATCCCTTGAGTGTGTAGACGCCTTTTTTCAGTGTCTGTTTGCCGTTAAATACAAACTGTTGGTCACCGTTTCCGATAACATTGCCCTCGGCGTTATCTTTTCCGTCTTCGCCAAAGAGCAGGTGGTCGCACGCCTTCAGGCCTCCGTCTGTGGTCCAAACGTAAGATTCGCCCGGATTGGAATCGGGAGTTGGATCGTCGTTGCTACTGCAGCTGCCCAGTGTGGCAGTCAATGCCAGGATGCCCATGCATCCTAAAAGATTCATCTTGTTCATAGTTTTATGAATTTATTAGAAGCCTTTCCATCAACCGTTCCATAGCGGGTGGTGACGTGAAATGCTTGGTTTATTCTGTTCTTTATTCTTTATATGTTCGTTCATTCATTCACTTGTGTCTGGTCTGTCGCAGACGCTCTGTGCTTCGCTTTAAAGCTTATACACAACCTGCAGACCAATGTTTCTGCCGGGGCGATAGCAGCGTGACACCTCTTCAATCTCTTTGCGTGTGCCGTCGGAATAGACTGCTTTGGCGAACTGCTTATAGTACACCTTCTCGGCGAGAATGTCGCGGACATTGAACTTCAGCTCCCAGTGTGCGCCCCATTTCTTGCCGACAGACAGGTCGATGGTGTTGCGCGGCATCTCATAACTGTGTGGCACGCGTGCGTTGTCGTTGTTTGCCGAGCTGCCCTCGCTGCGTCCTACGCCAATTATTCGTTTGCCGATGCGGTTGTAGAGCAGTGCGATGTCGAGCTGCAGCGGGTCGTTCTTGTAAAACAGTCCTGTGTTGATGAGGTATGGCGACTGCCCCTGCATCGGTCGGTTTTCCTCCTTTGCGCCCTTCTCAAACTTCACCTTACTCTTTATCAGCGCACCGTTGAACGACCAGCTGAAGTTCCGCAATCCGATGAAGGCGAGATCTTTGCGTATGTCAAGTTCCAGTCCGTAGTTGGCGGCACTCTTCGCGTTCTTGTAAGAATAGATGAGGTTTGTGCCGCCCGCCACGGTGTAGGTCCACTCTATCGGTGAGTCGAAGTTTTTGTAAAACGCTGCGAGAGAGATAATCTCTCCGCGCGAAGGATAAAACTCGTAGCGCAGATCCACGTTGTCGACATAGCAGTTTCGCAGTTCCGTGTTACCCTGCACGTCGCTGGCGAGGTCGAAGTCGTAGAACACCGACGGTGACACCTCACGAAATTCGGGGCGGTTTATGCTCCTGCCGTATGACAGACGGAGCTGATGGCGGTCGTTGAACTTGTATGTAGAGTTGATAGATGGAAAGATGTCGTCGGTGCGATAGTGGTGGCTCGTCTCGCTCTTCTCATAGTCGCGGGTGTTGGAGATAAGCTCCATGTCGTTGTGCTCAAATCGCACGCCAGCGTGAATGCCGAGCTTGCCAAACGGCAGCGACGCCGACACATAGCCCGCTCCGAGCGTGTTGTGGCCTCGGTAGTTGTTGCGCATCTGTTGTTGTTCGAACATGTAGAGGCGATTGGTGCCCATGTACTGCTCGTCGCTGAGCAACTCTTCGATGTCGATGTGCTGGAAGTTAGACGGCAACGTGTTTGTCGCCGGATTCCACTGATAGTAGAACGCGCGCGTGTTGTACTTGCGAGTGCGGTATTCGCCGTAGCCTCCTACCTTCAGTTCTGGCTCCCATCCTGCGAAGTTGAATGCGTGTTTGTCGTTCACACCGATGGAGAATATATGCTCGTCGAGTTGTGTCCACTCACGTGAGATGTCGTTGCCGGTGTGTAGTGCAATGTTGCCGGGGGCTTGTATGTCGTTGAGCAGATAACGTTTGCGGTCGGGCAGATGGCGATTTGCGTACGCGTAGCCGATGTTCCAGTCGAACGTGTCGTCTGTAAAGGTGTGCTTACCCGTGAGCTGTCCGTTGTAGGTGGTGCGCGAACGGTAGTAATATTCGGCGCTATGCTCCTGGTTTGACTGTGCGTCTACGCCCTCGCGCCATGTATAGCGGCTGGTCGCAAGCTGATTGAATATGTTCTTTAATTGGTACTTATGGTTGCCGTCGCGCGAGAGTAGCGTGAGGTTTAGCATCGCTCCGAGTTGCACATTGCTGTTGTACTGGTCGTCGGTGGAGTGGCGCAGATAGTTGGAACGGTCGTTGGCGACGTCGTAGATGCCAAACAGACTGTTCTCCATGTCGGTATATGTGCGCTGCTCGTTGGTGTAGTTGAGTGCGGCGAGCAGTCCGAGGGTGCGTCCCCCGATGGTCCAGCGGTGTGCGAGACTCGCTGCCATCTTGAGGTCGCCTATAGGTTTACGGCTTCTCACCCGCCAGTCGTTGTTGAGCGAGTTGTCGCGCAGGTCGTAGAGGTTGTCGCCCACCTTGTTGCCCGCTGCGTCTAGCAGAGGGTTGAGTCGGGCGTCGATGCCTCCCTGTAGGCTGCGCAAGCCGTTGTCGAAAGCAAGAAAATCGGTGGCAGAACCATTTGTGTAACTGAAATCCTTGAGTACTGTTGATGTGTTCCAATTGCCACCGAGAGAAAAGGTAAGATTGTTGGATGCAGGTATTTCTTTTGTGTTGACGATGATAAAACCGCCCGAATAGTCGGCGGGATATTCTGCCGACGGCGACTTCACAATGGTGAGGTTATCAATCTGTGAGCTGGGTATGATGTCGAACGAGAACGCTCTGGAGTCTGCCTCGCTCGAAGGCACGGCTCCACCGTTCACCCACACGTTGTTGTAGCGTTGTGATAGGCCGCGCACCATCACGAATTTGTCGTCTATCAGGCTCACGCCAGGCACGCGACGTATTACTTCGCCTGCGTTGGTGTCTTGCGTGCGGCTAATCTCCTGTGCCGACACGTTGCTCACAATGACCGGGCTGTTCTTTGCCACTTGTAGCATTGCCGCGTCGGTGGTGCGTCGCTCCATGGCTGTCACCACCACCTCATTCAGCTGCTTCTCGTCTGGTAGCATAGCAATGTCCATGCTGTCGGCTGTCGATGCGTCGGTTATCTTTACGCCGTCGATACGTTGAGGCTTGTAGCCTACATAGTTTATATATAAGGTGTAGGTCCCCTTCTTCAGTCCGCGAAGCTCGAAGTTGCCGTCAATGTCGGTTATTGCCTTTACGGTGCTGCCCTCCACGGTCACCACCGCGCCAATAAGCGTCTCTTTGGAGTTGCGGTCTGTCACCGTGCCTTTAATCTGTTGTGCCATGATGGGAGCAGCGGAGCTGAGCATAAGCAGCGCTGCTGTTGCAAACGTTATCCTGTTTTTGCGATTCGTCATTGTCTCTCTTTGCTAACTGTTTTTTTACGGTTGCAAAGTTACGCCCACGGTGTTAACACGACGTTGCACTGCAGTTGAAAAGCGTTGACAAGAGTTTTAAGAAAGTGTTACATACTTGCGCCTCAGAATACGATGACACATCAACTTCTTGCCCCTTAACGCTTGCTGTACCTGAATTATTTTATAATTTTGCACTATCGTTACATCAAACCGCGGATGGAGGGCAGACGCTGTGTTGCAGTCTGCCACCAACGGTACCGTCCGCACAACAATGATTTTACAGATGAAAAGATTTCTTCAGACCGTGGGCTACGCACTTGCGGTCCATGTGTTAGCACTGGTGGTGTTTGGGTTGTTTCGTGCCGTGGAGTTTGTCGCTCTGTCGGGCATGGTGACAGACCACGAAGCCAGCGTCGTGACCGCCTTTGTGAAGGGCGTGTGGTTTGACAATGTCATAGCCTGTTACGTCAGCATATTGCCGCTGACGGTGCTTGCTGTGTCGGCGGCGTGGGGGTGGTGTCGCCCGTGGCTGCTGCGCAGCGTCAATGTGTGGTATGGCGTGCTGTTCGGTGTGGCGTTTATGCCGTCGGCAGCCAACACCCCGTACTTCCAATACTTCTTCAAAAACATAAACTCCAGCATATTTGAGTGGTTTGGTTATGCCGCCACGACGTCGGGCATGCTGTTGCAGGAGAAGTCGTGGTGGCTCTACATAGCTCTCTACTTTGTCGCACTGGCAGCCTTCGTCTATGCGTTGGTTAAGTTGCGCCGCCGTTGTGTGCCGCTGCTGTGTAAGAGGCGGGCGCGCAAAGTGTCAGCCGCGGCAGTGGCTGTGCGCTTGATTGTGGTTGCCGCGCTGGTCGGCGCGTGTCTGTTCGGCATACGCGGTAGGGTGGGCTACAACCCCATAAAAGTGAGCCAAGCCTACTATTGCAACGACGCCTTCCTCAACCAGTTGGGCATAAATCCAGCCTTCAACCTGTTGACGAGTGCGCTCGACGACATGCGTAAGGAGAACCGCGAGCTCCATCTCATGCCTTACCCCGAGGCAGTGGCAAACACGCGGCAGTGGCTCGGCATCGACGGCGAGGTGGACAGCACGTGTGTGCTGCGCCGCAGAGTGTCAAATCGTCTCGCGCCGCAGCTCCGTCAGGCGGGCAATGGTGCCGCTGCACAACACCCCAACGTGGTGGTGATATTGATGGAGAGCATGTCTGCCAATCTGCTCGGCACGTTCGGCAACAAGGCGGGACTCACCCCAGTGCTCGACTCGCTCTACTGTCACTCGCTGGCTTTTGACCGTTTCTACAGTGCTGGCATACATACCAATCACGGCATGACCGCTACGCTCTATTCGTTTCCTGCCCTCATGTTCCGCAACCTGATGAAGGGCACGGTGACACCTCACCGCAGCGGCATTGCCACCGTGCTGAAAGGCATGGGCTACGACAACATGTTCTTTATGACACATGAGGCGCAATACGACAACATGAAGGCGTTTTTCGCCACTAACGGCTACCAAGACATATATTCGCAGGAGGACTATCCGAAGAGCGAGGTGGTGAACTCGTTTGGAGTGAGTGACCACTTCCTGTTCGGCTATGCCCTCGACGCCATCAACAAAAAGGCGAAGAGCCAGCGCCCGTTCACCGCCACCATACTCACCATAAGCAACCATCCGCCTTACATCGTGCCGTCGTGGTTTAAAGCCAAGAGCCGGGAGAAGGAGCAGCAGATAGTGGAATATGCTGACTGGTGTATCGGCGACTTCCTGCGCAAGGCGCGTAAGGAGGCGTGGTATGACAACACCATATTTATAATACAGGCAGACCACGGCAAGATAGTGGCAGGCAGCGAGGGCGAACTGCCGCAGTCGCTCAACCACATACCGCTCATCATGTTCGGTCCCGGTGTGCCTCAGATGCGCTACGAGGGCCTCGGCATGCAGGTAGACGTCATGCCCACGCTCTTCGGACTGATGGGATTGAGCTACACCTACGACGGCTTCGGTGTGAATCTGCTGAAGGAGCAGCGCAAGATGGTGTTCTACTCTGCCGACAACCAGGTAGTGGCGCGCGACCTTACACGCTGCTACATCTACGAGCCAGCAGCAGACAGGGAGTTCTGCTACGACGTGCAGTGCGACGGGTCGCTGAAGACGGCCAGCGACAAGGCGCGCTTTGCAGACCTCCGCCGCTACGTGTTCTCAAACATACAGACCGCCGAGTTTATGGAGCGGCACCGCCGTTGACGCCTGTGAGTGGAGTGGCAATCGTGCCGTCGCGCCCAGTTGTAAAACGAAATCTTTCGAGTGAAAAATGAAATAAAAAAGGGATGGATTCAAAACGAAGAATCCATCCCTTTGCGTTGTGTTATTTTTCTATTTGGTCATTAGATATTTTTCGAGTTGACAAGTAAACTAGTTGACGAGTTGACAAGTAAACAAGTAAACAAGTAAACAAGTTGACGAGTTGACAAGTTGACAAGCTGACAAGTTGACAAGCTGTTTGCTTTATATTTTATATTCATTAAGGTAGATATTAGTAAGCTTATGTAGCAGCTTGTTTACTCGTCAACTCGTCAACTTGTCAACTGTCAGTGCATGCTGACTCTCCAGTCTCTTATTTCTTCTGCATGCGCTTGTACTGTCGGTACGGCGTGTGCAGGTCGAGATAGCGGAAGTTTTGTGGCGGCAACTGCTTTGGCATCTTCATGTAGTCACCGTAGCAGTAGCGGAGATATGTGTCTGGGTCTTGCACGCCCATGAGCTGATGGCCCTCAAACTCGATGGGTGTGGGTTTGCCGTAGACCTCTTTGGGCAGTATGCCGCGGTTGGGGGCGTTGTCGTGGTCGGCAACAAGCGGGGAGCGGTCGTAGTCGAACTCGCGTTGCACATCGTTCATGTGGCGGTGTGCCCAGTCCTGCGATATGAACTTGTGCATGAGCTTCGTAAACGCCCAGCGCAGTCCGTGTCCGTGCTTCAAGGGATCGATGGTGGAGTAGTAGAGCAGCTTCTTGGCTATGGCGTAGCGGCGGTAGTGCTTCACCATGGCGCTGTGGTCTGCTGTCATACCGTCGAGCGGGAACACGTCAACGGGCAGTCCTCCCACGAAGTTGAACTTACGACGCAGGATGTAGGTCGTTTCCTTGTCCTGTATGCGCGCAAATTGGTAGGGGTACATAGGGTCTTGCAGTCCGCTGACAAGCTCGTAGCGCTCGGGCAGCCACTCGTTGGCGTGCTTGACAAACTCGTTGTAGTCTTTTCGCGGCATTGCCACATCTGCATCGTCGTCCCATGGCACGAAACCCTTGTGACGCACGGCGCCGAGCATGGTGCCTGCGATGAGATAGTAGTCGAGCCCGTGTTCGCGGCACACATTGTCTATAGCAAGCAGCATGTCGAGTATGTACTTCTGTAGTTCTCTTGTCTGTTCGTCGCTTATACGCTTTTCTTCCTTTTTGTTTGACATAATGTTTTGCGGTTATCCTCTTCGGCGCGGGACTCGCGTGCACCTTTGCACGTGTGCCCTCTGCCGTCTGTCAGTTTGTTGTTTTGTATCGATCGTGTTTTTATGCAGTCTCTGTCGCGGCGGTAGTGTGTCTTGTGTGTAGTGAGGGTTGACGCTTCGCTGGCTTCAGATTATGGTCATGTCGCGACGTGAGTAGAAGTCGGCGATGGTCTGTGTGATGGCGAGTGAGATGTTGTCGTCTACGTAGGAGAAGTCGTGTCCTGTGCGTATGGCCTTGAAGAACGACAGCAGCTCGTAGCGCAGTCCCTCGCCGTCGAGCTGGTAGAAGTAGCGCTTGTTGTTTTGAGGATTCTCATATCTCACCTCAAAGTATTCGGTCTTCCACCACGGTGCTGGCACGTAGATGTAGCCCTTTGTACCTGAGACGACGAGCTCGCCTTCCGACTTTACACCCTGACCGACCTTCATCGATGCCACGGCGTGGGGGAACACAAACGATATCTTGGTGAAGGCGTCGTAGCTCTGGCTCTTGCCGGAGAAGCGTGTGATGATTTCTTTGTGTACGTATTCGGTGCCTAAGAGCTGGTAGATGGGTAGCAACGCTGTCGGCCCCCATGCGCAGATACTGTTCCACTCGTACAGGCTGCGGTTGGCGTCTTGCGTCGGGTCGAAGTCGACGAGGCTGGTGCAGGTGGCATCTACGCTAACGATGTCGCCCACAATGCCGCTCTTGGCGAGCAGACGCAGACGGTAGTATGCCATGGAAAAGGCTGTCTTCACGGCGTCCATCAGCACCACGTTGCGCTCTTTGGCGAGCGCTTTCAGCTCATGCCACTGCTGTGGGTCGAGTGCTATCGGCGACTCACACAGCACGTGTTTGCCTGCCGTGAGCGCCTGTTTTATCTGGTCGTAGTGGCACTCTGGTGCGGAGATGATGTAGACGGCATCTGACGACTGTAGCAGGGCGTCGTATGACGGTGCCTGTCGGTCTGCCTGTTGCAGCTCCGGCGACAGGTACTTGTTGTTGATGGAGTAGACGTTGCCTGCCTCCAGGCCGTTGACACAGCGACTCTCGCGCTCAATCTTGTTCAGAATGGGCGACTCGCCGACCAGTCCGAGGCGTACGGGCTGCTGCTCGCTGCGTATTTCGGTGCTTGACACGCCGTCGGTGCGGTCGAGATAGACCACGCGGCAGTAGGCGTTGAGGTAGTCGAACTTGCCCCTCCAGTCTGAGCCGACGGTGAAAATGTCGACGTCGAGGCGTTTGATGTCGTCTATCTTCTGGCCTTCATACTCTTCTATTATGATTTCGTCGGCAAGTCCAGTTGCCCTGACAGCCTCGACACGTTCCATCAACGACTGCTGCACGTTGATTTTACCACGCTCGCGGTCGAAGGTGTCGGAGGTGACACCCACGATGAGATAGTCGCCGAGGGCTTTGGCACGCTCGAGCAGTCGTATGTGCCCGAAGTGCAGCAGGTCGTATGTACCGTATGTTATGACTTTGGTCATGGATTGTGTTTTCGTTTATAATTCTTGTTTGCCTTGTGGGGTCGGTGGCTCTTTTGTCGTCGCGTTACAGCAGACCCTTTGACTGCATGTCGCGCAGCGCGCTAATCAGCGTGTCGTTGTCGGCGGTAGTGAGGGCACCGAGATGTCCCACGCGGAACACCTTGTCTGCCATGTCGCCGCCGTTGGGGCATACCCAGATGTGGTATTCGTCTTTCAGACGGAGGAATATGTCGTAGGCAGAGACGTTGTGGGGGTGGAGTGGTGTGACGGCGTTGCTCAGCGACTCAGACACTATGTCAAACGGCATGTCGCCTATCTTGCTGCGGAAGTCGGCAGCCAACGCTGCCATGCGACGGTTTTCGCTCTCTACGCCTCCTGCTGCTTCAATCTCTTTCAGACGGGCGTTGATTTGGCGCAGTGTGCCTACTGCTGGTGTGAATGGTGTCTGTCCGCGTTCACCGTTTTTAAGGGCGTCTTCCAGATTGAAGTACATCGACTTCACCTTGTTGGCGCATACGCGCTCTACCGACTGCGGCGCGAGCACTATGATGGAGATGCCTGGAGGACAGGCGAGTGCCTTTTGCGAACCGGTTATCATGACGTCGACACCCAGTGCCGCCATGTCAAACGGGTCGGCAAGAAACGAGCTGATGCTGTCTACCACAAGGAAAATGTCGTTGCGGCGGCAGAAGTCGCTGATGAGTTGTATGTCGTAGAGCACGCCAGTGGACGTCTCGTCGAGGTTGACAAGGAAGCCTGTGAAGCCCTGTCCCTCGTATGGGGCGAGGTGCTGGGCAGTGAGCTTGCGCCCCATGTCGAGTTTTATTTCTGTGTGGGGTATGTCGTGTATCTCGCACAGCTGCACGAAGCGATGGCCGAAGCTGCCGCCGTTTACTACCAACACTTTGTCTTCGGGTGTGAACACGTTCATGACGGTGGCTTCCATCGATGCTGTGCCAGAGCCTGTGATGAATACTACGCGCGAGTCTGCGGGGGCTTTTGCGAACTTCAGCATGAGGTGTTCGTTCTCTTTCATTACGGCAGAGAACTCAGCTGTTCTGAAATATGGTACCTGCTCTGCGCCGATGGCTCTTATCGCCTCGCTCGACATGACAGGGCCAACTGTGAAGTTAAGCATGTCTTGCATTTTGTTTTTGGGTATAAGATAGGTTGCACCCGGTGGTGTGAAAGCGTGCTTTCATTGCGCCGCTTGCGCTATCTTCTTATTATATATAAATGTATAGGGTTGTGATATCTTGCATGCCGTGTGGCATAATTTTATATGTTGCGCCGTTAAATGGTCAGCGTTTTATGCGACCGAAGGTCTTTATGCTGGTATATTTGCGCCACAGGTTGAGGCTACGTTGGCGTGGCACACCGTGACGGCTGATGTAGTCGGCGGCGGCGTTGAGCATGCGCTCGCACACGTGTCCGTCGAGATAGGGGTCGTAGTTGTCTACTATCCACTGGCGGCGCGCTATCGCCTCGGGGTCGGTGAGGGCGTGGTCGTAGGCTGCGAGCAGCATCTCGGGCGTCGGTATGTTTTCCCAATAGATGTCTTTTGATAGTGTGCCGACGGTGATGACGGGTCGCGACAGCAGCAGAAACTCGTATATGGTGGACGACGTGTCGCTGATGAGCACGTCGCTCATGAGCTGGTACTTGGTCACGTTTTCGCCCTTATCGATGTACAATATGTCGGAACGGCCCTCTGCCCATGTCTTGTATTCGTCGACCCACTCCTGTCGTGTGAGTGGGTGAAACTTCATTACGACCACGGCGTCGCGCTCTTTTGCCAGTCGTTCAAGCTCGTGCTTCATGTCGGGCAGGGACAGCGATGTGAGCTTGGGTGAGAAGGTGGGGGCGTAGAGTATGACTGTCTTCTTGCCACTCGTTCTGAGTAGCGCCGCTTTTTCGTCGTCGTAGCGGTGGAGGTTCTGCTTTATCCAGTCCTGCTTGGGCCATCCTGTCTCCACTACTTCAAAGTCGCCATACTTCTTTGACAGCGCCTCGAAGTGGGATGTGAAGTAGGGACCTTGTGTGAAGTAGGTGTCGAAGTAGCGGCGTATGACCCAGTGGTCTTTCTTCTCGGCAGCATAGCCGTGGAACACCTGTATCTTGACGCCCGGCAGATAGTATGGCACGATGTTGCCTGGCACGAAGATGGCGTCGGGCGCGAAGTCGTATGCCTCTTGCATGGACGTGGTCCAGCTCACCTTGTCGGCATAGGCGAAGGTGTCGATTTTCTTTTCATGTATGTACCACAGCACCTTGTGTGGCAGCTTGTTTGTCGTGACATGCTCCTGTATGGGGTTCAGTATGTCGATGGCGTATTTGTTTTCACAAAACAGCAATATTTTCATAGCGTGTCGTTGTGTGTATAATGATTTTTCGGTTATAGTTCAAGCTTGAATTTAATGGTGTGCTTCTTGCCGTAGCGACGCCAGAAACGGGCGCGCCGCTCCATGACATATTGTACGGCGGTGGCGACGTCGTAGTCGCGCGCCTGGGCGTAGCTCTCAACGGTGAGGCGTACAAATGTTTTTGGACCCCATAGGCGGCAGAGGGTGGCGAGGCCTGTCTTGGGACTTACGGGACCGAAAGCCATGCGGTTGATGTCGACTAATGCGAAGTGGTAGCCGTCGGCGTCGTGCGACCATAGTATGTTGCCGGGGGTGAAGTCTTTGTGTAGCACCTCTTGCTCATGCAGGTGGGCGGCAAATCGACCTAATGCTTCGGCGAGCGCTTCGTATTCTCCCTCTTTGGCGTCGCCCATGGCGTAGAGGGTGTAGGGGTAGGGACTTTGCACCGTGATGAGGTAGCTGTAGCATAACAAGCCGAGGCTGTTGCGCTCTTCTACCAGCGCTATGGCGTCGGGGGTGCCGATGTCTTTGGCGGCAAGGATGGCAGGGTAGCGGAAGGCGCGGCTGCCTTTCGATTCGCGTAGCCCCCATGAGTAGATGAGGCGGTTGGGTCCTGATGGCTGGTGGTAGCGCTTCACATTAACCAGTGTGCCGTCGGGTGCCGTCATGGTCTTTATGAGGTTGCGCCCACGATATATCACTTCGCCTTCGTGTTCGAATATTTGCGGCATGCTGGCGGCAAACGTTTCGAGGTGTGCGTAGCGTGGGGCTATCTTTGTGATGATGTGCATTTTGCTTCGTAGATGGATTCAGGGCTGTGTCGTGAAGTTTGGGGTGAGCGACAGGGTTATGTGAGTTCGATTACTTTTCCGTTTACTACTTGGAAGCGGCGGTCGAATTCTTCCTTCGTGCGTTTCCAGCGGTTGTGACTCCACAGGTAGTAGGCTGGCTCGCGGCGGATGGTCTGTTCCAGCATCTGGAAGAAGCGGCGTGTGATGCCGTCGGGCTCAAGAGCGTTGGGGGTGCGTGTTATGAGTTTGTACGTGGCGGTGTAGTAGCCGCGCTTGGGACGGCTCATCTCTACGTAGAACACGGCATTGTTCATCTTGCGCATGATGCGTTCGCCGCCTGTGAACACGGGTGTGTGCTCGTGGTTGAGGAACGGCAGCCAGAGATGTATGTTCTTCCACTTCGGTCCTTGATCGCTGATGTAGCCGCAGATGTTGCGTATGCCTTCTTTCTTGCAACTTACGACGTAGCGCAGGATGTCTTGCTTGGGTATTACTCTCGAGTGCTTCTCGTGTGAACGGAGCTTGCGGAACAGGTAGTCGAAGGCTTTGTTTCGCAGCGGGTGGTATATGAGTCCTGTCTCGCGCTCAAGCGGCAGGTTCATGCCTACGCACGACAGCCACTCCCAGTTGCAGTAGTGGCCCAGGATGGCGGCAACGTCTTGCCCTTCTTTGAAGCATTGCTCCACCTCTTCGCTGTTGATGATGGTGAAACGGCGGCGCAACTCGGCGTCGCTGATGCTTAGTAGTTTTACGGCTTCAAAGAAGTAGTCGCAGAACCAATGGTAGAAGCGTTTCTCTATCTGTACTATCTCCTGCTCGCTCTTGTCGGGGAATGATGTGACGAGATTTCGCCTTACCACACCGCGACGATAGCGTATTACGTGGTAGAGCATGAAACACTCAATGTCGGCGAGGACGTAGAGCAGTCTGAAAGGGAGAAGCGAGATGGCATAAAACAGACAGTATATGGCTTTTGTCATAGTGTGGCGTGTTGTTTTAGTGGTTGTCGTCAGACGTTGCGGCAAGGCGTTCTGCTCGTGCTCGATGGCACGGTGGTTGTCTTGCGCGACGTCGGTCCGCATTTGGTCCCGTGGCAAGTGGGTCGCTTGCAGGGTTTTCACCTATTATATAATTAATGTCGCAAAGTTACAAAGAAATTATGATATGTTGAAAATATTGCTTCCTTTTGTTGGGTTTTGTGGCGCAGTTTTGCGGTTTTTGGGGAGCTTTTATGAATATATTGGGTGTTGATTGTGCGAAATTGGTGGCTGTCTGTGCGAAATTGGCGGCTTAGAATGGGTTTTGATGGGCGTTTTTGAGGTTTTGAAAATTATTTATTAATGATAAATTAGTTTAACTGCTGTTATAAAAAGTTAATATTGTGATGTGCGATGAATATTGGGAAAGTAAACTTTAGGATATTAAAAAAAATGTTCGTACCTTTGCAGCCCGAAACGGCATGGTAGATTATGCCTGTTTAAGACGTGAAAAAATAAAACAACAAATATATAAATTTAAAAATTACAATTATGCCTACTATTTCACAGTTAGTAAGAAAAGGCAGAAAGGTGCTCGTAGACAAGAGCAAGTCACCGGCTCTGGACTCATGTCCTCAGCGTCGTGGCGTTTGTGTTCGTGTTTACACAACCACACCTAAGAAGCCTAATTCGGCAATGCGTAAAGTTGCCCGTGTGCGTCTGACAAACCAGAAGGAGGTTAACTCCTACATCCCCGGAGAGGGACACAACTTGCAGGAGCACTCAATT
>JALEVZ010000070.1 GCA_022788105.1 Prevotella sp. | reverse complement strand
GCCTCAATCATCTTAACAGCGTTGTAAGCGGGGCTCTGGAATGAAGAGCGGCCACGCAGCTTGATGATGTTTGAGCCACCCTGTACGGTGTTGTGCTTGATCTCTTCCCAACGCTCGTCAGACAGACCCATCTCAGCGAGGGGCTTGCCGTCAACCTTAACCTGTGAAGCGAATACGGCCATCTGCTCGCCGTGACCACCGTAGGTGTGAGCGCCAGTAACCTTATCCTGCTGTACGCCGAACTCGAGGGCGAGAGCCTGCTGCAGACGTGTAGAGTCGAGAGCAGCGAGAGATGTGAGCTGGTTGGGCTTCAGACCTGAGTGGATAAGAGCTGTGAGTGCTGTAACGTCGGCGGGGTTGAAGATAACAACCACGTGCTTAACGTCGGGGCAATACTTCTTGATGTTGTCGCCAAAGTCGGCAGCAATCTGGCAGTTGCCTTTCAGCAGATCCTCACGTGTCATGCCCTCTTTACGGGGAGCACCACCTGAAGAGATGATATACTTAGCACCTGTGAAAGCCTCTTCGGGGTTTACGGTGTATGTGATGTTAGCACCGGGGAAAGCGCACTGCTGCATCTCGTCGAACACGCCATGAACACCCGGCTCATAGATGTCATACAGACAGATGTTAGGAGTAAGACCGAGCATAAGAACGCTCTGTACCATGTTTGAACCAATCATGCCGCCGGCTCCGACGATCACGAGTTTCTCGTTAGTTAAAAATGCCATAACTAAATTATATTTTAAGTTTATTTGAACAGTTCGTTTTATGATGTTGTGACAACTTTGCAGCCGCCTTCTGATGGCTTATGTGCAAATAATGTGCCAAAAAGGGGATGTTGGGCGCGTTTCGCGGCAAAATGTCAGTCTGCCCCTCGTGCGCTTTTCCGATTGCAAAGTTATAAAAAATAGATTTATAACCGCCAATTATTCAGACTTTAATTTGTTGATAATTCTTAAAATTGGTAACTTTGTCGTGTTGACTCCTTTAATCTACATTATTTTAAATCGAATATATGAAAACCATCATTGCAGAAAGACTGGAACGACTGCGCACGGTGATGAGGCGCGAACACCTTGCTGCCTTCATTTTCCCGAGCACCGATCCACACAATAGTGAGTATGTACCGCAGCACTGGGAGGGACGTAAATGGATATCTGGGTTTGACGGGTCGGCAGGCACTGCCGTGGTGACTCTCAACGGCGCGGCGCTGTGGACCGACTCGCGCTACTTCATAGCGGCAGCTGAACAGCTGCGCGACACGGAGTATGTGCTTATGAAAGAGCGAGTTGAAGGTACACCGACCATAGCGCAGTGGCTGTGGCAACAGATTGGCGAGAGCGGGCTGACAGAGGTCGCTATTGACGGTATGTGCGCCTCGGCGTCGCAGGTCGAGGCGCTCGTCGCAGCACTGCGTGGCAACGGCGGCATGACGTTGCGCACCAATCTCGACCCTCTCGCTCTCATCTGGGATGGCCGTCCGCCAGTGCCCGACAACGCTGTGGAGGTGCAGCCGCTTCAATATGCTGGTGAGACGGCACACGACAAACTGTCACGTCTGCGCCGCAGTCTGTCACAGCGTCATGCTGACGGCATGCTGGTGTGTGCGCTCGACGACATTGCCTGGCTCACCAACCTGCGCGGCACAGACGTCCATTGCACTCCCGTGTTTGTCGCCTATCTGCTCGTGTCGCCCGACAGCGCCACGCTATATATAGACGGTGCGAAGGTCGGCAGCGACGTGCGCGCCTATCTTGAGGGCGAGGGCATAGGCTTAGACTGCTATGAGAACGTGGGCAAGGGGCTGCGCCACTATTCGGCATACAACATACTGCTCGACCCCGACGAGGTGAACAGCACCCTGTTCCGTGCCGCGTCGCGACAGCTTAACGTGGTGCGTGGCGCTTCGCCAGTGCCTATGATGAAGGCGGTGAAGAACGAGGCTGAGGCTGACGGCTTCCGTGCGGCGATGCTGCGCGATGGTGTGGCCATGGTGAAGTTCCTACGGTGGCTGCGACCAGCGGTGGCTGCGGGCGGACAGACGGAGATGTCTGTCGCTGCGAAGCTGCACGAGCTGCGTGCTGCCCAGCCGCTGTTCCGCGACATCTCGTTCGACACTATAGCTGGTTACGAGGCACATGGCGCCATCGTACACTACGAGGCAGACAGCGCGAGCGATGCTGTGCTTGAGCCACATGGACTGTTGCTTCTCGACTCCGGCGCGCAATATCTTGACGGCACGACCGACATTACGCGCACCGTGGCACTCGGCGCGCTCAGCGATGAGCAGCGCAGGGTCTACACGCTCGTGCTGAAGGGGCATCTACAGTTGCAGAATCTGAAGTTCCCCGATGGTGCTGCTGGCACACAGCTCGACGCCGTGGCACGCATGGCGATGTGGCGCGAGGGTATGAACTTCATGCACGGCACGGGGCATGGAGTGGGGGCTTACCTCAGTGTGCATGAGGGTCCGCACCAGATTCGTCAGGAGTGGCGCCCTGCGCCGATGTGTGCGGGCATGACGGTGACAGACGAACCGGGACTCTATCTTGAGGGACGTTTTGGCGTGCGCATAGAAAACACGCTGCTCACCGTGCCCTATCTCACTACCGAGTTTGGCCGTTTCCTTCAGTTTGAACCTCTCACGCTCTGTCCGATAGACAAGGCTCCCATCGTGGCAGAGATGCTCAGCGGCGAGGAGCGTGGCTGGCTGAACCGCTACCACGCTATGGTGGAGGAGCGCCTGTCGCCGATGCTTGCGACCGAGGAGCGCGAGTGGCTGCACGAGGCGTGTGCTCCGCTCTAAAAAACGGGCGCAAAAACGGCTCATGTGTCGCCTCTTTGGGTTGTGAAACGGGCTTTTTGCTCGAAATCATGCAAATAAAGCGCTAATTTGTTGTGTATTTGAGAAATAAGCCGTAATTTTGCAGTCCGAAAGTGGCAAATGCCCTTTCACGTATAGAAAATTATAAAGTCAAATTTAAAAAAGTAAAGCAAAAAAATGATTATCGTACCAGTTAAATATGGCGAGAACATCGACAGAGATCTCAAGAAGTTCAAGAGAAAATTCGAAAAGACAGGTGTTGTTAAGGAGCTCCTCGCTCGTCAGCAGTACAACAAGCCGTCTGTATTGAAGCTTCTCAAGATGCAACACGCTATCTACGTACAGCAACTGCGTGCTAACGAGGAGTAAGAGC
>JALEVZ010000056.1 GCA_022788105.1 Prevotella sp. | reverse complement strand
GGCCACGACTTCAAGCCTGCCAACATCCATGCTGGCGGTCTACGCTACCATGGCGCTGGCACCATCGTGTCGCAGCTCATCAAAGACAAGATGATGCACGGCGTCGACATTCCGCAGCTTGAGAGCTTCGAAGCCGGACTGCTATTTGCCCGTACCGAGGGCATCATCCCTGCTCCCGAGAGCTGTCACGCCATCGCTGCCACCATACGCGAGGCAAAGAAATGTAAGGTCAGTGGCGAGAAGAAGACCATCTTGTTCGGTCTTTCCGGTCACGGTCTTATCGACATGACGGCTTACGACAGCTACCTCAACGGCGACCTGCAAAACTATGCTGTGAGCGATGCCGAGATCGAGAAGAACCTTGAGGATGTGCCTAAGGTGTGAGTTAGACAAAAATAAAACAAGAAAGCCTTCACCGACATGCTTAACATGTTAGTGAAGGCTTTTTTTAGAGCTTGTTTTTCTTATTTGTCATCAATGCTTCTCAGCACCTTTACAGCCTCGCCCACGGTGGCAATATCGTTCACCACCATGGAACGTTTGCCATTAATCTCTTTCAGATTGCAGCTGCGCAGATGGCTGCCAATATATTGCAGCACCTTGTCGAAGGTGGCGCTGCGATAGTAGGGACTGTCGGGGTTGCTCACAAACTGCATCTGCATGCGTCCTTGCTTAAGGATAAGCTTTTCGCAGCCCAGACGTTTGCCCAGACGGCGCAGCGGAACCACTTGCAGAAGTTCCTCTCCCTCGTGAGGTATCGGTCCGAAGCGGTCGATGAGTCGTTGACGGTAAGCGTCGAGCTCGCGGTCGTCGCCAATGTTGTCGAGCTCGCGGTAGAGGAGCATGCGCTCGCTGCTGCCCGGCACATAATTGTCGGGGAAATACATCTCCAGGTCGCTCTCCACGGCACAGTCTTCCACAAACTCGTCGCCCGTAAACTGTCGTCCTTCTGCCATCTCCTCGTGGTAGAGGTCTGCAAACTCGTCGTTCTTCAGTTCGGTAACAGCCTGATTCAGAATTTTTTGATAGGTCTCATAGCCCAAGTCTTCCATGAAGCCGCTCTGCTCCGCGCCCAACAGGTTGCCAGCACCGCGTATGTCGAGATCCTGCATGGCGAGGTTGAAGCCGCTGCCAAGGTCAGAGAATGTCTCCAGAGCCTCCAGGCGTCGTCGTGCGTCTGTCGACAGCACCGCCTTGGGAGGTGCGAGCAGGTAGCAGAACGCCTTGCGGTTGGAGCGTCCCACACGTCCGCGCATCTGGTGCAGGTCAGACAAGCCAAACTTGTGGGCATCGTTTATGATGATGGTGTTGGCGTTGGAGATGTCGATGCCGTTCTCCACGATGGTGGTGGAGAGCAACACGTCATAGTCGTAATTCATGAAGCCCACCAATATCTTCTCCAGCTCCTCCGGGTTCATCTGTCCGTGCCCAATGGCCACACGAGCGTCGGGCACATAGCGGTGGATGAGGTTCTCGATCTCTTGCAGGTTGTTTATCCGGCTGCACACGATATAGGTCTGTCCGTTACGGCTCATCTCAAAGTTTATGGCGTCGGCAATGGTCTCTCCGCTGAACGTCGTGAGCATGGTCTGGATGGGGTAACGGTTTGGTGGGGGAGTGCGCATGATGCTCATGTCGCGTGCTCCCATGAGCGAGAACTGCAACGTGCGGGGTATTGGCGTTGCCGACATGGTGAGCGTGTCGACATTGGTCTTGAGCTTGCGCAACTTCTCCTTCGTTGCCACGCCAAACTTCTGCTCCTCGTCAATGATGAGCAGTCCGAGGTCTTTCCACACCACGCTCTTGCCGATGAGCTTATGCGTGCCTACCAAGATGTCGACCTTGCCGTCTTTCAGGTCTTCGAGCACCTGCTTTGTCTGCTTTGTCGTGCGGGCGCGGGAGAGGTAGTCGACTCTCACGGGGAAATCTTTCAGTCGCGACTGGAACGACTTGAAGTGTTGGTATGCCAGCACCGTTGTGGGCACGAGCACCGCCACCTGCTTCGAGTCGCATGCCGCCTTGAAGGCAGCTCTTATCGCCACCTCCGTCTTGCCGAACCCCACATCGCCACACACCAGACGGTCCATGGGTTTGGCTTGCTCCATGTCGGCCTTCTCGTCCTGTGTCGCTTTCAGCTGGTCGGGCGTGTCTTCATAAAGGAAGCTGGCCTCGAGCTCATGCTGCATGAACGAGTCGCCGCTGAAGGCGAAGCCTTTCTCGTGCCGGCGTTTGGCGTAGAGCTTTATCAGGTCGCGGGCAATGTCCTTGATCTTCTTCTTGGCCTTTTCCTTAAGGCGCTCCCATGCTCCCGTGCCGAGGGTGCTCAGACGCGGTGCCTCGCCTGTGGTGCTGCTGCGATACTTGCTTATCTTGTAGAGCGAGTGTATGCTTACGTCTACGATGTCGCCGCGCTGGTAGATTATGCGAATCACCTCCTGGTAGGAATTTCCCACTGGTACGCGCACCAGTCCGCCAAACTTGCCTATGCCGAAGTCGACATGCACTATGAAGTCGCCTGGCTCCATCTCTTGAAGTTCCTTCATCGTGAGCGCCATCTTGCCCGCCCGTGCCGTGTCACTGCGCAGACTGTACTTGTGGAAACGGTCGAATATCTGGTGGTCGGTGAAGAAACAGGCCCTTAGCGTGTTGTCTGCAAAACCCTCGTGCAGGGTGTGGTCTACAGGTGTGAAGGGCAGGTCTTCGCCTTTGGTCTTTACCTCGTCAGAGTCGAATATGTCGCGCAGCCGTCGTGTCTGCTTCTCGCTGTCGGCAAGTATGTATATCTTGTAGCCCATGAGCACATAGTCGGCGAGCGAGCGTGTGAGCAGTTCGAAGTTTTTATGAAACAGCGGTTGCGGCGTAATCTCAAACGCTATGGTGGCTTGCGGTGTGCCTATGGGCTCGTGTCCGAAGTCTATGCGTCGGAAGGCGGCGATGCCCTCCTTAAACCGTGAGCCGCTCACCAGCTGCGAGTCGCGGCTCAGCGACCTCATTATCTCTTTCTGTTCAGCCTCTGTGGCGCCCTCCATGCGTTCTGCCACAGCCTGTTGTGCGAATCCGTCGTCGTAGATGCGCGTGATGGTGTCTGCCACGTAGACAAGGTCTTTCACCGCTATGATGGTGTCGGCAGGCAAGAAACTCGTCAGCGGCATCTTCTCTTCAGTCATCTTCGCCAGCTCAGGCACAATCTCTACCGACTCTTTCCGGTCTTTCGATAGCTGGTCTTCGACGGTGAAGGAGCGTATGGTGTCAATCTCGTCGCCGAAGAAGTCGATGCGGAACGGCAGCTCGGAGCTGAACGAGTAGACGTCGAGTATGCTGCCGCGCACGGCAAACTGTCCGGGTTCATATACGTAGTCTACCTGTTGGAAGCCAAACTCCCGCAGCGTCTTCTCCGTCTCCACGATGTCGACGGTCTGGCTCACGGCGAGCGATAGTGTGCGCTCGTCGAGTCGCTGCTTCGACACCACCAGCTCGCTGAGCGCCTCGGGACAGGTCACGACGTAGAGAGCCTTGTCTGCCTTGCCCTTGCTGCGCCCCTTGCCACTAACTGTTGCGCCGCCGGTTCCGCCTCCGCGCTGTGCCAGTCGGCTAAGCACCTCGGTGCGTAGTATCTCGCTTCCGGCGTCGCGCTGACCGTATTTCACGGCGCGTCGATACGACGAGGGAAAGAACAGCACACCGTCTGTGCCCATGAGCTGCGTCAGGTCATGGTAGAAGTAGCCTGCCTCGTCGGCGTCTTGAAGTACAAACACGATGGTGTCGGCATGCCGGTCGGCGAGTGCCGAGAAGAAAAGGGGGCCGGAAGAGGCCAATAGTCCCTTGAGGAAAACCGTCTTCACCGACTTGTCTTCCAGCGTCTTGGCGAGAGCCCCACACTGTGGCAGCCCTCCGTATAGTTCTCTTATTGTCTTGATTTCCATTGCTTCCTGGCGACGTGTGACATTCGCTGCCGCTCCGTCGCTTTTGTTTTACACTCGGCTAAGTTACGACTTTTTTGTCGGATAGGGAAGCGATTGTACGTGAATTTCGCTCTTTGCGCCGTTTCTTGCGGTAGCCTCTGCGTCGGCGTCGTGGCAGCATAGATTTCGGAGTGTTGCCTTTTGACAAAATGATAGGGGCTTAATGGCGTTGTCAAATGGGCCTAATGACGTGCTCATTTGGGCCTAGTGACAAGCCCATTCGGCCCATATGGGAACGGGAATGAGTTTTTAAGAGTTGTTAAGAATTGGCGTAAGCAAAAGCGGTGGAAAACCGTGCAAAGTGTCAGCTCTTAGCGGCTGTTACGTTACAAAACGACAAATGCATGATTATGCCTATTTCAGCATAATCATGCATCTGCCTGTTAGTGTGTTGTGGGGCTTATGCCTCTTTCGGCAAGGCGGGATATTTGCGGAACCATCCGTCCCAGCGTAGGCGCATGACACCGAAGAATGCCTCGCCGAATATGCCGCCGCTCATCTTGCTGGTGCCCTCGCGACGGTTGACAAAGATGACTGGCACCTCCTTAATCTTGAAGCCAATCTTGTATGCCGTGAACTTCATCTCTATCTGGAAGGCGTAGCCCTTGAAGCGAATCTTGTCAAGTGGTATGGTCTCGAGCACGCGGCGGCGGTAGCACTTGAAGCCAGCGGTGGTGTCGTGGACGTTGAAGCCTGTCACCATGCGCACATATTTTGAAGCGAAATAGCTCATGAGCACGCGCCCCATGGGCCAGTTCACCACGTTCACGCCACTGACATAGCGCGAGCCGATGGCCACGTCGGCACCCTCGTCGTGGCACGCAGCGTAGAGGCGCGGCAGGTCGTTGGGGTCGTGACTGAAGTCGGCATCCATCTCGAATATGTAGTCGTAGCCGTGTGCCAACGCCCATTTGAAGCCGGCGATGTAGGCAGTGCCGAGGCCGAGCTTGCCTGTGCGCTCGATGAGGAACAGGCGGTCGGCGAACTCGTCTGCCATCAGTCGTTTCACTATGGCTGCCGTGCCGTCGGGCGAGCCGTCGTCGATGACGAGTATGTTGAAAGCCTTCTCCAGACCCATCACGGCTCGGACAATCTTCTCTATGTTCTCCTTTTCGTTATAAGTGGGGATTATGACAATGCAATCGCTGGTGTTCATGTCCTTTGCGGTGTTTTTATTTGGTGGACACTTGGGCGTGTCCGGGTTGTTAATGTATTGATGTTAATATGCAATGGGATTGACTTGTGCAAAAGTAATGAAAAAAATGACAGCATGAAAAAAAAGCCTTACTTATTTGGTTTTATTCACTCAATTTATAATAAAGCCCAAAATATTCAGCTGCAACGCCATCTGTTTTGCAAATATTCACTACCTTTGTAGGGATGCAGACGGCCTGAAGAGAGCGACTCTCGGACCGCCGCCGTGAAAGACAAAACAACAATGGACAGGGGTTTGGCGCGTCGTCGACACGCAAAGCCTGCATATAACACTAAAACAATGGAACTGGAAGAAATAAAGGAAAGACTGCGCCGCACCGACGGACTGTCTAACACGCTTGGCATGGACTTCATATCGACACCCGAACCCGACATGTGTGTGGCACGGATGAAGGTGGACGACCGCAACAGACAACCCTTCGGGTTTCTCAGCGGCGGCGCGTCGCTGGCGCTGGCAGAAAACGTTGCCGGCGTGGGGTCGATGGTGCTGTGCCCAGGCAAGATATGCGTAGGCATAAATGTGAGTGGCGAACACGTGAAGGCGGTGCTCGAAGGCGACACTGTGACGGCCTATGGACAGCTCCTGCACAAAGGCAAGACGCTGCATGTGTGGCACATAAAGATAAAGAACGAGAACGGCGAACTCGTGTCGTCGGTACAGGTCACCAACTTCATAATGAAGGCTAAGGAGCAGAAATGAGCGAGATGAGGGATTGCACCGTGGCGATAGCCATGTTCCGATACCCCCATGCGCAACGCTACTGCCGTCTGACGCAGCTCGAGGGACAGCCCGACGAGCTGCTGACGTGTGAGGAGCTGGGGGCGCAGAGGGGGTTCGTGATGGCGCCGTTTGCACCGTCGGCAGCCCGCCCCGTGGTGGTGATTCGTCCCGACAGGGTGGAGTGGAGCGAGGTGCCGCAGGGCGCTCTGTCGCTCGGCGGCTGCGATGTGCAGACACTTGACGGCGCGACGGAACGCCAACGCTACGGCACCGACTTCCGTAACTTCCACGACCGGCTGGTCGACGGGGCGTTTGGCAAGATAGTGTTGGCACGCTGTTCGCAGATGACGACGGCGCGAGAGGTCGACGTGGAGGAGCTGTTCTTCTGCGCCTGCCGCCGCTATCCGCGCATGTTTGTGGCGCTGGTGCAGGCTCCGCGGTGTGGCACGTGGCTCATGGCGACGCCCGAAATTCTGTTGCAGGGCAGCGGACGGGAGTGGCACACCATGGCGCTGGCAGGCACCATGAAGCTCTGCGGCGACATGCTCGACTTCGATACGCCGGGCGCACACACCTCCGCCGACGACATAGTGTGGAGTGAGAAGAACCGCTTTGAGCAGCGTTATGTCGCCGACTACATTGCCGAGAGCGTCGGACGGTTGTCTGCCGACGTGGCGTCTTCTGCACCTTACACCACTCGTGCTGGCGACCTTGTGCATCTGCGCACAGACTTTCGCTTCACGCTTGCTGACGGACGGGGCATAGGACGGGTCATCGACGCCCTGCACCCGACGCCTGCCGTGTGTGGCATGCCGAAGCAACAGACCTTCGACTTCATAATGGACAACGAGCAGATGCCGCGCGACTACTACAGCGGCTTTGCCGGACCGATGGGCATAGACGGGCAGACCAGCCTGTTTGTGGCGCTGCGTTGCATGCGCATCGCGGGACGGAGCCTCTCTCTCTACGCTGGCGGCGGACTGCTTGCCGACAGTCGTGAGGAGGACGAATGGAACGAGACGGAGGCAAAAATGGAAACCATGAAGAAGCTGTTTAACTGATTTAAGTTTCGCAAGTTTTCCGCTCGGCTTTGCCGCTTGCTTAAGCAAGAACTTGCTGTCAGTAAACGAGTAGACCAGCTGCTACCAGAGCTTAATAATAGTTTTTATGAAGAGGTTCATAAAGCAAACAGCTCGTCAACATGTTTACTTGTTAACTATCAGCAAGCCCAAAGGCTTGCGAAACTTAAAAAACTGATTTGAAGATGTATAGCAATAAAGATAATGTAAACATATTGACCGCGCTGCTCGTGGGAAAGGGCGTGACCGACGCTGTGGTGTGTCCTGGCAGTCGCAACGCACCTATCGTACACAACCTCAATGAGGCACCAGAGGTGACGTGTCATCCCGTCACAGACGAGCGGTCGGCAGGCTTTTATGCCATCGGACTGGCACAGGCGACACGCCGCCCAGTGGTGGTGTGTGTGACGTCGGGGTCGGCATTGCTCAACCTCGCGCCTGCCGTGGCGGAGGCGTTTTACCAGCATGTGCCGCTGATAGTGGTGTCGGCAGACCGCCCGCAGCAGTGGATAGGCCAGCTCGACGGCCAGACGCTGCCGCAACAGGGGGCGTTTGGTGCAATGGTGAGGTGCTCTGTGCAGCTGCCGGAGCCACGCAACGACGAGGAACGGTGGCACTGTCGCAGACTCGTCAGCGAGGCATTGCATCTCGCAACGACAAAGGGCTGTGCGCCGGTGCATGTCAATGTGCCGATAAGCGAACCGCTGTTTGCGTTTGATGTGAAGCAGCTGCCGGTGCTGACGCCTTTCGTCTGCCGACAGACGGCAGGCAGATGGGAGGGCAACGAGGCTCTCGCGGCGGTGGCAGAGGCGTCGCGCCCCATGGTGGTCATGGGTCAGATGGCTGCCGGGGCGGTGAGTTCTGCCACGATGCGGCGCCTGATGGACCGCTATGTGGTAGTGGCTGAACCGCTGTCAAACCCTTCTTACACTGTCATACATGCCGATGAGGCTGTGCGGGTGCTCACTGCCGGTGGGGCAGAGGGTGGCGCACAGGCGGAGAGCGTGGCAGATTTTATGCCCGACAGGGTGGTTTATATCGGCGACACGGTAGTGAGCAAGGCGGTGAGACGATTCTTACGCGCCGCGAAAGCACCCACTTGTCTTGTCACACACAACGCTCTTGACATACAAGACCCGCTGATGGCGCTTGCCGAGGTGGTGGAGTGTGCGCCCGACGACACCGACGCTTTGTTGTCGGCGTTGTGCGACCTGCCTGCCAACCCGTCGGCAACGGCGTTTCGTGAGCGTTGGCAGCAGCTGCTAAACCGTTGTGCCGACGCTGCCGACAACTACGAACCGCCGTTCTCGCAGATGGCTACGGTGAGATATTTTGAGAGTCAACTCGACGACCTCGACATCGATTTGCACGTCCACTACGCCAACAGCTCTGCCATAAGGTTGGCTTGTGTCTACGCCGCACACCGCGTGTGGTGCAACCGTGGGGTGAACGGCATAGAGGGGTCGCTGTCTACTGCGGCGGGCTTCTCGCTCGGTACCGACGACATGGTGGTGTGTGTGACGGGCGACCTGAGCTTCTTCTACGACCAGAACGCGTTGTGGAACAAAGGTTTGCGCGGCAACTTGCGCGTGATATTGCTCAACAACCACTGTGGCGGCATATTCCGCACATTGCCTGGACTCGACGCCAGCGCAGCGGCAGACGTCATGGTCGCGGCGTCGCATAGCACCGAGGCGCGCGGCATCTGCACGCAAAACGATGTCGGATATCTCAAGGCTTCGAACATGGACGAGATGCGGATAGGGGTCGTGACGCTGCTCACGCAGGAGTCGGAGCGCCCTATGGTGCTTGAGGTCTTTACCGATGCAGCGGAAGACGCGAGGGCTATGAAACAATATTTCGAGAGCTTATAATAGATGATAATTAGTTAGAAAACTTACAACGAAATCAAGTTTCGCATGCCAAAGCATGCTGATAGTAGACAAGTAGACGAGTAGACAAGCTGCTACTAAGACTTGTCAATAGTGGCTTGAGCGAGCATGAACTATAAGACAAGCAGCTTGTTGGCTCGTCAACTTGTTGACTTACAAGCAAGTCGGAGACTTGCGAAACTTATAATGAGAATCAAATAAACCACTATGGAAGCAAGAGAATGGAAAAAAATAGAGGACTTCGACTTTAAGGAGATACTCTTTGAGGAATATAACGGTATAGCCAAGATAACGATAAACCGTCCGCGTTATCGCAACGCCTTTACACCACGCACCACGTGGGAGATGTCGCAGGCGTTTGCGTGGTGTCGTGAAGCGCAGCGTATAGGCGTGGTCATACTGACCGGAGCTGGCGACATGGCGTTCTGTTCGGGTGGTGACATGCACGTCAAGGGACGTGGCGGATATGTCGGCGACGACGGTGTGCCGCGCCTTAACGTGCTCGATGTGCAGAAGCAGATACGCTCGTTGCCGAAGCCTGTCATAGCTATGGTCAACGGCTACGCTATCGGTGGAGGCCATGTGCTGCACCTGATGTGCGACTTGACTATTGCCAGCGACAACGCCATCTTTGGACAGACTGGTCCGAAAGTAGGGTCGTTCGATGCCGGATTTGGTGCCAGCTACCTCGCCCGTATTGTAGGTCAGAAGAAAGCCAGGGAGATATGGTTCATGTGTCGGCAGTACAGTGCTGCGGAGGCGGAGTGCATGGGCATGGTGAATAAGGTGGTGCCCTTCGACAGACTGGAGGACGAATGTGTGGAGTGGGCAGAGACTATGATGGAGCGTTCGCCCCTCGCCTTGCGCATGATAAAGGCTGGTCTGAACGCCGAACTTGACGGACAGGCTGGCATCCAGGAGCTTGCTGGCGACGCAACCATGCTCTACTACATGCTTGACGAGGCACAAGAGGGTGGCCGCGCCTTCCTCGAGAAGCGCAAACCCGACTTTAAGAAATATCCCAAGTTGCCGTAATGGCGTTGCAGCAATACTGAAAATGACTTACCATGTAATGATTACGCCGCGCACGTTGCACTTCAAGCAGCCTGCCGGCACGTCGCGAGGGGTGTACACCACACGTCAGTCGTGGTTCATAACCATCACTTCGCCCGACCATCCTGACCGTAAAGGCGTGGGCGAATGTGCTCCGTTGCCCGACCTTAGCTGCGACGCCATACCCGAGTATGAGCGCATATTGACGTCGGTGTGTAACATGTTCGGCATGACGGGCAACATCATTCACGACATGTTGAGGCCCTATCCTTCTATTCTTTTCGGCCTTGAGACCGCGCTTCTGAGCTTTGAACGTGGCGCAGACAGACTGTTTGACACGCCGTTTGCACGTGGCGAGGAGGGCATTCCTATCAATGGACTGGTGTGGATGGGCAACTACGACGAGATGTTGGCACGTCTTGAGGAGAAGATGAAGGCGGGTTTCCGTTGCGTGAAACTTAAAATCGGCGCCATAGAGTTTGATAAAGAGCTTGACCTTATACGCCACATTCGTTCTGCTTTTACACAGGAGCAGATAGAACTGCGTGTCGATGCCAACGGCGGATTTACCCCTGACAACGCTATGGAGCGCTTAGAGCAGCTCGCACGATATGACATACACTCCATCGAACAGCCCATACGCCAGCACCAATGGGCAGACATGACGCGTCTGTGCAAGGAGTCGCCGCTGCCGATAGCGCTCGATGAGGAGCTGATTGGTGTCAACATGCTGTCTATGAAGGAACATTTGCTCGACACTATGCGCCCGCAATACATCATCTTGAAACCCTCGCTTCACGGCGGTATGGCTGGTTCGCGCGAGTGGATAAGCCTTGCACGTGAGCGCGGCATAGGCTCGTGGATAACCAGTGCGCTTGAGAGCAACGTGGGATTGAATGCTATTGCGCAGTTCGCCTCCGACGTTTATGGCCCTGACATCACCATGCCCCAGGGGCTTGGGACAGGTATGCTCTTCACCGACAACATACCGATGGGACTCGAAATACGCGGCGACAAGTTGTGGAAGGTGCCGCAATAGGTTATGGTATGTGCCGCAATAGGTTATAATTAAATTCAAAACTTCAGCAGATAAGACCATATTATGACGCTCGACGAATTTGTTTCAGACTGGCAGTCGGACAGTCCCACGCTGCTTGTACACACCAGCGGGTCGACGGGTAAGCCGAAGCCCATGCTTGTGGAGAAGCGACGCATGGAGGCATCGGCACGCATAACGTGCGGCTTCCTGGGCTTACGGGCTGGCGATACGGCACTGTTGTGCATGCCGCTCGACTTCATTGCCGGTAAGATGGTGGTGGTGCGCTCGTTGGTGTGGGGGCTGCGGCTCATGGCGGTAGAGCCGAGTGGTCATCCGTTGAAGGGACTGACAGAGTCGCCGACGTTTGCCGCCATGGTGCCGATGCAGGTCTATAACAGTCTGAAAGTGGAGGAGGAGCGACGCCTGTTGCGTGACATAAAGCATCTAATCATCGGTGGTGGCGCCGTCAACAGCGACATGGCAGAGGAGCTGCGCGGCTTCCCCAACGCCGTGTGGAGCACCTATGGCATGACGGAGACTCTCTCTCACATCGCCTTGCGGCGCTTGAGCGGTGCCGAAGCGAGTGAGTGGTACGAGCCGTTTGACGGTGTTGGCGTGACGACCAGTGCCGATGGATGTCTTGTGATAGACGCCCCAGCGGTGTGTGCGCAACCCCTTGTCACCAACGACATTGCCGAGATTGCACCCGACGGTAGGCGTTTTCGCATACGAGGACGCCGCGACAATGTGGTGTGCAGTGGTGGTCTGAAGCTACAGATAGAAGAGATGGAGGCGCGATTGCAGCCACATCTCAACGTGCCGTACATGATAAGCAAGCGCCCCGACGACAAGTTTGGCGAGGCGGTGGTACTGCTTGCCGTGACCGACGACATGGAGTCGGTGTGCGAAGTGTGCCGTAAGCACATGCCACGATATGAGCAGCCACGCTACTTCCTTGCCGTTAGTGAGCTGCCGATGACATCTACCGGCAAACCCGCTCGTGCCGAAGCCATGAAGCTATGCGCTGCCATGACGAGCGGTAAGTAACCCCGTTTTTTGTTGTCTTATGTCAACTGCTGGTTTATAATATGCACTCAGGCGTATTATAAAATGTGAAAAGCGCCCCCCTTTCAGAAATATTTCGTAAATTTGCAACTGTAATTTGCCGTATTGTGCGTAGCTGTTTGGCTGCGCAGGGCGTCCTATCGGTTTTTGTAGGGACGTGATGTGGCGGCAGATAATGGATTTTATGAAACAAAAATAAAGGAAAAAAGAATATACGAATATGAACGTTTTAGAACTTAGCGAACAAGAGATTGTAAGAAGACAAAGCCTTCAGGAGCTGCGCAATATGGGCATCGATCCCTATCCCGCAGCAGAGTTCCCAACCAATGCCTTCTCTGAAGACATTAAGAACGAATTCAAAGAAGAGGAGGAAAAACGTGAGGTGGTAATCGCAGGACGTATGATGAGCCGCCGCGTGATGGGCAAGGCCAGCTTTGTGGAGCTGCAGGACTCGAAGGGACGCATACAGGTTTACATTACCCGCGACGACATTTGCCCTGGTGAAGACAAAGCTCTCTACAACACCGTGTTCAAGCGTTTACTCGACATAGGCGACTTTATTGGAATCAAAGGTTTCGTGTTCCGTACACAGACCGGTGAGATTTCGGTGCATGCACAGTCTCTCACCCTGCTTTCAAAGAGCCTCAAACCGCTGCCCATCGTGAAGTACAAGGACGGCGTGGCATACGACAAGTTCGACGACCCAGAGCTTCGCTTCCGTCAGAGATATGTCGATCTCATCGTCAACGACGGCGTGAAGGACACGTTCCTGAAACGTGCTACCGTTGTGCGCACACTGCGTAGTGTGCTCGACGAGGCTGGCTACACCGAGGTAGAGACCCCTACTCTGCAGAGCATCGCAGGCGGCGCTTCTGCCCGTCCGTTCATCACGCACTTCAATGCGCTAAACATTGACATGTACATGCGCATCGCCACAGAGCTTTATCTGAAGCGTCTTATCGTGGGAGGTTTTGAAGGTGTGTACGAGATTGGTAAGAACTTCCGCAACGAAGGTATGGACCGCAACCACAATCCTGAGTTCACTTGCATGGAGCTTTACGTGCAATATAAGGACTACAACTGGATGATGGCGTTCACAGAGCAGCTGCTTGAGAAGATATGTATTGCCGTAAACGGCTCCGCAGAGAGCAAGGTGGGCGACAATGTCATCTCTTTCAAGGCACCGTTCCGCCGTCTCCCCATACTCGACGCCATCAAGGAGAAGACTGGCTACGACTGCAACGGCAAGTCAGAAGACGAGATTCGCGCTTTCTGTCTTGAGAAGGGAATGGAAGTAGACGAGACCATGGGCAAGGGAAAACTTATCGACGAGCTGTTCGGAGAGTTCTGCGAGGGCACGTTCATACAGCCGACATTCATCACCGACTACCCTGTGGAGATGTCGCCGCTGACAAAGATGCACCGCTCAAAGCCCGGACTGACAGAGCGTTTCGAGCTGATGGTGAACGGCAAGGAGCTTGCCAACGCCTACTCCGAGCTTAACGACCCGATTGACCAGGAAGAGCGCTTCGTTGACCAGATGCGTCTTGCCGACAAGGGTGACGACGAAGCAATGATTATCGACAAGGACTTCCTGCGCGCATTGCAGTACGGCATGCCCCCGACTTCGGGCATTGGCATCGGCATCGACCGCCTCGTAATGCTCATGACAGGTCAGACCACCATTCAGGAGGTGCTGTTCTTCCCGCAGATGAAGCCTGAGAAGAAGATTCCGAAGAGCACCGCAGCAGAGTGGGCAGAGGTTGGCGTAAGTGAAGAGTGGGTGTCTGTGTTCAACAAGGCAGGCTACAACCTCGTTTCCGACATAAAGGACGTGAAGGCGCAGAAGTTGCAGATGGACGTCTGTGGAGTGAACAAAAAGTACAAGCTGGGATACGAAAACCCGAAGGTTGACGACTTCCAGAGCTATATAGACAAGGCTAACGCGTAAGGCGTAAGCAGTTTTTTATAATTTGAATATTTAAGAATTAAACATATTCAAACGTGTTTAATTGTGGAAAAATAGCAATTATTGGCGGCGGTAGCTGGGCTACCGCCATTGCCAAGATTGTGATAGGTCACACCCATCACATAGGGTGGTATATGCGCCGCGACGACAGTATAGAAGAGTTTAAGCGCATAAGCCATAACCCCAACTATCTCACGAGTGTGCATTTCAACACCGATGAGATTTTTTTCTCAAGCGACATCAACCGCATAGTGGAGGCATACGATACGCTTGTGTTTGTAGTGCCGTCGCCATATCTGAAAAACCATCTTAAAAAGTTGAAGACAAGGCTGCGCGATAAGTTCATTGTGACAGCCATAAAAGGTCTTGTGCCGGAAGACAACATCGCCTGCTCGGAATATTTCCATGAGGTGTATGATGTACCGGAAGAGAACCTCGCGTGCATCGGCGGACCGTCACATGCTGAAGAGGTGGCGCTCGAGCGCCTGTCATACCTCACTGTAGGATGTGCCGACCAGGAGAAAGCACAGGCCTTCTGCGACGTGCTCGACTCCGAATACATCAAGACCAAGACCTCGTCAGACGTCATTGGCATAGAGTATTCGTCGGTGTTGAAAAACGTCTACGCCATAGCGTCGGGTATATGCAGCGGACTAAAGTACGGCGACAACTTCCAGGCGGTGCTCATTTCAAACGCCGTGCAGGAGATGTCACGATTCCTTACCGCCATCAACCCTATCGAACGCAGCGTCTACGACTCCGTCTATCTCGGCGACTTGCTCGTTACGGGCTACTCGAAGTTCTCGCGCAACCGCACGTTCGGCTCCATGATAGGCAAGGGCTACAGCGTGAAGAGTGCGCAGATAGAGATGGAAATGATAGCCGAGGGATTTTTCGGAACCAAATGTATGAAGGAGAAGAACCGTCACCAGCACGTCAACATGCCTATACTCGATGCCGTCTACAACATCTTGTACGAGCGCATAAGCCCGCAGATAGAGATAAAGCTGCTGACCGACTCGTTCAGATAAATGTGTCGCAGATGGCAAATAAAATAAACAGCATAAACAAGTAACAAATACAAATTAAAAACAACATGAAAAGTATTAGCTTAGACATTACAAAGGCAGCCCAGTTCCTCTCAGAGGGCGCCGTAAAAGCTTATGAACCACAGGTCATAGCCGCTCAAGAAGCGTTGGAGAACGGCACATGTCCGGGCAACGATTTCCTCGGATGGCTCCATCTGCCGTCGTCTATCACTCCCGCGTTCTTGGCAGAGCTTCAGGGTGTGGCAGACACACTGCGCGAAAAGTGCGAAGTAGTGGTCGTGGCAGGTATTGGCGGCAGCTATCTCGGCGCACGTGCCGTGATTGAGGCACTTGGCAATTCGTTTGCATGGCTCGTTCAGGACAAGAAGAATCCGACCGTTGTGTTCGCTGGCAACAACATCGGCGAAGACTATCTCGCAGAGCTTACAGCATATCTTAAGGACAAGAAGTTCGGTGTAATCAACATCTCCAAGTCGGGTACTACCACCGAGACAGCCCTCGCTTTCCGTCTGTTGAAGAAGCAGTGCGAAGACCAGCGCGGCAAAGAAGAGGCTAAGAACGTGATTGTGGCTATCACAGACGCACACAAGGGTGCTGCCCGTGCTGCCGCAACAAAAGAGGGTTACAAGACATTCGTGATTCCCGACAACGTTGGTGGCCGCTTCTCAGTGCTCACTCCCGTAGGTCTTCTGCCCATCGCCGTAGCAGGTTTCGACATCAAGGCACTTGTTGGTGGTGCTGCCGACATGGAGAAGGCTACTGGCAAGGACGTGCCGTTTGATGAGAATCCCGCTGCCATCTACGCTGCTGTGCGTAACGCACTCTATGCAGAGGCAGGCAAAAAGATTGAGATACTCGTCAACTACCAGCCCAAGCTCCACTTCATGAGCGAGTGGTGGAAGCAGCTCTACGGCGAGTCAGAGGGTAAAGACGGCAAGGGCATATTCCCCGCATCATGCGACTTCACTACCGACCTCCACTCTATGGGTCAGTGGATACAGGAGGGCGAGCGCAGCATCTTCGAGACAGTGCTGAGCATTGAGACCCCAGAGAAGACTGTGTTCTTCCCCCACGACGACGAAAACCTCGACGGACTCAACTTCCTTGAGGGCAAGCGCGTCGACGAAGTGAACAAGATGGCAGAGCTTGGCACACGTCTCGCACACGTAGATGGCGGCGTTCCTAACATCCGCGTGTCTGTTCCGCAGCTCAACGAGTACTACCTCGGACAGATTATCTACTTCTTCGAGATAGCATGTGGCATCAGTGGCAACGTGCTCGGCGTCAACCCGTTCAACCAGCCCGGTGTAGAGGCTTACAAGAAGAACATGTTTGCGCTGCTCAACAAGCCCGGTTATGAGGCAGAGAGCGTAGCCATACAGCAGCGTCTTGCCGAGGAGAAGTAAGTAAACCTATTAGGAATGTTTGAAAACGAAGTAAAACAATACTTGCAAAAGCACGGCTTTGGGTGTTTCACACCTAAGGCTGTGCTTTTTGATATGGACGGCGTGCTCTACGACTCCATGCCCAACCACGCCGTGGCGTGGCAGCAGTCAATGGCGCAGTTTGACATACACATGACGGCTGCCGACTCTTATGCCACAGAGGGTGCGCGCGGTGTAGACACCATTGTGAAGTTTGTGAAGCAGCAGCAGGGACGCGACATCACGCTCGACGAGGCACAACGCATGTACGACGTCAAGGCCGACATCTTCCACCACATGCCTACCGCCCCCGTCTTTCCTGGTGTAAGGGAAATTATGGGCAAGATAAAGGCGGCAGGCATGAGTATCTGCGTGGTGACGGGCAGCGGACAGCGCCCGTTGCTGCAGCGCCTTGTCGACGACTTTGGCGAGTTTATTGACGAGCGACACATAGTGTCGGCATACGATGTGGAACGTGGCAAGCCAGCGCCTGACCCTTATCTTATGGGCATGCGCAAGACAGGATGTGAGCACCCGTGGGAAGCCATCGTGGTAGAGAATGCTCCACTTGGCGTCGCCGCTGGCGTCGCCGCACGCTGTTTCACGGTGGCGGTGAATAGCGGTCCGCTGCCCGACGAGGTACTGGCAAACGAGGGAGCCGACATCGTGTTGCCTGACATGGTGACGTTTGAGAGCAACTGGGAGCAGCTGCTCGCCGCCTCGCGCGGCTGACAGACGCTGCGTCTTGCGTGGTGCGTGATGGCTGTCTTGACAAGAAAACGGCTACAACGAATATGTAATGTGTCTGCTGTGTCTGCACGTGCAGCATGCTGACAATACGTAGAAACGGGGGAAATAGTGTCTTCAACAGGCACTTTTCCCCCGTTTTCATTAACCAGTGTTTTTGCCAACAGACAGAGTTGACAAAATAATCGGTGAAAAATTTGCGCCGTTTTGTTATTTTGTTTATTTTTGCAAGCGAGACAATTTGGTCCTTTGCGGACTCACACTATGCTATTAACTATGACGTGAAGGACTTTATTCAATTTTATTTGCGTATCTACAGCATGTGCTGTGTCTTTATCGGCACTGTCGAATGAACATTTACTCGTTCCACAGCCTGCGCCTAAGTGATTAGTCGTGTTTGGCTCTGAGTGAGAAGTGAAATAATAAAGGTAATATTGAAGTAGGGATAGCGACTTCTTTGAGTCAAAGAGGTTGTGGGACGTCTTTTGTCTTTTCTGTTTCTTTTTGCATGGCGTGTGCTGCCTGTGACGGCTCGCATGCGAGGTCGTGTGCAAAAAGGTTTTCCTCTAATCTGTAGGGAAAACCCTACAAACAATATGGTTTTCATTCTTGTATGTGTGCGTTTTATGCACTATCTTTGCAACAGAAGATAGGACAAGAGCACGACGTTCGGGTAGAAAAGGATGTTATGCACGATGTCCGCCACATTTTAACTCGAACATACAGAAAATTAAAAAAACATACGGCTATGAAAACTATAAACAGACTTTACACGCTTTTGGCAGCGGTAACGATGGTGTTTGCCATGACAAGTTGCGACGAAGACCCGTGGCACGAGTGGGACTATTACGACTATTCGGAGGATTGGTATGACGACTACAACTGGTATGACGATGCGTTCAACTACGGCACAGAATATCTCAACCAAGAGGCGGCAGCGCTGCGCGGATACTGGACCGGCAACACGGAGCTGCACTACTACGACCACGGAGTGAGGAAGGTGACGCAGATGGAGTCGCTGTTTGAGTTTGACCAATACAACCCCAACTCGCTCAACGGACGCGGACGTGAGACGGACAAGGCTCCGAAGCTCGACGCCTACGGCAACTATGTCTACGACAACAATGGCGAACTGGTGTACGACTATCAGGAACTCAGATTCTCATGGTATATAGACCCGCGTTCGGGCGACATAAATATAAAGTACGACGACAGTGGAGTGGTGTACACAGCAGAGTTTGACGACTTCAGTCTTAACACTCAGAGCGGACAGTTCTATGGCAAGTTTGAGTGTGACGAATATGATGAGGAGCTGCGCTTCAACCTCCTGCGCACAACGCTTGCAAAGCCTAACGACAACTTTGCCGATGCTGACGGCACCTGCGCAGACTCTACGACGGCGGCAAAGGGCACGGTGTTTGGCAGACTTAAAGGCGACTGCGGAACGTTCAACTCACCTATGGGACTGCGTAAAAACGATGTCAGATAATAGCGAATAGAATAGGAAACGTTACTGGTTAATACTGTAAACAATTAAGGGGATGGCGTAATAAGATTACGACCATCCCCTTTTTGTGTGGTGTTATCGCCCTGTGGGCTATGTGTTTTTGTCTATAAACGTGGGTTATGTGGTTATACGGCGAAGATGAATGTGCGTATGAACCAGTAGCTCACGATGCCTGCGATGTAGCCTACGAAGGCAATCCAGGTGATGTGTTTCATATACCAGCCGAATGTTATCTTCTCCAGACCCATCACTACAACGCCAGCGGCGCTGCCGATGATAAGCATAGAGCCTCCGACGCCGGCACAGTAGGCGAGCAACTGCCAGAACACGCCGTCGACAGCCATGTCGCCTGTCGGCGCAACGGGGTACATACCCATGCAGCCTGCGACGAGAGGCACGTTGTCGACGATGCTCGACAGCACGCCGATGATGCCTGTCACCATGTAGTGGTTGCCGCCGAACCAAATGTTAAGTCCGTTGCCAAGTGCCTGGAGCACGCCTACCTCTGCGAGGCACGACACTGCCATCAGGATGCCGAGGAAGAACAGTATGGTAGCCATGTCTACTCGCTTGAGCAGCTTGGTAACGCGCTTCTGGGTGCCTTCAGCGTCTGCCGAACGGTGTAGGTTGCGGTAGAACAGTTCGGTTGCTGTCCACAGCACGCCGAGCACGAGCAATATGCCGACGAAAGGAGGCAGACCGGTGAGACCCTTGAACACGGGTACGAACATCAGACCGCCCACGCCAAGCACAAACACGGTCTTGCGCTCTGCAGAAGAGAAGTCGCTGGCAGCGGCGTCGGCAGCGGAGTCAGCTTCGGGCATGGCGAGTTTGCCTTTGAGCATGAACTGCATGATGAAGGCAGGAATAACCATTGAGATGATTGACGGTATGGTGATTTCGCATATAACGCCGAGGGCGGTGATGAGGCCCTTGTTCCACAGCATGATGGTGGTGACATCGCCGATGGGTGAGAAGGCGCCGCCAGAGTTGGCTGCTATGATGACAAGCGAGGCGTATATGATGCGGTCTTTGTGGTCGCTGACGAGCTTTCGCAGAATCATAATCATCACGATGCTGGTCGTGAGGTTGTCGAGGATGGCAGAGAGAATGAATGTCATGAAGGCGATGCGCCACAGCAGTGTGCGCTTGCTGTTGGTCTTCATCACACCGCGTACCCAGTTGAATCCGCCGTTCTGGTCCACAATCTCTACAATGGTCATGGCTCCCATGAGGAAGAAGAGAGTGGTGGAGGTGTCGCCGAGGTGTTCCTGTATGATGGACGTTATCTTTTCTATCATCTGCTGGTGGTCTGCCGCAGCGAAGTCGGGGTGCATGAGCTGCAGGAACTGTGACGGGGCAAACATGTAGAGTGTCCAACACCCTACAAGCATAAGAAGGGCTATTGCCGCCTTGTTGATTTTCGTCAGACTCTCCATGGCTATGAATGCGTAGCCAATGACAAAGACTGTGACAATCATAATAGTTAAGCTTGTCATACTGTGTGAATTTTTTTTAATGTTTAGTGTTTTATGATTAAATTTTTTTGGTGTTTGCTTTGTTGGTGTGTGTACGGGGTGGAGATATTGTAAAGCCTGTCCCGACGTCGCGGAACAGGCGTATGGTGTCGTCGTAGAAATCAGAACAGCTGTGAATAGGAGTTCTTACTCTCTACCTCTTTCTCTATGTTGTCGGGCAAGTTGCAGAAGAAGTCCATGCCAGTCTTCTCCTCCAGGTCGTCGATAGACATGGAGTACTGCTTCAGGTCGGTGTTGGAGGGCACGTAGTTGTTGAGGTGCTCGGTCCAGAAACCGAAGGCGCGGTATGTGCCGTTGCTGCTCTTCTTGAGCACTGCCATGAAGAAGTATTTCGGCACGATCATCATGTCTTTAATCTTCATCAGCACCTGGCCGTTCTGTATGGTGCCACCTTTGCACACGAACAGTGTGTCGCTGGCGCCGATATTCTTAGCGAGCCTCTGCACTTTGCCCTCCATGAGCAGCCAAAGGCCGGTGTGTGAATTGTCATTGTCGTCGAAGCCGTTAAACTTCGGGTACTGGGGTTGCATGTTGGTGAGGAAGTTGGTCTGACGGTTGGCGTCGTAAGAGTATGTGCGCTCGGTCTGAGGCAGGATGTGACCGTGTTGGAAACCAGAGCCGCGCATGTAGTCGTCAATGCGATATGCGGTGGGCAGGTCTTCGTCTGCGGGATAGGTGAGGCCAATGACGCGGTTGTATGAGCCGCCGTAGCCGCGGTGCAGCTGGTAGCACGAGCAGAGCTGCGACTTCTTGTCCTTGTCCCAGATGGTGCAGAAGTTTATGCCGTCTGCGTCGTAGGGGTATGTCTTGCCAGCGTAGCTGTATTGGTTGCCTACGCCTGAAACGGTGTGTACGATGACATAGTAGTTGCCTTTGGGCTTGTTTATGCCGGGGAACTCCATGCGCTGTGCGGCATTGAGACTTTTCTTGTTGGTGTCATAGCCGCTGGCAGGGTTCTGGTTTACGTTGTTTTTTTGTTCGGTCTTGTTGTCGTCATCGTTGCCACTGCCGCCATCGCTTCCGCAGGCGGTAAGGAACAGTGCACAGATGAACATCATGGCGATAAGGCGCACCGTGCTCATCTGGTTGTAGAGCTTTTTTGTCATGTCGGGGGATTTCGTTGTTGTTAGAAAAAGTTGTTTTCGTGGCGCTTTTATGATGAAAAGCGGATGTTGGGATGTTTGAAAAAAAGAAAAGTGTGTTCTCGCGTATATGCAACTACGCAAGAACACACTTCCTAAAGTTCTTCGCTTTATATTATTTCCAATAAGTTCTTGAAATATATATTATTTGCGAATCTTACCGAAACGGCTCATGAACTTGTCTACGCGGCCAGCGGTGTCTACGAGCTTGCTCTTACCAGTGTAGAACGGGTGAGAGGTGCTTGAGATTTCGACTTTTACCACAGGGTAAGTTTCGCCTTCAAATTCTACTGTCTCTGTAGTCTTGCATGTAGACTTTGTAAGGAACATATCGCCGTTGGACATATCCTTGAATACGACGGGGCGATAGTTTTCGGGATGAATACCTTTTTTCATTTTAACTTTATTATTTGGATGTTTATTAATTATCTGTACTTTTGTAAGCGGTAGGGTTCTTGATGTTGTGCTCCTTTATGGACACAAAACCGCCTAAACGCTTAACGGATGCAAAGTTACTGCTTTTTTATTTAATGGACAAACTTTTGTTGATATTTTGTTTTGTACACAAAGAAAAATCCGCTTTGCCAAACAAAGGTTGTCCTTGTCTGTGGCAAAGCGAATTGTTTTATAAGCTGTTAGGGCTTATGGCTTTTTATGTTAAGACTCGTGTCTTTTTTAGTTCAGACTTGTGCCTGTTTCTGTTCAGACTTGTGCCTTTTTTTCAAAAAAGCCTGTACGTCCTCTCTTATTTTGCGTAGTTTACAGCAATCTCTTTAATGCGGAGCTGCGACTTTGTGCCTGTGGTGGTGTTGGCGTTGGTGAGAGTGAACTCGGAAGCGTTGATATTGCTGATGGTCACAATGGTCTCTTCTGCTGTTGCAGCGCCAGAGGTAACTTCAAGTTTGCCCTCGGCGTTGCAGTTTACACCCTGGTAAACGTCGCACTTGAGTGTAACGGAAGCAATCTTCTTGGTAGAAGTGAACTTCACGCTGTTTTTCGGGTACATACGGAAAGAAGTGCCTGCCTTGTAGTACTTCGGTGCCTGTGAGTTGCCACCGGCATCGAAGGTCAGTGTGAGACCTTCGGTGAGGGTCAGAGTGGTCAGTGCAGTAGCGTTCTCGATGCCGCAGTTGGCAGCCTGATATACGAAGTCGCCTGTCAGTGTGCCCTCAGACGGTGTCACTGTGGTGCCGCCGTTGCTCTTCAGCTCTACGAGGTAACCCTTATTGCCTACAGTCTCAGGAGTGTTGCCCATGTAGTTCATGATCTTTGCGCAAACCACTACTTCGTCACCTACAGCGATGTTGGTCTTGCCCTCAGTGTACTTCTCGTTGTTCAGGTAGAGCAGGTGGAAGCAGTAGAATTTGTCGGTCTCTGTGCCGTCGTCAGAGATGTAGAACGAAGC
>JALEVZ010000095.1 GCA_022788105.1 Prevotella sp. | reverse complement strand
CGAATTCATTTCAGTATTCTTGCTGGCATGTATCGTTGGAGCAATTGTTGTAGCACGTAAAGAAAAGGAGAATAAGTAATATGGTACCAGTAGAATGTTATTTTGTGCTTAGCGCACTTCTGTTCTTTATCGGCGTGTTCGGTTTCGTTACACGTCGCAATCTGATAGCCATGCTCGTCTCTATTGAGCTTGTGCTCAACGCTGTTGATTTGAACTTTGCAGCTTTCAATCGCCTGCTTTTCACTGAGCAGTTTGAGGGATTCTTCATGACTCTCTTCTCTATCGGTGTGAGCGCAGCCGAGAGTGCTGTAGCTATCGCGATTATTATCAACGTTTACCGCAATTTCCACAGCAATCAGGTGAACAGTATTGAAAACATGAAATATTAATTTTAGATTATGGATTTTACATATTCAATATGGATTCTTCTGTTGCCGCTTATCAGCTTCCTGGTTATCGGTCTACCAGAATTCGTGAATAAGAAATATGCCTGGTCGCATAAGGTAGCTGGACTCATCGGCACTGGTTCTCTCGGATTGGTGACAGTGTTGAGCTACTTCACAGCGTTCAAGTATTTCTCAGCCGACCGTCTTGCTGACGGCACCTTCGCAACCTTTGTTCCATATAACTTTACATGGTTGCCGCTGGGTCATCTGCATTTCGACCTCGGCATACTGCTCGACCCGATTTCGGTGATGATGCTCATCGTCATCTCTACGGTCAGCCTCATGGTTCACATCTACTCATTCGGCTACATGCACGGTGAGAAAGGTTTCCAGCGCTACTACGCTTTCCTTTCTCTCTTCACCATGTCAATGCTCGGACTGGTGCTCGCCACAAACATCTTCCAGATGTATATGTTCTGGGAGCTTGTGGGTGTAAGCTCTTATCTGCTCATTGGTTTCTACTACACTCTGAAGGCTGCCGTACATGCTTCGAAGAAGGCGTTCATCGTGACCCGCTTCGCCGATATGTTCTTCCTCATCGGTATCCTCATCTTCGGCTACTACACAGGAAGCTACAACTTCTCATTCACTGGAACCGAGATTGCTTACGGTACAGGTGCAGCAGCTTTCACTGTTGCTGATAATGCTCGCGCACTGGCTGCTGGTGGCATGATTCTGCCCACAGCCCTTGTACTGATGTTCATCGGTGGTGCTGGTAAGTCAGCCATGTTCCCGCTGCACATTTGGTTGCCAGACGCAATGGAGGGTCCGACTCCTGTATCTGCCCTCATCCATGCTGCTACAATGGTGGTTGCTGGTGTGTTCCAGATTGCACGTCTGTTCCCTGTTTGGATAGAGTATGCTCCGCAGGCTCTCAGCATTGTTGTCGTAGTTGGTGCGTTTACCGCTTTCTACGCTGCTGCCATCGCTTGTGCACAGAGCGACATCAAGCGTGTGCTCGCTTTCTCTACAATCTCTCAGATTGCGTTCATGATGGTTGCACTCGGCGTATGTCTGCCTGGACATCATGGTGCTACTCTCGACAACCACGCACAGCTTGGCTACATGGCTTCTATGTTCCACCTGTTCACACACGCCATGTTTAAGGCTTGTCTGTTCCTCGGAGCAGGTTGCATTATCCATGCTGTTCACTCTAACGAGATGTCTACAATGGGCGGTCTGCGTAAGTATATGCCTATCACTCACATCACATTCCTTATCTCATGCCTTGCTATCGCAGGTATTCCGTTCTTCTCGGGCTTCAGCTCAAAGGATGAGATTATCACCGCTTGCTTCGAGTATTCTCCCGTTTGCGGTTGGTGGATGACAGGAGTTGCCGCTATGACAGCATTCTATATGTTCCGTCTCTACTACGGCATCTTCTGGGGTACCGAGAACAAGGAGCTCCACGCTCACCACACTCCGCATGAGGCACCCGCTGCAATGACCTTCCCGCTTGTGTTCTTGAGCATTGTCACTGTTGGCGTTGGTGTTGTTACAACACTTGGTGGCTTCCTTAATTGGGAGTGGGCAAGCTTTGGCTCATTCGTGAGCGCAGCAGGTACAGCTTATACTGTTCACTTCGACCCGCAGGTTGCAGCCACCTCAACAGTGATAGCAATCCTTTCAATAGCCCTCGCTACCTATATATACAAGGGTGAGAAGCAGCCTATCGCCGACAAGATGTACGCCACATTCCCGCGTCTGCATCGTTGGGCATACAAGCGCTTCTATATGGATGAGGTTTATCAGTTCGTCACACACAAGATTCTGTTCCGCTACGTAAGCCGCACGGCACAGTGGATTGACGAGAAGATCATCAATGGTCTTATCGACTTCTCTGCTTGGGGTGCCAATGAGGCAGGCGAGACCATCCGTCCTTGGCAGAGCGGCGACGTTCGCCAATATGCTGTTTGGTTCCTCACCGGCACAGTCGCTTTAACATTATTATTACTTTGTTTGTAAACAAGTAGACAAGTGGACAAGTGGACAAGTAGACAAGCTGATAGCTTTGCGAGCTTATACAAATAACTCGTCAACAAGTTTAGTTTCCTATACTAACAGCTCGTCAATTTGTCACCTCGTCACCTCGTCAACTAACAATTAAAAATATGAATATATTAAGTTTATTCGTAGCAATCCCTGTCTTGATGTTGCTCGGTCTTTGGATCGCGCGCAACGTCAATCAGGTGCGTGGTGTGATGGTTGCTGGTTCATCCTGCCTCTTGGCGCTGAGCGTATGGCTCACACTCCACTTTATCGGTGAGCGCGCAGCAGGCAACACCGAGGAGATGATTCTCCGCGCCACTACGGAATGGTTCCCCGCACTCCACATCAACTACGAGGTGGGTGTAGATGGCATCTCCGTTGTGATGCTTCTGCTTTCGAGCATCATCGTGTTCACAGGAACGTTCGCTTCGTGGAAGCTTAAGCCTCTGACGAAGGAGTTCTTTATGTGGTTCACGTTGCTTTCAACAGGTGTTTACGGTTTCTTCATTTCGATAGACCTTTTCACCATGTTCATGTTCTATGAGGTTGCCCTCATCCCTATGTACCTCTTGATTGGTTTCTGGGGCTCAGGTCGCAAGGAGTATGCTGCCATGAAGCTTACGCTGATGCTTATGGGCGGTTCTGCCCTTATCATCCTCGGCCTTGTTGGTATCTACTTCTTCAATGGTGCCTCTACCATGAGCATCCTTGAGATTGCCCACAACAATCACATCCCTGCAGCCGTTCAGAACGTACTGTTCCCGTTTGTGTTCATCGGTTTTGGTGTGCTTGGCGCTCTGTTCCCGTTCCACACATGGTCACCAATCGGTCACGGTTGTGCCCCGACATCTGTGTCAATGCTCCATGCTGGTGTGCTTATGAAGCTTGGTGGTTACGGTTGCTTCCGTATTGCCATGTTCCTTCTGCCGCAGGCAGCTCATGATTTGGCTTGGATATTCCTTATCCTCACCACCATCTCTGTTGTTTACGGTGCATTCTCGGCTTGTGTTCAGACAGACTTGAAGTTTATCAATGCTTATTCTTCAGTGTCACACTGTGGTCTGGTGCTCTTTGCTCTGTTGATGATGACAAAGGTGAGCTGCACAGGTGCAATCCTCCAGATGCTCTCTCACGGTCTTATGACAGCACTCTTCTTCGCCCTCATCGGTATGATTTACGGACGTACACACACACGTGACATTCGTGAGCTGGGTGGCTTGATGAAGATTATGCCGTTCCTCTCTGTAGGTTATGTGATTGCTGGTCTTGCCAACCTCGGTCTGCCAGGCTTCTCAGGCTTCATCGCCGAGATGACCATTTTCAATGGTTCGTTCGAGAATGCCGACACGTTCCATCGTTGCTGCACCATCATCGCTATCACGTCAATCGTTGTGACAGCCGTGTATATCCTCCGTACTGTAGGTTTCATCCTCTTCGAGAAGGTGAAGAACCCGCACTTCGAGGAACTCACCGATGCTACATGGGACGAGCGCTTCGCTGTATGTTGCCTCATCTTCTGTGTTGCAGGTCTTGGCTCATTCCCAATTTGGGCAAGCAACGTTATTGACAATGCAGTAGCTCCAATCCTTAGTGTAATTCCCTAATAATTTAGTAGACGAGTAAACAAGTAGACGAGTATGCAAGGAGATTACTTATAAGTAAACATGTAGATTTGTCAACTTAGTATAAAGGCATATCTCCTTGTTTCTTGTTGCTCGTAGACTTGTCAACTGAAAAAGAAAACAAAATGGATTATAGTCAGTTTTTTAATATGATTCCAGAGGCTGGCCTCATGGCAGCCCTGGTAATAGTGTTCCTCGCCGACCTCATCCTGAAGGGCGAGAAGAAACACTCCGTTCTGAGCATGCTGACAGGCATATTGTTGGTAGCTCAGATAGCAGTGTGCTTCACTGCGCAGCCTGCAACAGCCTTTGCTGGTCTCTATACAGCGACGGCAGCAGCTCAGGTGATGAAGGTCATTCTTACTGCTGGAGCTTTCATTGTTGTCGTAATGGCTCAGTCATGGATTGAGCGTGAGGACGTGCTGCGTAAGGAGGGAGAGTTCTATGAGCTTGTTATCTCCACACTGCTCGGTATGTACATGATGATTTCGTCTGGACATTTCCTCATGTTCTTCCTCGGTTTGGAAATGGCTTCTGTGCCTATGGCATGCCTTGTGGCATTTGACAAGTACAAGAAGGAGTCAGCAGAGGGTGCTGCTAAGTTCGTCCTCACCGCCACATTCTCAAGCGGTGTGATGCTCTACGGCATCTCGTTCCTTTACGGCGCTTGTGGCACACTCTACTTCGACGATATGGCTGCTAAGATTAGTGCAAGCCCCCTGACAATCATGGGTCTTGTGTTCTTCTTTAGCGGACTCGGCTTCAAGATTTCGCTCGTACCTTTCCACTTCTGGACAGCCGACACCTATCAGGGTGCGCCTACAGCGGTGACAGGTTATCTGAGCGTTGTGTCTAAGGGTGCCGCCGCCTTCGCTTTGATGACAATCCTGCTGAAGGTGTTTGCTCCGATGGTAACATACTACGAGACGCTGATGTACATCGTTATCGTGCTCACCATCACCATCGCCAACCTCTTCGCGCTTCGCCAGACAGAGCTTAAGCGATTCATGGCGTTCAGTTCCATCTCACAGGCAGGCTACATTATGCTTGCTGCCGTAGGCAATGAGACAATGGGTCTGACTGCTTTGATGTACTACGTGCTTATTTACGTGGCAGCTAACATGGCAGTGTTCACTGTCATCAACGTTGTTGAGACACGCGGAAAGGGTAACACAGAGATGTCGGTGTTCGACGGTTTCTACACCACCAACCCGAAACTCTCGTTCCTCCTTACACTCGCTCTCTTCTCGTTGGCTGGTATTCCTCCGTTCGCTGGTATGTTCTGTAAGTTCTTCGTCTTCATGGCGGCTGCAGAGCAGGGAACAAACATCGCTTACGCGGTAGTATTCCTGGCATTGGTAAATACCGTACCGTCACTTTACTACTATCTGAAGATAGTGAAGTGCATGTACATCAACAAGACCGATACTCCGATTGCTACATTCAAGAGCGACTGTGCCACACGTACAGCTCTCGCTCTCTGTACCGCAGGTGTACTCCTCTTCGGTGTATGTAGCTGCGTTTACGGATGGCTCGTGGCAGCTACAGCAATGTAGAATTAGAACTTTTGAGTTTTAGGTTAAACTCAGAATTACAATAACGACAATAGAGACAATGACTGGTAACTCGTAACAGGAGATTTGCCAACCATTGTCTCTATTGTCGTTTTGTGTTATTGAAGTTAGATTAATCTGCGAAACATTTTGTCGTGTTGGTTTAATGTTGTAGATTTGCGGTAATAATAAATCAAAGCAATGAAATCCCATCTTACTCATCGTCTTTCTCAATCTGAAATCAAAGAGTTATGCGCTAAGACTAAAGGCGAACATAACGACGACTTAAAGGAAAAACTTTATCTGCTGACAATGAACGATGACCGTCGTGTCGCAATTAATGCGTTGTGGGTGTTTACTCATTTCGCAGCGGCTGATAACGAGTGGCTTTATGCTAAACACGACCAACTTATCGACCGCTGTTTGTTGGAGCGTGATGTCACGAAGTTACGCCTTATTCTTAGTCTGCTTCTTCGTCAGCCGTTTTATGAAGACAATGTCCGTACCGACTTTATAGATTTCTGTCTTGTGAGGCTTGCAGACCCGAAGTCACCATATGCAATTAGGGCGCTGTGTATAAAGCTGGCGTATGAGCAGATGCGCTATTGGCCCGAACTGCTCAATGAACTGCGTCAGACGCTTGATATGATATCACGTGAGTCTCTTTCGCCAGGACTGCGGTCTGCGTGGGGGCAGGTTGTTAAGAAAATATGTAAAAGTGGGTCGTCACGCTAAATAGGGTGGAGTACATATAAAACGACGCAGCATGTCAGTAAAACAAAGTTTCTTCTGACATGCTGTGTCGTTATGTTTTTGGTTTTCCACTTGCCTTGCTTAGCCTATATAGCGTAGATTTGTACTCGCGCTACATGGATGGCTTTGCTCTTATGACAGTTGGTTCTATTTTACTATTTTGTTGTTTTCCGGGAAAACGACAGAGGGCTTGAATGTCTTGGCTTCTTCAAAGTCCATTAGTGCATAAGACATGATAATGACCGTGTCGCCGACAAGCACTTTTCTTGCTGCTGCACCGTTCAGACAGATGCATCCGCTTCCACGCTCGCCTTTGATAATGTATGTCTCAAAACGTTCTCCGTTGTCGTTGTCTACAATCTGCACCTTTTCTCCTTCAATCATTCCAGCAGCTTCCATCAGCTCTTCGTCAATGGTGATGCTACCCATGTAGTGAAGGTTTGCCTGTGTCACTTGCACACAATGAATCTTCGATTTCAGTACTTCAATCATCATGGCGTCTTTGTTGTTGTCTTTCTATTATCCTGTTGTCTTTATTATTTCTCTTCTTTGTACTTTATGTGGTCGATAAGTCTGATGGGTGTCTTTCCACAATAGACAGTGATGCATCCTACGATGTTCTTGCTGTCGTCCCACGATGCAACGTCTTGCAGTGTGTTGCCATCGACAATGGAGAAATACTCCACCTCAAGACCTTTCGTAGTGTTGATGTCTGCCACCACTTTGTCGTGTGTCTCGCTGAGCGAGTGAGACTTAGCATACTCTGTGCTTTCTACCAGTGCCTTGTATATGGCAGGTGCGATAGCTCGTTCGTCGGGTGCCAGCAGGGTGTTGCGTGAACTTTTTGCCAGACCGTCCTCCTCGCGTATGATAGGACATTCCACAATCTCTATGTTGGCGCCCATATATTTTACCAAGCGTTTCACTACAGCAATCTGTTGCCAGTCTTTCTCTCCGAAATATGCCTTGTCAGGCTTGGTTATGTAAAACAGTCGTGACACAATCTGGCACACTCCGTTGAAGTGTCCGGGACGCTTAGCACCCTCCATTACAGTCGTGACGGGCGGGAAGTCAAACTGTCGTGTGTCAGGGGTCGGGTACACCTCTTCTACAGACGGCGCGAAAACTATTGTTGCGCCGTTTGCTTCACAAAGGGCACAATCTGCGTCAAGGTTGCGCGGGTAGCGCTCCAAGTCTTTGGGGTCGTTGAATTGTGTTGGGTTTAAAAAAACGGAAACAACAGTTATGTCATTTTCGTCAGAACATTTCTTTACAAGTGACGCGTGTCCTTCATGCAGGGCACCCATTGTAGGCACCAGACCAATGCTTTTGCCTGATTTGCGGGCTTCGAAAAGAGTGTTTTCCAGCTCCACAATCTTCTTAATCAACTTCATTGCAAATTACTTTTAATTTCGCAGAAACCAAGTGGCATCTGCAATTCGAATGCAAAATAACAACTTTTTTCTTAAATTTGAAAGAATAAATATAAAAATATGCGAATAAATAGCACAAAATGGGCGAATTGTGAAATTTTAAAAGGGTATGTGGAGTTTTTTTTGTACCTTTGCAGGAGTGTGTATGGCTGTTGTCTTGTCAAGGCGAAACTTGTAGCGACAGCTTTGATTAGCACATTTGTTACATCAATATTGTAATTTTAGCATGGCAAAAAAAGTATTATTTATCAACCAGGAGATTTCACCCTATGTTCCCGAGTCGGAATTGTCTGCCATGGGAAGAGACCTGCCTCACAAGATGCAGGAAGCTGGGTATGAGATTCGTACGTTTATGCCCAAGTGGGGTAACATCAACGAGCGGAGGGGCCAGTTGCATGAGGTAATCCGTCTTTCTGGTCTTAACGTTGTTATTGACGACACGGATCATCCATTGATAATAAAGGTTGCGTCTATCCCTCAGACACGCATGCAGGTCTACTTCATCGACAATGACGACTACTTCATGAAGCGTCAGATGGCAGAAGACGAGAACGGCAATGAGTACACTGACAATGGTGAACGTGCCATCTTCTTTGCGCGTGGCGTCCTTGAGACTGTAAAGAAACTCAGATGGGTGCCCGACGTTATTCATTGTCAGGGTTGGATGGGAGCCATTGTGCCTCTGTACATAAAGAAGGCATATTGCAGCGAACCAGCCTTTGCTAATGCTAAGGTTGTGACTTCACTGTTCTCCAAAGAGCTGAAACACTCTGTCGGCGACAACTTCAAGAATAGTCTTGCTTTCCGCGACATAGACGGTAAGGTGCTTGAGTCGTACAAAGACAACTTCGACTTTATGGAGCTGGCAAAGCTTGCCATGGACTATAGCGACGCAGTGATTGAGGCTGGCGAGGAGATAAACCCTGCGCTGCTCGATTATGCAAAGAGCAAGAACATACCGTTGCTGAGCAAGCCCGAGGGCGACTATACCGAGGCATACAGCGCCTTGTACGACAGCCTTCTGTAAAGCCCCCGTTAAAGGAAGCACCCCTTATGCTAAAGGGACTTATAAAGAAAACATTTTTTCATCGATTATGAAATCAAAGTTAATTACATGCATATTCTTAGCCTTAGCTGTTAATGTTTTTGTCGCTTGCGATGACAACACCGACGCAATAGGTTCTTCTCTTATCAACAACTTTGACAAGCTGAACGTGCAGACCGACACATTTAATCTCTCCACAAGATCTATCGTTGCCGACTCTGTGCTTTCACGCAACTCTACTGGATATGTAGGCCGTGTAAAGGACCCGCAGACCGGAGCTTACGTGACGGGAGACTTTATGGCACAGTTCCATGTGCTTGAAGACTTCATCTTCCCAGAAAAAGATAGCATTATGAGCCTTTCTCCAACAGGCGAGATTCAGGCCGACTCGTGCGAATTGCGTCTCTACTATTCGGGCTATTATGGCGACTCGTTGGCAACAATGAAGATGACCGCCTATGAGCTGGACAGACCTATGGAGGAGGACAAAGTGTACTATTCTAACTTCAATCCAGAGAAGGAGGGTTACATACGTAGAGGTGGACTTGCTAAGAGCAAGGTGTACACGCTGTATGATGTCAATGTCGACGACGACACACGTTCTAACAGCAGCTACATGGAGAACATTCACATAAAGCTGGATGCACCTTATAAGGACAAGGCAGGAAAGCAGTACAGCAACTACGGTTCGTACGTTATGCAGAAGTACTACGAGAAACCAGAGAACTTCAAAGATGCATACGCGTTTATCCATAACGTAGTGCCAGGATTCTACTTTAAAAATCAGGGCGGTCTCGGCTCAATGGGTTACATCACGATAAGCCAGCTGAATGTTTACTTTAAGTACAAGGGATGGGTTACTGAAAACGACACAACCTACGTAAACGACAAGATGGTGTTGACGGAAAAGCAGGTTCTCAGAACCCTTGCACGTGTGGCATCGTTTGCTGGTACCGAAGAGGTGCTTCAGACAACAAATATCTCAAACGACAAGGATGGTGTTAAGAAGCTGGCCGCAGACAACACTTGCACCTACCTTAAGACTCCTGCTGGTATCTTCACTGAGATGGAATTGCCGATTGACGATATCTTGCGCAACCACGAGAACGACTCTATCAACTCTGCAAAGGTGGTCTTGACGAGAATAAACAACGACTCTCGTGACAAGTACAATCTCGGTATTCCGCAGACATTGCTTATGATTCCGAAGAGCGAGATGTACTCTTTCTTTGAAAACAACCAGGTCGCAGACTACAAGACATCGTTCTTAGCTACTTACAACGAGCAGTACAACACCTACACGTTCAACAACATTGCCAATATAATAAGGTATATTGACAAGACGGCAGACCGCAGCAAGGAGTCGTGGAACAAGGTTGTCATCATTCCTGTTACGACGACTTACAACACCTCATCGTCGGTACAGGAGCTTACGACTGTAAACCATGACATGTCGTTGACAAGCACAAGACTCGTTGGTGGCAGCGCCAATCCCAATGGACCGATTAAGTTGAGCGTGGTCTATGCCAAGTTCAACACCGACAAATAATTATAAGTGCAATGGCAGACAACTTTCTTGAGCGCCATCGTGAAGACTATGAGAAGCGGAAGGCGCTATGGCTGAAACGTAAAAAGAGACTGCCAGGCAAGATAAGTCCAAGCATAAGCAAACCTGACGACGAAGCATTGTAACAGCACACGTCGCGCATAGTTACTGCTACTGGTCGGTCTTGTTGGCAAGATGAAAGTCTTACGCTTTGCTTCTATATCAGACGCAAAGCTATAAATACAAAAAACGGGAGCATCTCTACAATGAGGTGCTCCCGTTTTTCTATTAGGTATTCCTAATGCCCAATATATTTGTTGCGGTTTAATCAATAGTGTGTTTGTTGTCAGATTGGTGCATTTCCTTTTCGCCTTCCTCGAGAATGTGTGAAAGAAAACTGTCAAGGTCTTTGTCCAGTCCGTCCATCAGGTCACCACCTATTATCACAGTTTCGTCGTCGGCAAGGAATAGCTCGGCTACGTTAGAGCCTTCGTCGTCTTCAAGCACAATGCTGTAGGGCTTCATTATGCCAAGCCTTTCGAGGGTAGGGCGCATGTGTTCGCATATTTGTCTGAGGACTTTGCCTGCCTCTGCATAGAAGTTTTCGTCCGTGTTGCCTATCCACTGTTCCACGACACAACGTGTCGCCTCATTGCCGTCGTCGTCATACGCCGTCATCTCTCCTGTGTCTTGCGACAAGAATACGTGTACGTCAGTGACGAGTGACGTGTCTTCGTCGTGTGGGTACTTTTGTGCGATTTTTCTAAAAAACCGTTCCACTTGTTGTGTTGTTTGTTCAGTCACTTTCATAAGGCTTGCTTTTATTGAATAAAACAGTGTTTAGGCGATTTATAATCGTTACAATTGCAAACTTACATAATTTTTTTCATATCACACCGTTTTTGCCGTTCTATTTTTGTTTCTATTGTTTCTGTTTTGTTATTTAAAGTCTTGTTGTTAGTGTGTAAATGTCATTTTATATGTCGCGAACGCGTGAAACTGAATACTCAAAAGTAGTGATTGTTATGTGAAAAGCAGATGCAGGGTTGTGGGAATGGAAATAAAATAGTAATTTTGCATTGCAATTATCGCATAATAGGGGTTTGCTTGTCTGTAGACATGTCAAACTTGAGTTATTTACCACTTAAATTTAACACAACAGTTTCTTATGGTCTTAGAGAACTTACAAAACGATTTTAAAGGTCTTAACTGGAAACACGAGATTGATGTAAGGGATTTTATTCAGTCCAATTATGAGCCGTACGATGGTGACGAGAGCTTTTTGGCAAGCGCTACAGCACGTACGGAGAAACTTTGGACCATTCTTTCGTCCATGTTCGACACCGAACGTGAGAAAGGAGTCTACGATGCGGAGACAAAATTGCCGCAGACGATAGACACTTATGGAGCTGGATATATAGACAAGGAGAGTGAGGTTGTAGTAGGTCTACAGACAGACGCGCCACTCAAGCGTGGCATTTTCCCTAAGGGAGGCATACGCATGGTGGAGAAAGCGCTGCAGGCTTATGGTTACGAGCTTGATGCTGACACAAAGAAGATATATACAAAATATCGCAAGACACACAACGAGGGCGTGTTTGCGGCTTACAACGACGACATAAAGGCTGCACGCCATGCCCACATCATCACAGGTCTGCCCGACGCTTATGGTCGTGGCCGCATCATTGGCGACTATCGCCGTGTGGCTCTCTATGGTACTGCCAATCTTATAAACGAGAAGAAGCGCTACCTCAAACGCATCGATATACAAGAGTTTACAGAAGAAATCGTACGTTGCAGAGAGGAAGTTTCAGAGCAGATACAGGCGCTGAAGCAATTCGAGCGCATGTGTGCCGCTTATGGTTTTGACGTTACAAAGCCTGCGACCAACGCTCGTGAGGCTGTGCAGTGGACCTATTTCGGCTATCTCGGTGCTGTGAAAGACCAGGACGGAGCTGCCATGTCGTTGGGTCGTGTATGTGCTTTCCTCGACATCTACATCCAGCGCGACATTCGCAACGGTGTGCTCACAGAGGAAGAGGCACAGGAACTTATCGACCAGATGATAATGAAGCTGCGTATTGTGAGATTCCTGCGCACACCCGAATACAACGACCTGTTCAGCGGCGACCCGATATGGGCTACTGCATCTATTGGCGGTATGGGCATAGACGGACGCTCTATGGTGACAAAGACAGACTATCGTTTCCTGCATACACTCTATAACATGGGTCCGTCACCCGAGCCAAACCTCACAATACTGTGGAGCCCGCGACTCCCCGAGGCATGGAAAAAGTACTGTGCTAAGGTCAGCATAGACACCAGCGCCATACAGTATGAGAACGACGACCTCATGCGTGCAGAACTTGGCGACGATTACGGCATCGCCTGCTGCGTGTCACCAATGAAGATTGGCAAACAGATGCAGTTCTTCGGCGCCCGCGCCAACCTTGCAAAGTGTATGCTCTATGCAGTGAATGGTGGTCGCGACGAGATGACTGGCGAGCAGGTTGCACCTCGGTTTGCACCTATCACTGGCGACTATCTGACTTACGAGGAGTTCATGCCGCGTTTTGAGCAGATGATGAGATGGCTTGCTAAGACGTACGTAAACGCGTTGAAGATAATCCACTACATGCACGACAAGTATGACTACGAGGCATTTGAGATGGCTCTCCACGACGGAGACGTAGAGCGCACACGTGCTACTGGCATCGCAGGACTCTCTATCGTTGCCGACTCCATTGCCGCCATGAAGCATTGCAAGATACGTATCGTGCGCGACGAGACTGGACTCGCTGTTGACTACAAGATAGAGGAGGGTGAATATGTGCCGTTCGGCAACAACAACGACGAGACCGATGCCATCGCCGTAGGCATCACCGAGACCTTCATGGAGTATCTGCGCCAGCACCGCACATACCGCAACGCCGTTCCTACACAGAGCTTGCTGACCATTACGTCTAATGTTGTGTATGGCCGCAACACTGGTGCTACGCCTGACGGACGTCCGAAGGGTGTGCCGTTCGCTCCTGGTGCTAACCCCATGAACGCCCGCGACATCAAGGGTGCGGTGGCAGCGCTTGCCTCTGTGGCAAAGCTCCCGTTCCAACATTCGCGCGACGGCATCTCCTATACGTTTGCCATTGCTCCTTCTGCGCTTGGCAAGGACATGCCGATGAGAGCCAACAATCTCGTCGCTCTGCTTGACGGATATTTCACACCTAACGGTGGTCAGCATATAAACGTCAATGTGTTTGACCGTGCGCTGCTGCTTGATGCAATGGATCATCCCGAGAAGTACCCGCAGCTTACAATACGTGTGAGCGGTTACGCTGTCAATTTCGTTAAGTTGACTCGCGAACAGCAGCTCGATGTGTTGTCGCGTACAATCAATATGGGTATGTAATCATGTACTTAAACATGCGTCTGGCGATGTCGTCTTCTGATAATGCCAGGCGCATGTTTTTTTTGTTTTCAAGGATAAAGACACGTATTTCTAATATTTTATGATAGGACACATCCATTCTATAGAGACTTTCGGTACGGTCGACGGACCTGGCGTCCGCTTTGTCGCGTTCATGCAGGGATGCCCGTTGCGGTGCCTTTTCTGCCACAATCCTGACACTTGGCAGTTTAGTGGTAAGTGCCAATACGAGATGACACCGCGCGAACTATTTGACGAAACCATGCGTTACCGCAGCTTTATATCAACAGGCGGAGTCACTCTGTCTGGTGGTGAACCATTGGGACAGGCGGCTTTCGTACGTGAATATTTCTCTCTTTGTCGTGCAGAGGGCATCCATACCGCCCTTGACACAAGCGGCATCTATTGCAACGCCGACGCTTTGGCGGCGCTCGACTATACAGACCTCGTGCTGTTGGATATAAAAACCATGGACAGTGCGCTTTACAAGCGTTTGACAGGACAGAAGCAGAACAACAATTTACGTTTCCTTGACGAACTGCAGAGTCGCGGAATAGACACGTGGGTGCGCCATGTCGTGGTGCCAGGGCTTACCGACGACGACAAGTGGCTACACGAGCTTGGACGTTATGTAGCCAGTCGTGATGTCGTGAAGAAGATAGAGGTGTTGCCTTACCACACTCTCGGCGCTTATAAGTATGCGCAGCTCGGACTGGACTATCCGCTTGAGGGCGTCTCACCATTGTCGGCGAAGCGTATCGCAAACGCCCGTGCTATTCTATCGCAGTATAAGCCTTGTCTGTAGACATGGGTTTTGCTGCTTTTCTTGTTAAGTGGTAGATTACCTCGCTTAATTGAATTTCGCTTGGGCCGTGTCCCACTCTGCGCTGCGTTTTCTTGCTTGTGTCGGAAAAAGTACTTATCTTTGCAAGATAAATGTCGAATGTGTGCTTTTTCAGCGCACGTGTATTGCTTAAAAATAGAAATCCCGATAGACAGATAACATGCGAAAAATAGTTGTACACTTTTTGTGGGCATTGATAGTCGTTGTTTTGTTAGGCAGCGCCGCAGCTTTTACGGCCATCTGGAACGGATGGATAGGCTATATGCCTCCTGTTGAAGACCTGCAAAACCCGATAAACCGCTTTGCTACGCAAATCTATTCGTCTGATGGCAAGGTGATAGGAACATGGAATTTCAATCGTGAAAACCGTGTTTGTGTCAACTTCGGCGACCTCTCGCCACATCTAGTAGAGGCGCTTGTAGCGACGGAGGATGTGCGTTTTTATGACCATTCGGGCATAGACTTCATCGCTTTGGGACGTGCTGTCGTGAAGCGCGGACTACTTGGACAGGCCAGTGCAGGCGGTGGCTCTACCATTACGCAGCAGTTGGCAAAGCAGCTCTATTCTGAAACGGCATCCAGCACACTGGGGCGACTGTTACAGAAGCCGATAGAGTGGGTCATTGCAGTGAAACTTGAGCGTAACTATACGAAGGAAGAGATAGTTGCTCTTTATCTCAACTATTTCGATTTTCTACACAACGCGGTCGGCATAAAGACCGCAGCCAATACCTATTTCAATAAGGAACCGCGCGACCTCACAGTGTGTGAGGCAGCAACACTTATCGGACTGTGCAAGAACCCGTCGCTTTTCAATCCTGTGCGCTATCCCGACCGCTGCCGTGACCGCCGTAATGTGGTGTTGGGACAGATGCTTAAGGCTGGATATTTGTCAAAGGCCGATTACGAAAAGCTTACTACCGAGCCGCTTGTGCTCGACTTCCACCGTACCGACCATAAGGAGGGTGCAGCACCATATTTCCGCGAATTCTTGCGAATGTACATGTCTGCTAAACGTCCTAACAGAAGCGACTATCCGTCGTGGAACCAGAATCAGTATGTGATTG
>JALEVZ010000077.1 GCA_022788105.1 Prevotella sp. | reverse complement strand
TTTATGTAAATCTTTTTCAAAGAACTCTTTCTTTTGGTTGCTTGTCTCAAGCGAAACATCTGTTGCGTTAGCGACAGAGGTCGTTCGTTTGATTCGACCGCTCGCCATGACAAGACTGAAGCAAGCTTCGTTTTGTTCATTCGGCTTATCGCGTTCGTTCTCGAAAGCGGATGCAAAGGTATAGCTTTTTCGGACACGAGCCAAACATTTCGAGGGAAAAGTTTATAAAAAGAGCGTTTTTTAACAGTTATTTACATTTTGAAGAGGCGAGATGGGGGCGTTACCTTTTATTATACGTGCGAAGCGGGCGAGCGTGTGGGCGCGCACAAAAGACCACTTAGGAGCACCATATATAGAAAGAAGAACGATAGAGAATAGATGTTCTAGATGGACTAGAAACACGTACCCATGCGTAGACATACGGCTTTGACACTAACACACGACCTAAAACCGACATACCACTTTGACACCGGCACGCCACTTAAACACCAACACGCCACTTAAACGCTAGCATACAACTTAAACGCTAACACGCGACTTAAACGCCGACACACTACTTGGACGCTAACACACTACTTGGACGCTGTCACGCGACTTGACGCCGGCACACAACTTAAAACTATATAGAAATCACGACTTAGAGACTGGTACACCTTAAAGCGAACACACCTCCTTAAAGCGAACGCCCTCCTTAAAAACGAATGCACATCTTTAAAGAGCATATCTCTTTAAGGCAAACACATTATCTAAATACAGGAAACAAGCTTTGAGCTGAAGCACTACTTCTTGGGCACAAATGTTTCCCATGTTTGGTCGCTATAGAAGATGCGAATCTCGGTTATACTCCGCGGAGGCATGTCAATATTTTTTACCGTGCTATTAACTTCATTTCGGATGTTGCCAGAGCGAGACCTTCCCGCATACTGCTCAGAACCCGACCCAGCACCAAAAGCGACAGCATTTACGCTTGGCTGTGGGGCAGGGGACTGTAAATCAGACTCTGTGAAGTCAATAACAGGCTCTGACACAGCCAAAACGTTAGACTCTGAAGCCACAGAAGCGGCATCGTCAGCGCCACCAGCAGAGTTTTCCACCTTATTTATATACATGTCTCCACGTCCAAAAAGAAGCCAGTCCGTAGAGATATTGGGCAGACAATTCTTAATCGCCTCAACGATGGCAAGAGTAGGACGAGTACGTCCCGTGAAGATGCTGCTCAACGAGGCAGGAGATATGTGTATGAAATCCGCAAACTCCTGCTGTGTCATCTGCTGATTTTCCATTACTTTTCTTATACGTTCTTTCATAATCAATACGTTTTTCGATAAAATAGAGAATTATTCCTACGATTTACAAAGTTATATATTTTTTCTTAACCAACAAATATATACATACACATTTTTATTTGTGTATTATTGATTTAGAAAACAAATATTCACAAACACACATTATCAAAATAAGGAATACACGATTCAAATATGTAAATGTAAATACAAAGCCAAATAAACTATTAAACAAAAGATACTCATCACAAAGACAAATAACTAATATTCAATGCATAATACCGAGAAAAACAATAGATTTAACTCACATTTCGCCCCATAAATCAAAAACTATACATATAACATTAAACGCAATATCAAATAAAAGCATATAACATTCTGATTTTCAACAAAATATGTATAAAACAAGCATTAGAATAAATATGCCCGTTTGATTTTATAAATTCACAAACGTGATTAATATAACAATACAAATACAAATTTAAATTCCATATTCAAAGCCTATATGTAATGACGAAGTATTCACAACTACAAATTGGCGAAGACTTTTACAATTGTTGATTTATCAATCCGAACGTTAATAAAGTATAAGACTAAATTCATAAAGACTCAAAAAGCAAAAAATCAGCGTTTTTTCAATATTCAAAAATCCACTACGTCTCGCGATAAAAAGGGCTCAAAAAAACGAGTTCAGAAAGCGGTAACAGTCGGAAAATAAGGCCATTAAGTCCCAAAACGTGGTTCAACAGCAACGATGAAATAGAAAAAAAACAGGCTATAAAAGCCTGTTTTTAGTGTAAAATGAAGAACAAAAGCTCCTTCATAAGGTCTCCAGGAGACGTATTTGGGTTGTCCAGACCCTTACTTTTGGCGTCAATCTCTCTTATTTTAGAAATTATCTGTAACGTCTTAGTTGCCGTATAATTTCTCATGCCTATCATATAGTCCTTTGCAGCCCACGGCGACTTCAGATCCAGATGCATTGCAACCCCTTTATCCGTATTACGATCTGGCGCATAATAAGCCATCATCAGATTTTGGAAGAAAGAGAATATAAGAGGTACGAAAGAATAGAGACTTCCTGCCTTTGGATTCTTGTCAAAATAATTTACTATTTGATTTGCTTTGAAAACATCCTTATTTACAATCGCCCTTCTCAGTTCAAAAGCATTGAATTCCTTGCTTACTCCTATCTGCCTCTCCACAATATCAGGCGTCACTACCCTACTATCTTCCGACAACGAAATAAGAACCTTATCGAGTTCAGACACCAGACGGTTCAAATCAGACCCCACATTTTCCGCTATCATCGCTGCGGCTTTTGGGTTAGCCGTCGCCTTATGAAGTTTCAGATAGCCCTCTATAAATTCAGGGAGTTCGCTGTCCTTTTTCTTCTTACTCTCCAACACGGCGCCGACAGCTTCCGCTTTTGCCACAATCTTCTTTCGTTTGTCGATAGAACCGTTCTTGTAACAAATCACCAAAATAGAAGTTGCGACAGGATTGTCCATATAGCGTTCCAGCTTCTCTATTTGTTTCATGCTCTGCGCCTCTTTGACCACCACTACCCTATGTGTGGCAGGCATCACCGGATATTCCCTTGCCAGTTCCATCACCTGCACAGGACTGACGTCAGCGCCGAACACAACACTTTGGTTAAAGAACTTCTCCTCCTCTGCCAAAACGTTGTCGGCGACATAATCAGCAATCTTATCTATAAAATAAGATTCGTCTCCCATGAGAAGATACACCGGCCTGTACTTTCCAGCCTTCAACTCACGCATTAAAGACTCATACGTTACAACAGCTTTCTTTTCAGCCATACATTATTATATATATTACATTATTTAAGTTTCGTAAGTCGTAGACAAGCCATCAGCAAACGAACACGAACAACAAGGAAAATGACAAAAACGCTGGATAAACGAAATATTTTCCTGTCACACTCGCTAAGTTCGCTTTTTTTTCCTACATTTGCATTTAGCGTCTGTCAGCTACTGCATTCGGCTTGGATGTTATGCTGAGGCAAAGCCTATCTTATGCAATGATAGTGCAAGCCGAACGCAGAACGCAAGCCATGCTTGGACGTTATGCTGAGGCGAAGCCTATCTTATGCAAAGATAGTGCAAATCGCGGTCAATACAAAACGAAAGCCACAAAGACTTCAAAAATTGTTGCCGTCGACAGCCACAGGACATTATTCAACAAACAGCCTAAAGATGACACAACTCAATCTTCCTCCATTCAAAGCCCGTCTGTCAGGAACGCCTGACAGTCCGAAAATCTTTGACATGTTAAGAAGAAAATACGTTGCGCTGACCCCAGAAGAAAGCGTAAGACAACATTTCATACATTTTCTTGTAGACCACAAAGGCTACCCTGCCGCCCTCCTTGCCAACGAGCTACCCCTCACCTGCGGCAACAAGCAGCTACGCGCCGACACCGTGTTGTACGATCGAGAGCTACACCCAAAGATGATAATCGAATACAAAGCCCCCACTATAAAAATCACCCAGCGCGTGTTTGACCAGATAACAGCCTACAACATATTACTAAACGTAGACTACCTCGTCGTAAGCAATGGCATAGAACACTACTGCTGCAAGATGGACCACAGCAACCGGAGCTACAAATTTCTCAGCACCATCCCCGACTACAAAGACCTATAAGGTGCAAGCAGCCAGGCAGACATTGGCACATCATTTGCAGGAAGATAGAGTAAACAGAAATCAAACAAGCACACACATTAAACACAAAAAACATAACAACTATGGCATCAGCAAAATGGATTGGCAGCATTGTCGGCTTCATCTCAAGCGGACCACTCGGTGCGCTGGCAGGCTTCGCCCTCGGCTGGATTTTCGATAAAAGCTTAGAAACCGACAACGGAACATACAACAACAGAGAATACGACGACGATGCACAGCAGCGCCGCACCCAAGACCTGTACGAAGGTCAGCGCAACTCTTTCCTCTTCTCACTCCTTGTGCTCGCCTCGTACATCATACGCGCCGACGGCCGTGTGATGCATTCCGAGATGGAACTCGTAAGACGATTTCTCCGTCAGAACTTTGGCGAGGCAGCAGTAAGCCAGGGCGAAAACGTCATGTTGCGCCTCTTCGAGCAGCAGAAGCAGATGGGCATGCCGCTATTCCGCGAGACCATACGCCAATCCTGCGCACAGATCTCCGCCAACATGGACTACTCCCAGCGTCTGCAACTGCTCAGTTTCCTTGTAATGATAGCCCAAGCCGACGGGCTCGTCGTAGAACAGGAAGTCGCCGCCTTGCAAGATGTAGCCTACAGTCTTGGCATCTCACCGGCAGACCTCGACTCCATGCTCAACCTGCGCAACGGCAGCAACAATCTCGACGCAGCCTACAAGGTGTTGGGCATCAACGCCGACGCCACAGACGACGAGGTGAAAGCCGCCTACCGCAAGATGGCGCTCAAACACCATCCCGACCGCGTCGCTACACTGGGTGAAGACGTACGCAAGGCAGCCGAAAAGAAATTCCAAGAGATAAACGAAGCAAAGGAAATAATATACAAGGCGCGCAACCTATAAGGTTGCCGCCCCACCCGCTTCACATCACCCCATTATTAAATCAAGCACACCTATCTATGAGACACCTCCCACACGTCATCGCCACACTCGCCGTAGTACTGTTCACGGCCTGCGACAACCCATACCACCCCGACAACAGCGACGACAATCCTCCCACACAAGAAGTGCCCGCCCCCAAAGGCAATTTCACCATCACCATAGCTGCCCCCGAACAGAGCGACTACAACGAGTCCTCCGAAGCCAAAGCCCCACATACCATAAAATGGCAGCAGCCCCTCCGTTCAAAACGCGAGGTCAGCGAAGTGTGCAGCCGCCTGTCTATCGCCGTCTATACCCATAGCGGCAACAGCTATTCAAAAGTGAATGAGGTATCGCAGCAGCGCGACGACAAAAACTTCGGCACCACCTCTCTGACCCTGGCACAAGGCACATACACCATCGTTGCGATAGCCCACAACGGCGACGGCAAACCTACCATGACCGACCCGAAGAAGATACCGTTCGCCAACAACAAGGTGACCGACACCTTCTACGCTACAGAAGAGATTGTCGTCGGCGAAAATACCACCACTACCCTACATCTCAACCGCGCCGTAGCCATGATAAACTTCTGCACGACAGACAACACGCCGGCAGACATCACCACCATGCAGTTTTACTACACAGGCGGAAGCAGCACATTCAACGCCATCGACGGCTACGGATGCGTCAAATCCAAACAGAACGAAATGCGCAGCGTCAAGCCTGAGTTCCACAACGGTCAGTCCTCATACGAACTGTTCACGTTCCCACACCAAGACGCCACCCCAATAACACTCACCGTCACTGCCCTCGACAACAACAGCAACCACATCTTTGAACACAAGTTTTCCGACATATCCGTAGCAGTAAACTACAAGACCAACTGCCACGGCACGTTCTTCGGCGAAGACCCCGAGGGAGGACGCGTCGCCCCGTCAATAACCATAAACGACGAATGGAAAGGCGAAAAAGACTACACCTTTGACACCACACAAGAAGAGTTTGAAACAGAGAAATAAAAGACTGGCAAAATGATAGCGCCTTTACGGTTTTACCACTACACCCTAATGACAATATAAAAGGGGCCTAATGGCGATGCCAAAGAGGCCTAATGGCGACCTCAAAGGGGCCTAATGACAACGCCAAAGGGACCTAATGGGAATGTCACCATCTTTTTAACACACGTTAAGAATTGGCGTTAGCAATTACGACTTTTTCTTAGCAAAGTGTCACGAAAGCAACGAAAAATATTACAATGCAACAAACGAAGTTTTACACCGCATTTACAGAAATAAGCGAAAAGAAACGAATAAAACAATGGATAAGAAAAATAAAAATGGCTGGCCGCATAATGCGACCAGCCATTTTTGCTGATATATTTTCATCGTAGTGACGAATTCTGATTGTCAAATACTACGAGTCTATGACATCACGAAGACGAGTCTAAGACATCATGAAGACGAATCTAAAGCGCCACGTTGACGAGTCTAAACCTCCATATTGGCGCTCTTGAGAGTGTCTATACGAGCCCCTTGCCGTGGCAGTTTTTAAACTTCTTGCCACTACCGCAAGGACATGGGTCGTTGCGACCAGGGAGTCGGTCTGCCACATAAGGCTGCTGTGGCTGCGGCTCACGTGTGTCTTGTGTAGCAGCCTGACGCTGTGCGACGTCTGTGAGGTCGTCTTTACGCTCCTCATAACGCTGCTGCGGCTTCTTCTCCTCTGGTGCTTCCTGCACCTCTTCCTGCTGCATTTCAGGTATCTGACCGCGAGTCAGGATGGCAGCTATGCGACTATTCATGTCGTTCACCATCGAGTCGAACAGTGTTGCACTCTCCAGCTTGAATATAAGCAGCGGGTCTTTCTGCTCGTAAGATGCGTTCTGCACGCTGTGGCGCAGTTCGTCGAGCTGTCGCAGGTTCTCTTTCCAGCAGTCGTCGATGATGTGCAGCATGACGATACGCTCAAACTGCTTCACCACGTCCTTACCCTCTGTGCGATAAGCCTCCTTCAGGTTGCACGGTATCTGGTAGACACGCTTTCCGTCGGTGATGGGCACCATAATGCGTTCAAACACATTGCCCTGCTTCTCTTCCACGTCTTTGATTACAGGCCAAGCCACGCCCTGTATGCGGTCTATCTTGCGCTTGAAAGCGCCCATAGCCTCCTGGAAGCTACGCTCCTCAAGATCTTCGCGCTTGGTGTTGAGGAATTCGTCTTCAGAGAACGGACACTCCATTGCCAACACCTTGAGGAACTGCTCGCGACATCCTGCGTAGTCGTTTTTCTCTATGATGTTCACCACGCGGTCCCAGATGATGTTGGTGATGTCCATGCCGATGCGCTCACCCATGAGGGCATGACGGCGCTTCTCATATATCACCGTGCGCTGCTTGTTCATCACGTCGTCATATTCGAGCAAGTGCTTTCTTATACCGAAGTTGTTCTCCTCCACCTTCTTCTGTGCGCGCTCGATGCTCTTTGAAATCATCGGACTCTCGATGCGCTCGCCCTCCTTGAATCCGAGGCGGTCCATAACACGGGCGATACGTTCGCTGGCGAACAGACGCATGAGTTTGTCTTCAAGAGACACATAGAACACTGAACTTCCTGGGTCACCCTGACGTCCAGCACGTCCGCGGAGCTGACGGTCTACGCGTCGGCTCTCGTGGCGCTCGGTACCGATGATGGCGAGTCCGCCTGCGGCCTTCACCTCGGGGGTGAGCTTGATATCCGTACCACGACCTGCCATGTTGGTTGCTATGGTTACAGCTCCGAGCATACGCTCTTCCACGTGTTTGTTGCCGTCTTCGTCGGTGATGGTCACACGACCCATAGTGCTGCGTCCTGCCTCTGCCACGATGTCTGCCTCCTTCTGGTGATATTTGGCGTTGAGCACCTGGTGAGGTATGTCGCGCAACTTGAGCATGCGTGACAACAGCTCTGAAATCTCTACCGACGTTGTGCCTACGAGCACAGGACGTCCGCTGTTGCGCATTGCCTCAATCTCTTCTATGACAGCCGAATATTTCTCACGAGCGGTCTTGTACACGCGGTCGTCCATGTCGTTACGGAGAATAGGCTTGTTTGTCGGAATCTCTACAACGTCGAGTTTGTAGATGTCCCAGAACTCGCCAGCCTCTGTCGACGCGGTACCGGTCATACCAGACAGCTTGTGGTACATACGGAAGTAGTTCTGCAGGGTGATGGTGGCGAATGTCTGCGTAGCGGCTTCCACCTTCACATGCTCCTTAGCTTCTACGGCCTGGTGCAGTCCGTCGCTCCAGCGGCGGCCCTCCATAATACGTCCTGTCTGCTCGTCCACAATCTTCACCTCGCCATCCATGACCACGTACTCGTCGTCTTTGTTGAACATGGTGTATGCCTTGAGCAGCTGCTGCAGCGTGTGTACGCGGTCGCTCTGCACGGCATAGCGGTTGAGCATCTCGTCCTTCATATCTATCTTCTCCTGCTCGGAGATGTTATGCTCGTTTTCGAGTGCCGACAGCTGTGAAGCGATGTCTGGCAACACGAACAGGTCTTTGTCGTTGACCTGACCAGCGAGCCAGTCTGTACCCTTGTCTGTGAGGTCGCAGCTGTTTAGTTTCTCGTCTACCACGAAGTAGAGAGGCTCCACACATTCGGGCATGCGACGGTTGTTGTTCTCCATGTAGTACTCCTCCGTCTTGAGCATGCCAGCCTTGATTCCGTCTTCTGACAGATACTTGATGAGCGGCTTGTTCTTAGGCAGCGCCTTGTGCGAACGGTAGAGAGCGAGGAATCCCTCGTCGAGCATTGTCTTGTCGTTGTTTTTCATTCCCTCCGAAATCTTCTGCTTGGCTTCAGACAGATACTGTGTTGCCAGGCGGCGCTGGACGTCTACGAGGCGCTCTACGAGGGGCTGATATTCTTCGTACATCTGGTCATCGCCCTTCTCCACAGGTCCGGAAATGATGAGCGGGGTACGTGCGTCGTCGATAAGTACGGAGTCGACCTCATCGACAATGGCGTAGTTGTGTGCGCGCTGCACGAGGTCGGCAGGCGAATGTGCCATGTTGTCGCGCAGATAGTCGAAACCAAACTCGTTGTTGGTACCGAAGGTGATGTCTGCCATGTATGCCTTGCGACGCTCGGGAGAGTTGGGACGGTGCTTGTCAATGCAGTCTACTGACAGTCCGTTGAACATATAGAGCGGTCCCATCCACTCGGAGTCACGCTTTGCAAGGTAGTCGTTCACTGTCACGACATGTACGCCGTTGCCTGTGAGTGCGTTGAGAAACACGGGCAAGGTGGCTACAAGGGTCTTACCCTCACCTGTCGCCATCTCGGCAATCTTACCCTGATGGAGGGCAATACCGCCAAACACCTGCACGTCGTAATGTACCATCTCCCACTTCAGGTCGTTGCCGCCTGCTGTCCAGTGGTTATGGTAGATGGCGTTGTCGCCATCGATTGTGATGAAGTCGTTCTTCGGATTGGCAGCCAACTCACGGTCGAAGTCAGTGGCAGTAACCACGGTCTCCTCGTTCTCTGCGAATCGACGGGCGGTATCTTTCACTATGCTGAAAGCCACAGGCATGACGTCGTTGAGCGCCTTCTCGTAAATTTCGAGAGCCTCTTTCTCAAGTTTGTCAATCTCGTTGAAGATGCCTTCGCGCTCGTCGATAGGCGTGTCTTCAATCTTTGCCTTCAGTTTGGCAATCTCGTCTTTCTGTTCCTTTGCCGACTCCTGAACATACTTCTGTATCTCCTTGGTCTTGGCTCTCAGCTCATCGTTGCTCAGTTCTTTGATTGCCGGATACGCTTCCTTCACCTTATCTACGAGAGGCTGGATGAGTTTCATGTCGCGTGTCGACTTGTTACCGAACAATGACAGTAAAATCTTGTTTATATTCATTGTTGTATTTGTTTTTGTTTCTTTCTGTTGGATGAATGTATGGTCTTCCTTTAATATGATGTGTCTGTGCAGCAACGCCATGACGCGCTCGTGAGGGAGCACGCGACGCTTCCGCTGCCAGACTGTCGTTTTGGCATGTAAAGGTACGAATAAATTTCCTTTTCAGACAACAATTGTTGTCATAACCGTCGTTTTGCGGTCATTATTGGCGTTTTGCGGACTTTTCATGCCACGATTTGCCTCCGCCTCACCATTATCAATGAAGCGGCGCAGAAGAACATGCATTCGGGGCACGGATGCGTATAGCCTTGGCAATGGTCGGCGCAATGCGGTCTACCGTTGCCGGTGTGGATATGCGTCCGGCAGTTATTGCTGTTCCATAAAAAATGATTGGGAACGGCACAAATGCGGCACGCGACGTAAACTGTTCGTGATTGTCCTCGTTGACAAGCTGCCATCCTGGCGCCACCTCAACTACGAGGTCGCCACTCACGGAGGGACTATAAGGGCTGCTGCTCACGCTACGCACGCCAGAGGTCTGCACGAGCAGTTCCTTCGAGCGTGACATCACGTCGTTGAAGCTCAGCCGTTTCTGCTCTATGAGCTTGTGGTCGAGATATATCTGATTATGAAAGCAAGTCTCCACATAACGTGCCTGGCCATAGATGGCACTGAGGTACATGTTCAAGAGATTTGCCGTGCGGTTTATATAAAATGTTCCTGTCGGAATCTTGTACTTCTGATAGTCGATAGGTTCGTCGTCGGTATAACCCGTACCTGTCACGACAAACAACACCTTGTTGTAGCCGACCTTTGACTCAATGCTGCTTATGAGGCGGGCGATGGTCTTATCGAGCTTGAGATAAGCTATCTCCATGTCTGCTTGCCAATTAGACAAGTCTTTTATCTTAGCCTCAAATGTCACGGACAACATGTCCGTAATGTCGTCCTTTCCAAGCGACATATTGGAGACACAAGCCTCTGCCAGGTTGGCAACGGCGTCGTTGTCGACATGGTAAGAGTTTGCGTTGTTATATGCTCTGAGCAGGTTCTGCGACGAATCGGTATAATAGTTTGACGTGGTCCAGCGGTTGTTCTTCTCGCTTATCCAGAACGCGCCGTCGGCAGCATGACCTCCTGCCATGATGGCTGCGTCTTTGTCTACGGCAATACTATAGACAAGAGCCTTTCCACGAGTAGCGACCTTGAGCTCGTCACCAGTTGTTGATGTCGCCAGTTTGCCCGGCGATGTACCCCCATTGCCGTCGTCGGTACACTGTACTGGGCGCAGCGTGGTGCGATCGAGCCACTGTGTTCCGACAATATTGTTGTATTGCGGGGTGGTTCCAGTAGCGATTGACGCTATGGCGGAAGCACGGTCTACTGGCGAGAACGGATAGCTTGCTGCCTCATAGACACGCCCTCTCTCCAACAGTTTCTTAAATCCGTTGGGGCTATAGAGCGGTGAGAAATGCTCTATATAGTCGGTACGCAGCTGGTCGATGGCGATGTTCACCACGAGTCTGGGCGCCGGTTGCAGAGTCTGTCCATGCACTTCGCCGCTTGCTAAGGCTGCAAGCAATATTGTCGGTATGTATTGTTTCATTATGTTTGTGTTACGGCGGTAGCGCCGTTATGTCGTTTTATCGTTGTTTTTTGATTGCAGCGGCATCTGCATTATGCGACTCCGCCTCCCGTTTTCTGATGATATGCAATATGCACACGTCTCTTGTCAGCAAAGATGATGCCAACAGCCACATACCCTCCGCATAGTGCTGGAAAATCGAGCCAGCAAGGAAGAGGCAGATAAAAATCAGCCAAATTGTCAGCCACAGGCTGCGCTGACCCTTACGAAGGTGGTGCATGGCGGGATAGAGGAATGCCAATGCAAGCGGATTGAGCAGCAATATCTGCAAATTCAGGCTCACCGTGGGGTGCTGTGAAAACACCATCGCGAGCAAGATAAGACCCGCAAGTCCTGTCAACAGCATCATCGTAGCATCGTAGCCCCATGATATTCGTCCACGCTTCAGGTCTACAAGGCAGAACAGCAACGTCACAGCAGCGATTATAGCCATACAGTCACGCGGCGACAACGGGAAGTTCTCCCCCACGCTCTGCACCCCAGGCTCTATCGCCCAAAACGCCCGTGTGACAAGCGGGCGGCTGCTACCGTCACCCGTCTTGACTGTGGCGCTGTCAAGTTCTTTGCTCAATATCAGCGGCAGAAACTGCTCTTGCCCAGACTTTATCGACATGTCTGCCTTCACGCCGAGCAGTAAGTCGTTGCCGAAACGTGCCCACGGATGCTCTACATTATAGACATGTGTGAGCGAACGAAACGTCGCCTTTCCACCATTGTTATAGTTTCCATAGACCACATCACCCGACATACACCTTATTATAATATCGCGTGCGCGCGTAGTGCAGTTGTCGTAAAAGTAGTTATATCTGTAGACGCGGTTCTCGGGGCGGTAGTTAGTGTCGACAGCCTCCATTATGGCAAGTTTATCCTCACGACTTAGACTTATGACCTGCTGCCACACGCCACACCCATCGCGCTCATACTCTCTGCGAAAATCGCTGAAACGCTCGATGCCCATCTCGTAGTCGGTAAGTCCAAACACGAAACGCAAGACGAAAAACGGTTTATCAAACGAGAACAAGCCATAGTTCACAGCCCAGTCGTTGCCTGTGCTGCGATCTTCAATTCTAATGGCCGTATGTCCGTAAAGGCTGTAGATTTTCTGTCTCGGCTGGCAAGTGAGCAAGCTAATGTCAACAGAATCCATCTTCTGTAGCAGCACACTGTCTTGCGAAGCCGACATTCTTCCACAAAATGTTAATAACAGAAAAATAATCAGCGCATTATATCTTAAAAAGCTTCCAAAACGTTTCACGATGCAAAAATAACTTATATTTCCCATTTTTCGTGCTTTTATTTCGAAAAAAAACAATAATTTTGCAAGCAATTACGCATTTTGACCCTAAAACGGGGCTTTCTCTTCCGTTTTGTAAAGGTCAGGTTGCAAGATGTTAAGAAATAAGTTTAATAATGAAAAAAATACTTGCCGCCGTGCTGTTCACGGCATTAGCCACGCCCTCTTTCGCTCAGAGCGGAACCAATTCTCCCTATAGCCAATATGGCCTCGGACTGCTCAGCGACCAGACGAGTGGTTTCAACCGTGGAATGAATGGCCTGGGTCTCGGATTCAGAGAGCACAACCAGGTCAACTACATAAACCCCGCCTCTTACTCGTCAATAGACTCTTTGAGCTTCATCTTCGACGTAGGCATCTCCGGACAAGTAACAAACTTTGACGAAGGTGGCGTGAAGAAGAACGCCAACAACTCAAACTTCGAGTATGCTGTGGCTGGTTTCAGAGCTGCACGCCACCTCGGCGTGTCGTTCGGTATAATCCCCTTCACGAACGTTGGTTACAACTACTCAAACACGGCTAACGTAGGCGGCATCACCGGTAGCGACGCCACATCATACGTCAATACCTATTCAGGCTCCGGCGGACTCCATCAGATCTATGTCGGTGCTGGTTGGGAGCCGTTCAAGGGATTCTCTTTCGGTGCTAACGTGTCCTATCTGTGGGGTAGCTACACACGTTCGGTAACAAACAGCTACACGGACAACTACATCAACACGCTGTCAAAGTATTATACAGCGTCTACACACAGCTATAAACTGGACTTCGGTGTGCAGTACACCACCAAGATTTCTAAGAAAGACATGCTTACCGTCGGACTGACATACAGCCCCGGCCACAAGCTCGGTGGCAAGTCAGAATGTACTGTAGTGTCTACAAACTCGCAGACAGCCGTGTCTGACACCTCTTCCTACAGCGTGTCCAAAGCCCTTGAAATACCGGTAATGTATGGTGCAAGTCTTACCTGGAACCACGACAACAAGCTGAAGTTGGGCTTTGACTACTCGCTTCAGAAGTGGGGTTCCGTTGTCGCTCCTGTCTACAATGTGACCAACAACGTGCCATCATACACTGCGGAGAAAGGACAATTTGCAGATCGTCACAAGTACACCTTTGGTGGCGAGCTATGCCCGCAGGAGAACAGCCGCAACTTCTTCAAACGCATCCATTACCGCCTCGGCGCCTCATACGCCACACAATATCTTAAGATTAATGGCCTTGACGGGCCGAAGGAATACAGCGTGAGCGCTGGTTTTGGCATACCTATCATGAATGGTTACAACAACCGTTCCATCCTCAACATCTCAGGACAGTGGGTTAGACAAGACTCCAAGATGTTCATAAAAGAAAACACATTCAGAATAAACATAGGTCTGACATTCAACGAGAAGTGGTTCGCAAAGTGGAAGATGGAGTAACACCATCTGCCCCAAAGGGCAAGAAACCAACCCGTTGCCACGAAAAACGTACAGACCTGTTGCCTCGGAAAGTGAAAACAGACAATATAAAACATAACAGAAATCGCGGACTGCGCAACGCTGCCGTCATGGCAGTATGCTCCTTCTGCTCCTTGCTCGCATTGTCGTGCCAGGAGCAGAAGGAGCATACTGCTGCTGCTATACACGACCGCGACTCCGTGGCAATGATGACAAGTTTTGGCGTCAACACCCTCATCTCCGACTCAGGCGTCATGAAATACCGCATCGTGACGGAGCGTTGGGAAGTCAACGACAAGCGCAATCCGTCGCGATGGATATTTGACAAGGGCCTATTCCTTGAACAATTCGACGAGAAATTCCACGTACAATCGTACATCCAATGCGACACCGCCTACTATTACGACCAGAAAAAGCTGTGGGAACTGCGTAGTAGAGTGCGCATTCTGACAAAAGACGGACTGAGATTCAGCAGCGAACAACTGTTCTGGGACGAAGACCGACACGAGCTTTACTCCAACGTGTTCTCCCGACTCGTCACTCCCGAGCGCACGCTGCAGGGTTCATATTTCCGCAGCGACGAGCGCATGACAAGATATTACGTCAGCAACAGCCAGGGCTCTTTCGAGAGAAGCGACTTCTCAAGCGACCGCGACACCATAACATCAGCCCCCGACACGGTCAAGGCGAAAATACGCCCGCAAACCAGACCGCAGCGCAAGAGACAAAACTAAAGCGCTACAGGCTGGAGAAAAACATAACACCCCATTCCCCAACAGAGACGGCATTAAAAACAAAAACACACTGCAATTTTGGAAACAGACATTCCTCTTATAGTCAGCATATTGGTCACCATGGTGCTTTCCGCGTTCTTTTCAGGCATGGAGATAGCCTTTGTGTCAAGCAACCGAATGCTGGCGGAAATGGATAAAGACCGCAATGGCCTTGTCCAAAAGATAATTTCAACATTCTATCGCCACCCCAACGGCTTCGTGAGCACCATGCTTGTCGGCAACAACATAGTGCTTGTCATCTACGGCATATTGGTGGCGAGACTCTTCGACAGCACCATCTTCCGCGGACTTGACGCAGGATTCACCGTGCCTGCCGACACAGTGCTCTCCACACTCGTCATCCTTTTCACAGGAGAGTTTCTTCCCAAGTCGCTATTCAAGAACAATGCCAACCGCCTACTGGCAGTGTTGTCGCCATTCGCATATATCTTTTACGTGTTGCTTTGGCCCATAAGCCGCTTCTCAACACTCCTTTCCAAAGTCATGCTACGTATCGTTGGCATTAAGATGGACAAAGAAGGCGACGACGATGGATTCTCAAAGGTAGACCTTGACTACCTCGTTCAGTCAAGCATCGACAACGCCGAGAGCGACGACGACATTGAAGACGAGGTAAAAATATTCCAGAATGCCCTTGACTTCTCTGAGACAAAAGTTCGCGACTGCATGGTGCCGCGCACGGAAATAAATGCTGTTGACATCAACGACTGCACCGTCAAGGAACTTATGCATAAGTTCATTGAGAGCGGAAACTCAAAGATAATAGTCTACGACGACGACATCGACCATATCGTAGGCTACATCCACAGCTCCGAGATGTTCCGCAACCCAGACTCTTGGAAAGACAATATCTGCACGATGCCATTTGTGCCAGAGACCATGATGGCACAGAAGCTCATGCACATATTCATGCAACAGAAGAAGAGTCTCGGCGTGGTGGTCGACGAGTTCGGAGGCACAAGCGGCATTGTGTCGCTTGAAGACATCGTGGAAGAAATACTCGGCGACATCGAAGACGAGCACGACAACTCCACCTATATAGCCACCAAAATAGGCGACAACGAGTACATGCTGTCGGCGCGTCTTGAGATTAGCAAGGTCAACGACATGTTCGACCTCGACCTTCCCGAAAGCGACGAGTACATGACCGTAGGCGGACTCATCCTACACGAATATCAAAGTTTCCCGAAACTGAACGAAGTAATAAAAATCGGCAACTTCGAATTCCGCATTGTCAAGAATACCATGACAAAAATAGAGCTTGTTAAGCTAAAAGTGGGCAAATAGGCTATTTTTTGAATGAAACATTCATTTGTTTGCCGATAAATTAGTATTTTTGTACACTTTTTATAGTGACCAGCAACGCATTAGCGGCAACAGCCGTGCAGCAGCAGCTCCTTTTGCCGTCTGTTCGGGCTCTACCGCATAGGCGACAATAGGAAAATCGAAAGAAAAATAAAACAAAATAAAATAACAAAAAGTAATGGCAGCATTAGGAAAAATCAGAAGCAAAGGTGCCATCCTGATAGGAATTATCGGATTGGGCCTGTTTGCTTTCATCGCCGAAGAAGGCGTCAAGTCGTGTGAGTACCTCCACAACGACAAGAGACAGCAGGTCGGCGAAGTATTGGGAGAGAACATCGGCATCACCGAGTTCCAGAAAATGGTAGACGAATACACAGAAGTCGTACGTCAGGGTCAGGAGAACCTCAGCGAGGAGCAGCTGACACGCGTTCGCGACGTGGTATGGAACACCTACGTACAGAACAAGCTTATCGCCAACGAGGCAGCCAAGCTTGGACTCACAGTGACCGACCAGGAGTTGACAAACATCTTCAACGAGGGTACAAACCCCATGCTTCTCCAGACCCCATTCGTAAACCGTCAGACCGGCCGCTTTGACGCAAATTCGCTCAAGCAGTTCCTGGCATCATACAAGGCACAGCCCAACGCCAATCCCCAGATGGCAGCAGCCTACAAGTACTGGACCTTCACTGAGCGCACACTGCGCCAGCAGCTTCTCGCACAGAAGTACCAGTCACTTCTCGCCCACTGCTTCATCTCTAACAAGGTAGAGGCAAAGATGGCATACAACGACCAGAACCAGGAGAGCAAGATTCAGCTTGCAGCAATGCCTTATTCAAGCATTTCTGACAGCAAGGTAACCTATACCGACGCCGACCTCAAGGCAAAATACGACGAGATGAAGCCCCGCTTCCGTCAGTTCGTAGAGAGCCGCGACATCAAATACGTAGACATTCAGGTGAAAGCCTCTGCAAAAGACGTTGCAGCCCTGCAGAAGCAGTTCGCTGGTTATGCCAAAGAGCTCGCCACAACAGCCAACCCTGCAGAAGTAGTGTCTAACAGCTCTTCACTGGTTTCTTACCTCGGCATACCCGTAAGCAAGGACGCTTATCCTTACGACATCGCCGCACGCCTCGACTCTATGGCAGTAGGCAGCACATCAGCTGTCATCAACGGACAGACAGACAACACCCTCAACGTCATCAAGCTCGTGTCAAAGCAGCAGCTGCCCGACTCTGTGCAGTTCCGCAGAATAGACATTATGGGAGCTAACGACGCAGCTACAAAGAAGACCGCAGACTCTGTTTACACAGCTCTCCGCGGCGGTGCTGACTTCGAGGCCATCGCCAAGAAGTACGGACAGGACGGTCAGAAGAACTGGATTACCACCGCACAGTACCAGTCTGCTCCCTCTCTTGACAACGACACCAAGAACTTCATTGAGAGCCTCAACACCATGTCTGCAAACGAAATCAAGAAGATTGACTTTGCACAGGGCAGCGTTGTAATCCAGGTTCTTGACCGCAGACACATGATTAACAAGTATGTGGCAGCTGTCATAAAGAAGAACATCGAGTTCTCTCGTGAGACTTACTCTGCAGCATACAACAAGTTCAGCACATTCGTAAGCGCAAACCAGACCGCTGAAGACATCGTGAAGAACGCCAAGAAGGACGGTTACACAGTACAGGAGCGTAAGGACGTAACAACTACCGAGCACTATCTCGCTGGCATCCACTCTACACGCGACGCACTGAAGTGGGTCTTCGAGGCAAAGAAGGGTGATGTTTCTCAGATGTACCAGTGCGGCGACAACGACCATCTGTTGGTTGTTGTGCTCGACAACATACACAAGAAGGGCTACCGTTCACTCGACGACGAGCAGGTAAAGGAAATGGTTAAGGCTGAGGTTTTGAAGGATAAGAAGGCAGAGATGCTGCTTGCCAAGCTCAACGGTGTAAAATCTGTTGACGCAGCAAAGGGCAAGGGCGCCATCGTGACAGAGGTTAACCAGATTACATTCGCCGCTCCGACATTCATCTCTGCTACAGGCGCAAGCGAGCCTGCACTGAGTGGTGCCGTTGCAGCAACCGTCAAGGGCAAGTTCTCTGCACATCCCGTTAAGGGCAACGCTGGCGTTTACGTATTCTCTGTTCTGGACAAGACAAACCGTCCTGGCAAGTTCGACGAAAAGCTCGAGCAGCAGAAGCTCCGCCAGAGAGCAATGCAGTATGCTGGCAACTTCATGAACGAGCTTTACATGAAGGCCAACGTAGTGGACAACCGCTACCTCTTCTTCTAATAGAAGCGACATAAAGGTTTACCCTCAAAAGGGAATTGACCTATAAAGAAAATAAGGAAAGGGGGTGTGTCAAAATTCA
>JALEVZ010000092.1 GCA_022788105.1 Prevotella sp. | reverse complement strand
ACTGAAGATTATCAGCCGTATTGAGGAACGTGTGGCACGTGACAAGTACGTGTCTACTTCGGAGCTGAACAGAATACTCCGTGAGGAGATTGCTGCCCTGCTGTCGGAGAACAACACTGGCGACAACGACGACTGGGATTTGCCTACCGACCACAAACCGTATGTCATTCTCGTAGTAGGCGTGAACGGCGTGGGCAAGACCACAACCATCGGCAAACTGGCCTACCAGTTCAAGAAGGCAGGCAAGAAGGTGTATCTCGGCGCAGCAGACACATTCCGTGCCGCCGCCGTAGACCAAATTTGCATCTGGGGAGAGCGTGTGGGTGTGCCAGTGATAAAGCAGCAGATGGGCTCAGACCCAGCTTCTGTGGCTTTTGACACCATCTCTTCTGCCAAAGCCAATGGTGCCGACGTGGTGCTGATAGACACTGCCGGACGTCTGCACAACAAGGTGGGACTGATGAACGAGCTGAAGAAGATAAAAGACGTGATGAAGAAAGTCGCGCCTACCGCTCCCGACGAGGTGCTGCTCGTGCTCGATGGCAGTACCGGACAAAACGCTTTTGAGCAGGCAAAGCAGTTTTCTGCCGTCACACAGATTACGTCGCTCGCCATCACAAAGCTCGACGGCACAGCCAAAGGTGGCGTTGTGATAGGTATAAGCGACCAACTCAAGGTGCCTGTGAAATATATCGGACTGGGCGAGTCTATGGAGGCGTTGCAGCTGTTCAACAAGAAGCAGTTTGTAGATTCATTCTTTGAAAACAAGTAAGACATGAAGGCAGGACACGTAGATGTAATAACGATGGGATGCTCTAAAAACCTCGTCGACAGCGAGACGCTCATGCGTCTGTTTGAAGAGGCGGGCTACCATTGCTCCCACGACCCCAAACGTCCGCAGGGCGAGATTGCTGTGATAAACACCTGTGGCTTCATCGGAGACGCAAAGCAGGAGAGCATCAACACCATACTTGAGTTTGCAAAAGCCAAAGAGGACGGCAAACTCAAGAAACTGTATGTGATGGGATGTCTCTCGCAGCGCTACCGCAAGGAACTGGAGGAGGAGATACCGCAGGTAGACAAATATTATGGAAAGTTCGACTATAAGAACTTGATAAAAGAACTCGGCAAGAACGTGGAGATGGCATGCGACGGTAAGCGTGTGCTCACCACGCCGCGTCACTATGCTTACTTGAAGATAAGCGAGGGATGCGACCGCCATTGCGCCTATTGCGCCATACCCATTATCACTGGCAAGCATGTCAGCCGTCCCGAGGCAGAGATTCTCGACGAGGTGAGAAGTCTGGTTGCTGGTGGTGTGAAGGAGATTCAGGTCATAGCGCAGGAGCTGACATACTACGGCGTAGACATTGACGGCAAGCGCCACATCGCCGAATTGATCGACCACATGGCAGACATAAAGGGTGTGGAGTGGATTCGTCTGCACTACGCTTACCCCAACCAGTTCCCGGAAGATCTGCTCGACGTCATAGCTTCGCGACCGAATGTGTGCAGCTATCTTGACATCGCATTGCAGCATATCTCTGACAACGTGCTCTCACGCATGCACCGTCATGTGACGAAACAGGAGACCATGGATCTCATTACGGAGATACGTCGCCGTGTGCCAGGCATCAACTTGCGCACGACGCTGTTGGTGGGCTTCCCTGGTGAAACGGAGGAGGACTTCAACGAGCTGATGGAGTTTGTGCGTTGGGCGCGCTTCGAGCGCATGGGCGCGTTCGCCTACTCTGAAGAGGAGGGAACCTACAGCGCCGAACACTATAAAGACGACGTGCCGGAAGAGGTGAAACAAGACCGTCTCGACCGCCTCATGGCTTTGCAGCAGCAGATTAGTGCAGAGATAGAGGCTGCGAAGGTGGGTACAGACATGCGTGTGATAATAGACCGCAAAGAGGGCGACTACTATATCGGTCGCTCGGAGTTCTGTTCTCCCGAGGTCGACCCAGAGGTGCTCATACCATGCGGCGCACGTCGTCTGCGTGTCGGCACATTCTACAATGTACACATCACCGATAGCGACGAGTTTGACCTTTATGGCGAGGTGGTCGGCTAAACGACGACTCGCCGACATCATATAACTTATTTACCTTCAGCCCGATGAACAACAAAGATTTTATCATAGAACTGTCGCAGTGTAGCGGCTATTCGCAAGACAACACACAGCGACTTGTCAGATGTGTCGTAGAGGCTATGGCCTCGCGATTTGACGAAGGTGAAAGTGTTGCGATTCCGTCTTTTGGCTCGTTTGAGGTGAAAAACAGGATGGAACGCATTGTTGTAAACCCGTCTACTGGTCAGAAGCTCATGGTGCCGCCGAAGCTGGTGCTTACGTTTCGTCCGGACTCTTCTGTAAAGGAAGAACTAAAGAAAGGAGGCGCTGATGAGTAGCAAGATTTCTTTCATCGTGTCTGCCCTGATGACCAAATACGGGCTGGACGAGGCAAGTGCGGAGAAGTTTGCCGCGCTCATGTTTGACGTCATTGCCAAAGGACTGAAGGCAGACCGACAGGTTAAGGTCAAGGGGCTCGGCACGTTCAGACTCGTGGAGGTGGGGTCGCGCGAAAGCGTCGACGTCAACACGGGCGAGCGTATAGTAATAGAGGCGCGTGATAAGGTGGTGTTTGTTCCTGACACGGTGTTGCGTGACAGGGTGAACAGCCCATTTGCGCAATTTGAAACAGTGGCGCTCAACGATGGAGTCGATTTTTCTGAATTGGACAAGAAGCTTGATGGCGAAGACGCAGAAGTCGACGACAGCGTCGAATTTGACGTAGAAGGTGTTGATTCTGACGCCGATATCGACGATTCAGATGTTGATAGTGATGACTCTACTGACGCTGATAGCGCAGACTCTCGTGTCGAACACGCCGACGCTGACGCCGACATAGTTGCAGATGAAGACAGTGATTCTAATCCTGAACCCGCGAAACCGACTTCTGAACCGAAGGTGTCGGAGGGTGAAGAACCTGTCAAGGCGACGCAGAAGGCGGCATATGATAGCGACTGCCAGTTAGACACGGTCTCCAGTCGGTTGTCTGACGCATCGGCGAAGTTGTCGTCGGCGTCGTCTAAACTCTCTGATGTGTCTGACCGTCTAAACAATGCTTCTGAAAAACTTACAGGTGCTTCAGCGTGTCTGTCGGACTCTTCGCAGAAGATGGCAGACGTGGCAGCCGATGGAGCAGAGGCGCTGTCTGACAGCAAAAAACTTTCCGACGCGTTGGCTATAAACAACGATTTGCGTAAGAGACTGTTCACGATGAAGGAGGAGAACTTCTCGTTCACCAACGAAAATCGCAAACTTAAAAACAAGGTGCAGGAGCAGTCGGACTCTATAAAGAGCTTGCGCCGCTGGATTTATGGTCTGAGTGGAGTGCTCGTCGTGCTGATAGCTGTGGCTGTAGCAGGCGGAATCTATGGCACATCGTTGCTCGAAGAGTATGAATTGCAGGCGCAGACCAAGAAAGAAAATGTAGCAAAGCCGTCACAACCAAAGGCTGCAGCGACAGCAACCAGTAGCGACGGTGCGCAGAAAAAGGCTGATGTGAAACCCGCTGAGGACGTCGCCTCCACCCCCGACGCGTCTGCTCAGTCTGTCGTTGCTGCGGAAAAGAAGCATGACGAAGCTGCTCAGACGACAGCGGTGGTAACAAACAAGCCAACGAAGACTGCTGACAAGCCAGCAACAGATGCCGACAAAACTGCTAAAAATACCGACAAGACTGGTAAAAACGCCGATAAGCCGACTAAGAACGCTGACAAGGCGGTTGACAAAGTGGACAAATCGTCGGTCTACGACGCAGACCCGCGCGTCAGAACGGGTGCTTATCGCATTGTGGGCATTGCCAACACGGTCACTCTCCGCAAGGGTGAGACGCTGGCTTCAATCAGCCGTGCATATCTCGGTCCAGGCATGGAGTGTTATGTCGAGGCTGTCAACGGCGACGATGTGGCTGAAGGCGGCAAGGTGAAGATACCGAAGCTCGAATTGAAAAAGAAAAAATCAAAAAGATAAGAAGGCGGCAGGCTTCGTCAGAAAGACAAGTGTCTGCCGCTACGATAAACAATAAAAGTGTTATGATTATAGATTTCTCAGAGATTGAAGCTGCACTTATCGACGGCTTCAAGGGTGGTAAGGGTCTGCTCACCGCCCGCAACTATGTTGATGACAATTGCAAGATAATGAAGCATGTCCTTGCTCCTGGAGCATCGACAGGACTGCATAAGCATGAAGGTAACTGCGAGATAGTGTTCGTGTTGAGTGGAGAGGCTACCGTACATTACGATGGAGTGGTGGAGAAGGTGGTGCCCGGACAGGTTCATTATTGTCCGATGAATCATTCTCACTATATGGAAAACCTCACCAACGAAGACTTGGTGTATTTCGCAGTTGTGCCAGAGCTGAGATAGCAAAGGACTCTTGACTGCGTGTGTTGTCTCCAAACGTATGGGTTTTATTCCATGATGTATGCGCCATATATATAATAAAGGTGGCGCATGTAATTTTGGCTGGGACACATGTTGGTGAGTATTTATAAATAAAAAGTGTCAATAAATTATTTAATTAAATAATATTTCTTATCTTTGCAATATGTCAGGCCAATGATGTTACTGCTGCGTTAAAATAAGGAAAAAGGACGCATGGAAAGCATAAAAAACATGACTTGGCTTGTAAAGTGTGAGAAATATTATATACATACTAACTAAAATACATTCTTATGGAAAATAACTTAGAGTTGATTGCTCAGTGTGAGGCAAAAGCCAAGCAATGGCTTTCTCCGTCTTTTGATGAAACCACACGTAACGAAGTACAGGCAATGCTCGACAAGGAGGACAAGACCGACCTTATCGAGAGCTTCTACAAGGATTTGGAATTTGGTACAGGCGGTCTGCGTGGCATTATGGGTGCTGGCAGCAACCGCATGAATATCTATACAGTCGGAATGGCAACGCAGGGCTTCAGCAACTACCTGAAGAAGAATTTCACTAATCGCGAGAGCATCTCTGTAGTGGTATGCCATGACTGCCGCAACAATAGCCGCCTCTATGCAGAGACTGTTGCAGATATCTTCTCTGCCAACGGCATAAAGGTTTACCTGTTCGACGACATGCGTCCGACACCTGAGTGCTCGTACGCTATCCGTCATCTGGGATGCCAGGCAGGTGTTAACATCACTGCTTCTCACAACCCTCGTGAGTACAATGGCTACAAGGCTTATTGGGAGGACGGCGCACAGGTGCTCTCTCCCCACGACACTGGCATCATCGACGAGGTGAACAAGGTACGCATCGAGGATGTGAAGTTCAACGGAAACCAGTCGCTAATTCAGATTATCGGTGAAGAGGTAGACAACGCATACCTTGAGCAGGTGCGCACAATCTCTATCGATCCTGAGGTTATCAAGCGTCAGCACGACCTCAAGATTGTCTATACTCCGCTCCACGGTACTGGCATGATGCTGATTCCGCGCTCTCTTAAGCTTTGGGGATTTGACAATGTACATTGCGTAGAAGAGCAGATGGAGAGAAGTGGTGACTTCCCCACAGTGAAGAGTCCGAACCCTGAGAATGGCGAGGCGCTTACACTTGCGCTGCGTGATGCTAAGGCTATGGACGCCGACATCGTGATGGCAAGCGACCCCGACGCTGACCGCGTGGGTATGGCATGCAAGAACGATAAGGGCGAGTGGATTCTTATCAACGGTAACCAAACCTGTTTGATTTTCCTCTACTACATCATTACCAACCGCATAAAGATGGGTAAGATGCAGCCTACAGACTTCATCGTGAAGACTATCGTTACAACAGAGGTTATCCGTAAGATTGCAGAGAAGCAGCATATCGAGATGCGCGACTGCTACACTGGCTTCAAGTGGATTGCTCGTGAGATTGCTATATCTGAGGGTAAGCAGCAGTATATCGGTGGCGGAGAGGAGAGCTACGGATTCATGGCAGAAGACTTCGTGCGTGATAAGGACGCTGTTTCTGCTTGCTCTCTGCTGGCAGAGATTTGCGCTTATGCAAAGGACCAGGGCAAGACTCTCTACGATCTGCTTATGGACATCTATCTTGAGTATGGCTTCTCTAACGAGTTTACAATCAACGTAGTGCGTCCTGGCAAGACTGGCGCAGACGAGATTAAGGCTATGATGGTGCGTTTCCGCGAGAATCCTCCGAAGGAGCTCGGTGGTAGCAAGATTGTTTTGTGGAAAGACTACCAGACTCTGGAGCAGAAGAAGGCTGACGGTACGGTTGAGAAACTTGACATGCCGGCAACAAGCAACGTGCTGCAGTGGTTCTGCGACGACGACACAAAGGTCAGCGTTCGTCCTTCAGGTACAGAGCCGAAGATTAAGTTCTATATCGAGGTGAAGGGCACGATGAAATGTGCAGGATGCTACGAGCGCTGCTTGGCAGAGAGCAAGGAGAAGATTGCTGCCATAGAGAAGAGCCTCGGCCTAGCAGACTAACACGTTTTGCCGCACGTAAAAACAGCCTTGTTTGACCTACTTGGTCGCAAGGATATGTGTGCAAGCGAATATAAAAATAGATGCAAGTGTGCCGGACTTGTTCGGCACACTTGTTTTGGTTTTGTGGCAGTGGCATTTGCGATGCTGCCTTGACATAATAATTCAATGAAAGATATAAGATTCTATTTGACTTCGATAGCTCTGCTTCTATTTCTTCCTTTGGGACTTGTAGAGGTTGATGCCTGCTCAGTACGTGACGTTTGGATAAACATGCCAGACTCTATTGTGCCGTATCTTGGTGGCAGCCAGCGGGTGGAGTGTGTCGATTTTTATGAGATGCACTCCAAAGCGGAGACGTCAAACATGCTTGGTGGCAAGTCGCATATAGACACTATGACGGTCAATTTCTTGCAGGCTACGCTCACAAAATCGAGTGTCATGCAGATGAAGTTGTTGCCTGCTTCTAATGGTAGGGACAGCGTCGTGTGCTTGGTGCGTTCTTATCTCGCGCCGGAACGGGAAAGTAGAGTGACACTCTACACGTTGGACTGGAAGCCAATCGGGCATGTCGACTTTTGTGCAGATGAATATATTGCTCGTCCAGACACCATGACAGCAGAGCGTTTCGAATATTTGAAGACTTTTCTCGACCCTGTAATGTTCTGCGTTGAGCTGGTACCTAATGAAAACAGCATGGTTGTGGGACTGACTACAAACGCTGTCGGTGTGGAAGACAAGAAGGCTTTAGACTCTATACTTGTGCAAAGAAAACTTAATTGGAATGGCGAGATATTTAAATAATGTTATCTGTTATTTGAAAAAATAAGTCGCAACTTGCAAATTGAAAACATATTTGTAAATTTGCATAGTGTTTTTCATGGTATTAGATTATTAAGGTTAAGAAAATGCCGGGTGTCGCGAGACAACCGGCATTTTTTAATTTTGGTATCTAACCTAATATTATTCGAAATCAAATGTATTATGAGTTGATGTTTCTAATACTATTCGTTGGAGAAGTCTTCCACCATCTTTCTGTACATGCTGAAGGCACGTGTGCGTGATATGTAGCCAGTGAGGTGGTTGTCAGTGTCGACTACGGGCAGGTAGTTAGTGTTCTTAATTTCAAACTTTCTCATCACATCCTCCATGCGGTCGTTGATGCTCAACTTTGCAGGAACGGGCGTCATGATTTGCTGTACGTGGAATTTTGTGTACAGTTCGGTGCGGAACATGATGTGTCTGATTTTCGTTATGTCCACCTCGCCTAACAGTTCGCCACCACTGTTCAGCACGGGGATGAAGCTTGAGTGGCTCTTGCTAATCACGTTGACAAGCTTGCCGAGGGGCATGTCGGGCGATACCGAGATGAAGTCTTTGTCGATGACGCTGTCCATACTCATCAGTGTGAGCACTGCCTTGTCTGTATGGTGCGTGATGAGCTTGCCTTGTCGTGCGAGACGCATGGCATATATGCTGTGAGGCTCGAATATGCTGATGGTCATAACGGAACACGTACTTACAATCATGAGAGGGATGAAGAGGTCGTAGCCGTTGGTTATTTCGGCAATGAGGAATATGCCTGTCAACGGGGCGTGCATCACTCCTGCCATCACTCCTGCCATGCCGAGGAGGGTGTAGTTCTTCTCTGGAATGTAGATGCCGAGGTTGTACATGTTCCAAATGCGCGAGAAGAGGAAACCACTGAACGCTCCAACGAAAAGCGAGGGTGCAAAGGTTCCACCGCAACCGCCAGCGCCGTTTGTGGCAGAGGTCGCAATCACCTTAGTCAGCACTACAAGTCCGACGAAGATGATGAGCAGTTGGCCGTGTCCATAAAACAGCGAGTTGTTGAGCAGCTTGCTCCAGTCAGCTTCTGTGCTACTGTTGAGCAGGATGTTTATGGCGCTATAGCCTTCTCCATAGAGCACTGGGAACAGGAAGATAAGTGAACTAAGCATCAGACCGCCGATAACAAGTTTGACGTAACGGTGGTCTTTCAGACGGCCGAAAATGCCTTCGCATGCTGTCATCATGCGTATGAAGTAGAGGCTGATGAGGCCGCATGTCACTCCGAGCAGAATACAGGCGGGCACTCGTCCTACAATCCATTCGCCGTCGAGGTGGAACGTAAATAGGGAGTTGCTGCCCATAAATATGTAGGTGAAACATGTGGCAGTGACGCTTGCGATAAGTATTGGCAGGAGCGACGCCATGCTTAGGTCTACCATCAGCACCTCAAGGGTAAATACCAAGCCTGCAATTGGGGCTTTGAAGATGCCTGCAATGGCAGCGGCGGCACCACATCCAACAAGCAGCATGAGTGTCTTGTTGTCCATCTTGAACAGCTGCCCAAGATTAGAACCTATCGATGAGCCTGTCAGCACGATAGGGGCCTCAGCACCTACCGAACCTCCGAAACCGATGGTGATGGCCGATGCTATCACCGATGTCCAGCAGTTGTGACCCTTGAGCTTAGACTGTTTTGACGATATGGCGTATAGAATGCGTGTTATACCGTGAGAGATGTTGTCTTTCACGACATATTTCACAAACAGCGATGTGATGAAAATACCAATCACAGGAAACACTAAATACCACCAGTTGTACGTGCTTGTTGTGAAGCTCGACGTGAGTAGTAGCTGTATTTCTTTTATTATGAAGTGAAGGAAGAATGCTGCGACCGATGCAAAGAAGCCGATAAAGAACGCCAGTATGATGGTCATCTGGCGGTCGGTGATATGACTGTTGCGCCATTTCAGCACGGCGTACATAAGTCTTGATTCTGTCTTCTCGTTGTCAATCAGTGATGTTTCCATCTTATTTCTGTGTCTTCCTATTGATTTTGTGTTCTTATCTTCTCGTTACCTGTGCTCTTGTCTTACTTCCTGATGATGGTCACCACTCCGTCGGCAGTCAGCTTTATGATGCTGCTCGGCGTGTGGGGCTTGTGCTCTTGGCGGCGTGTCCAGCACACATAGTCGACCGCAGAAAGTAGGTCTTCGCTTATGTCGCAGTAGTTTTGTGCTGCTGGCTCGCCGCTGATGTTGGCGCTTGTGCTGACAATGGGTTTCTGCATGCGGAAACACAGCTCCTTTGAAAACTCTTCACGGGTTATTCGCATGGCTATGCTACCATCTTCTGCAATGAGGTTTGGCGCAAGGTTTACAGCGTTGTCAAGTATGACCGTTGTCGGCTTGGTGGCGAGCTCCATGAGGTCCCATGCCACGTTAGGCACGTCGCGCACATATCGTTGCAGGCGCGCGTCGGAGTCGACAAGGCAGATTAGTGCTTTAGAGTCGTCGCGACGCTTTATCTCATACACTTTCTTTACTGCTTCGGCATTTGTGGCATCGCATCCGATGCCCCATACGGTGTCAGTGGGGTAGAGTATGACTCCACCTTTTCTCATTACCTCTACAGCTCTCTTGATGTCTTCTTTTACTGTCATGACTCTGTGCTTGAAATCTTAAAGTTCTCTATTTGTTTATAACCGTTCAGGAAATCGCGTGCGTTCATACGTTTCTTTCCTGCCAGTTGCAGTTCCGTAATCTCTAACCAGCTGTCGGCAGCAGCAACGAACAGTCTGCCGTTGTCAGCGGCGATGTCGCCAGTGTGGTTGTCGGGGTGTAGCTCTTTGCCGGTCTTTGCTGTCTTGAATATTTTCATTACGACAGGCTTGCCGCCCTCTTGCGCAATCTCGCACCACGCTCCGGGGTAGGGGCTTAGGCCGCGTACGAAGTCGTAGACCTTCTTCGCGTCTTGGTGCCAGTTGATGAGACAGGTCTCCTTGAAAATCTTCGGAGCAGGACGGAGCGTTACAGACTCGTCTTGTGCAACGGAAGGCACATCGCCGTCTGTTTCCAAGACTGCATCGACAGTCTCTTTACAGATGTCGGCGCCAAGCATCATCAGTCCGTAGTAGACATATTCAACGTCAGCATCATCGGGTATGGCAAACTCCTTTTTCATGATGATGCGTCCAG
>JALEVZ010000038.1 GCA_022788105.1 Prevotella sp. | reverse complement strand
AAACTTTAGCAATAGGAATAAATCAGGGCTGGCACTTCTCATTCGAGGTGCCAGCCCTTTTACTTATCTTTGTTTTACAATTTTAGGGTCTCATTCGAAATATGGAGTGATGCCTTGTAGATTATTATCCTTAAGTAGAGTATAATATATGTCATAGTCTACGAATATGTTTGCAATATACACAGACCACGCACCAATATGTGGTGGCTCTATTCTGTGGACAACGGAGCAATAACAATATGGGAGAGCTGGAACAGCTACACACTTGAGAGTGGCATGGGACCACGTGGCATGAACGGCCACGGTAACCATGCCGGGTGAGAAACCAAGGGAGTATGGTGAGGGCAGATATACCGTGAGCAGGACAGAGTAGGGGGCAGGTGAGTTTCTCACTTGCCCTCTTTCATAAGCTTGTCGAAGAAAGAGTCGAGGTCTTTGTCGAGTCCCTCCATCAGGTCACCGTCGATGATGATGGTCTCGTCGTCGGCCACGTACAGCTCTGCGATGTTCTCGCGGTCGTCGTTCTCCAGTGTGAAGCTGTAAGGCTTCAGTATTCCGAGATTGTCTACGGTGTTGCGCATCCTCTTGAGGATGTTTCTCAGCAATGTGGTGATTTCCTGATAGAAATTGTCGTCCTTGTTGTCTATCCACTCTTCCACCACGCACCGCGTTATTTCCTTGACATCGTCATCAAAAGCCAGCAGCTCGCCACTGTCCTGTGATGCCCTGAGGTGTATGTCGGTGAGGATGGACGTGTCCTCATCGCTTGGGAATTTCTGTGCTATCTTTCTGATAGCCCTCTCGATTTGCTGCTGTGTTTGCTCGTTTGCTTTCATGATGGAGGTTTTATGTTAATGGTCTCTGCAAAGATAGTGCAAACGAATGGAATAAAAAAGAAAAATGCAATTTTTATTTTATTATTCCTAAGTGTAGCCTATTTTATGTAAAGATAGTGCAAACATACGAATTGACAAAATATTAATTGCACTTTTTGGCAATGTTTCTGCAAACGATTACGGATAAGATTTGTTAACAGACTGGTAGTATTATGAAATTTATGATAAAAATTGCTTGGCTGTTTGAAAATATAGTATTAATTTTGCATTTGCTAAGCCGACATTGCAAATTGTCGGTGCAAAGTCAACACTACAAATGGTAGAAAGAGTTAGTCACGAAGGGACAGTGGTAAAGGTAGAGGGTAATGACGTCTTTGTCCGTATTGTCCAGACATCTGCATGTGCGTCGTGCAGCTTGTCGCGCCATTGCAACTCTGCTGAGAGCAAGGAGAAGACGGTTGTAGCACAGGCTGGTGCCGACAGTTTCCGTGTGGGCGAGAGCGTCTTGGTCTCCGTGTCATCGTCCCTTGGCCACAAGGCCGTCTCACTGGGGTTTGGCATTCCCCTTGCCTTGCTTCTTGCCGTGGTTGTGGCAGCCAATGGCCTGACGGGCAGCGAGCCTGTGGCGGCATTGTGCGGAGTGGGTGCTCTTATACCTTATTATATATTATTGTATGTGTTCAGGGCACGCATAGGAGACGTGCTTAGGATCACGGTGGTGAGAAAAAACAGCTAAAATCTAAAACAAATATTATTGATATTATGAATTTTATTTTGATTGCAGTTATCGTATTGGGAGCCATAGCCCTCGTTGCATCGGTGGTGCTCTATGCTGTTTCCAAGAAGTTTGCTGTGAAAGAAGACCCTCGTATCGGTCAGGTTCTTGAAGTCTTGCCGGGTGCCAACTGTGGCGGCTGCGGCTTTGCTGGCTGCGGCGGTATGGCCGATGCGCTTGTCAAGGGTGCCGACCTTGGCAGCATCGACGGTCTGACATGTCCCGTTGGCGGTTCGGCCGTCATGGGGCAGGTTGCTGACTTGCTCGGTATGGCAGTAGCCAACACCGACCCTATGGTGGCCGTAGTGCGATGCAACGGCAGTTGTGAGCATCGCCCGCGCACGGTGGTATATGATGGTATGCGCACTTGCCAGGCTGTCAACAGCACCTGTGCCGGCGAGACTGGCTGCGGTTTCGGATGTCTGGGATGTGGCGACTGTGTTGCCGCCTGCCAGTTTGGTGCCATCAGCATGGACAGCGAGACTGGGCTGCCCGTAGTAGACGAGGAGAAGTGTACGGCCTGCGGAGCCTGTGCCAAGGCCTGTCCGCGACGCATCATCGAGTTGCGTAAGAAAGGACCGAAGGGTCGCCGTGTGTATGTACAGTGCGTGAACAAGGATAAAGGTGCAGTGGCAAAGAAGGCTTGTGCAGCGGCTTGCATAGGATGCGGAAAGTGCCAGAAGGTATGTCGTTTCGAAGCCATCACAGTAGAGAACAACGTGGCATACATCGATTTCAACAAGTGTAAACTGTGTACGAAGTGTGTGGACGAATGTCCTACCGGTGCACTCGTAAAGATAAACTTCCCGGTGCGTACGCCGAAGCCTGATGCTCCTGCTGCCACCGCAACAGATAAGAAGGAGGCAGAAGCATGAAACTGAAAACATTCAGCATGGGAGGTGTTCATCCCGAAGAGAACAAGATTACGGCAGACAAGGCTACCGTTGTCGCCGCGTTGCCCAAGCAGGCCATATTCCCGCTGGGACAGCACATCGGCGCTCCGGCTAAGCCCGTTGTCAGCCGAGGAGACAAGGTAAAGGTCGGAACACTTATAGCAGAGGCTTGTGGCTTCGTGTCTGCTCCCATCCACTCGTCAGTGTCGGGAACGGTAGTAAAGGTCGACTCTGCCATTGATGCAACAGGCTACCGTCATCCGGCCATATATATTAATGTGGAAGGCGACGAATGGGAGGAGAGCATAGACCGCAGCGACAAGCTCGAGACCCTTGCCGACCATCAGGAGCTGACCCCCGAGGAGATAGTGAGCCGCATAAAGGAAGCTGGCGTAACGGGCATGGGTGGTGCCGGATTTCCAACATTCATAAAGCTCTGTCCGCCTCCA
>JALEVZ010000087.1 GCA_022788105.1 Prevotella sp. | reverse complement strand
GGAATAAATTGTACCTTTGACATATTAGAAATTTCTTTCCATAAAGGTACAAAAAAATTATGGAATAGCAAAGCCCGAGCTTGTGAAAGTTCGGGCTTTGTGATATTTTAAAAGAGGGTGTGAATTTTGACACACCCCCCTGTGAGCTTATTGGGCTTTCAGCCCGTCCGCGTTAGCGAAATATATTTTTAGCGGACAGTAATATTTTTTTACGCCTGCATGTCGTGCAGACGCTTGTAGTAGCCGTCGGTGGCGAGCAGTTCGTCGTGTGTGCCTCGCTCCACAATCTGTCCTTCGTGCAGCACACATATCTCGTCAGCGTTTTTGATTGTCGACAGGCGGTGGGCTATTGCCACGGTGGTGCGTGTCTTCATGAGTCGCTCGAGGGCGTCTTGCACGAGTCGCTCGCTCTCGGTGTCGAGTGCCGATGTGGCCTCGTCGAGAATGAGGATGGGCGGATTTTTGAGTATGGCGCGTGCTATGCTTACGCGCTGGCGCTGTCCGCCGGATAGTCGTCCGCCGCGGTCGCCGATGCAGGTGTCGTAGCCGTGCTCGCTCTGCATGATGAACTCGTGAGCGTTGGCGATGCGTGCCGCGTTCTCTACCTGTTCCTGTGTGGCGTGCTCCACGCCGAATGTTATGTTGCCAGTGAACGAGTCATTGAAGAGTATGGCTTCCTGGTTGACGTTGCCGATGAGCTGTCTGAGGTCGTGTATGCCGAGGTCTTTGACGTTGATGCCGTCGATTAGCACCTCTCCCTCCTGCACGTCGTAGTAGCGCGGTATGAGGTCTACGAGTGTTGACTTGCCGCTTCCGCTTTGTCCCACGAGCGCTATGGTCTTGCCTTTGGGTATGACGAGGTTGATGTCGCGCAGCACCCACTGCTCTCCGTAGCGGAAGGAGACGTGTCTAAACTCTATCTCTCGCTCAAACGAGGCTATGTGTACGGGGTGTGCCGACTCGTGTATGGTGTTCTCAGCCTTCAATATCTTGTCCACACGTTCCATCGAAGCGAGACCCTTTGGTATGTTATACGCCGCCTTTGACACCTCCTTCAGGGGGTTGATGATGGAGTATAGCATGACGAGATAGTAGATGAAGGTTGGTCCGGAGAGCAAGTTCTGATTGAGCACGAGTATGCCTCCGACCCACAACACGATGACTATCATGACCGTACCGAGAAACTCGCTCATGGGATGTGCCATCTGTTGGCGTATGTTCACGCGCTGTACGGAGTCGCGGTAGTGGTTGTTCACGCTGCTAAACTTATCGTTCATCTTGTCTTCGGCACAGAACGCCTTTATGATGCGCAGTCCGCCGAGCGTCTCTTCCACTATGCTCATGGTGTCGCTCCACAGACTTTGTGCCTCGATGGACTTGCGTTTGAGCTTTCTGCCTACCAGTCCCATCATCCATCCGAACACTGGTACGAAGAGCAGTGTGAAGACTGTTAGCTGCCACGAGATGAATATCATGGCTGCGAAATAGCTCACTATGAGTATGGGATTTTTGAACAGCATGTCGAGCGACGCCATGATGCTGTTTTCTACCTCCTGCACGTCGCCCGTCATGCGGGCTATGATGTCGCCCTTACGCTCTTCGGAGAAGAAGCCGAGGGGCAGCGCCGTGATTTTGCGGTAGAGCTGATTGCGTATGTCGCGCACTATGCCGGTGCGTATAGGTATGATCGATGCCGACGACAGGAAATAGGCAGCGGTCTTGAGAAAGGTCATGAAGGCGAGAAACAGTCCTATCGCCAGCAGTGTGGTGGCAGGTCCGATGTCGTCGATGAGCACACGCACGTAGTAGTCGGTGTTGTTTGCCAACACGTCTTTCACGTTGCTCCAGTCCCACTCCATGAGCTGTGTGGCGGTGGCTGTGCCCTCTGTCCGGAACAGGATTTGGAGTATAGGTATGAGCGCCGCGAACGAGAATATGTTGAGAAACGCCGACAGCAGGTTAAACACTACGGTCAGTGCCACGTACCGCTTGTAGGGCGGCACGAAGCGGCGGAATATCTGTAGAAACTCTTTCATATAGCTTTGCCGATGAGTGTAGCGCTTGTCGAGTCGGTGATTTCGACCATTACGCGGTCGCCGATGTGGTAGTTTTGCTTGTCAAACACCACTGCCTTGTTTTGCTCGGTGCGTCCCATGAGTTGCTCGCGTGAGCGTTTGCTGAAGCCTTCGACCAGCACCTCGAAGGTCTTGCCTACGTCTTTGCGGTTCTGCTCTGCCGATATCTCGGTCTGGAGGCGTATAAGCTCGTTGAGGCGCTCTATCTTTACGTCTTCCGGCACGTTGTCGGGCAGGTGCTTGGCGGCAAAGGTGCCGGGTCGCTCGCTGTACTTAAACATGAACGCCGAGTCGAACATACACTCTCTGACGAGCGACAGCGTGAGGGCGTGGTCTTCGGGTGTCTCGTCGTGGTAGCCCACGAAGAGGTCGGTGGTCAGTCCGCAGCCGGGTATGATGCGGCGTATGGCGTCGACGCGCTCGAGGTACTGCTCTCGTGTGTATTTGCGGTTCATGAGTTTCAATATCTTGCTTGAGCCGCTCTGTGCGGGGAAGTGTATGTGCTTGCAGAGGTTGGGCTCGTCGGCGATGGCGTGCAGTATGTCGTCGGTCATGTCTTCGGGGTTGGACGTGGTGAATCGCACGCGCATGTCGGGCACGCTCTGTGCCACCTTGCGCAGCAGCTCTGCAAACGAGCAGCCGCCCTCTATGCGTTTGCCGGCAGGCGTCAGTCCGTAGCTGTTGACGTTTTGTCCGAGCAGTGTCACCTCTTTGAATCCGCGGTCGTGGAGGTCGCGCACCTCGCGCAGTATGCTCTCCACGTCGCGTGAGCGCTCTCGTCCGCGGGTGTAGGGCACTATGCAGTAGTGGCAGAAGTTGTTGCATCCGCGCATGATGCTGACAAATCCGCTCACCTTGCCGTGGCCTATGCGCTGTGGCACCACGTCGCGGTAGGTCTCTGTGGTAGACAGCTCCACGTTGATGGCGTTGCCTCCCTGCTCACACTCTGCTGTCATGTCGGGCAGGTTGAGGTATGAGTCTGGTCCGCAGACGAGGTTGGCGTGGTGGTTGTCGATGAGGTCTTGGCGCACACGTTCTGCCATGCAGCCGAGCACGCCGAGTATTACGTTGCGGCCCTTCTTCTGTTCGGCGTGCAGCGCTTCGAGGCGGCTGTATATCTTGTTTTCTGCGTTTTCGCGTATGGAGCATGTGTTGAGGAATATGGCGTCGGCCTGTGCCTCGTCTTCGCACAGCTCGTAGCCTGCCATCTGCATGATGGAAGCCACCACTTCCGAGTCTGCCACGTTCATCTGGCAGCCGTATGTCTCGATAAAGAGTCGTTTCATATTTATGTAATGTGTATATTTTCTGCAAAGTAACAAAAATATCCGTAAAAAGGGCTTTGGCGCTGCTCTATTTTACGGATATTTAACCCTAATATGGTGCATTTGCTGGCGTGTCGCTTTTTCCGCGCTTTTGCTGACGTTTTGCTACTTTTTCGTGGCAAATTGTGACGCCAATTCTTAACGTGTGTTAAAAGCGACGTGGCTGCCTCACTACGGCCCTTTGGCGACGTCATTAAGCCCCTTTGACATCGTCATTAGGCCGTAGTGACGACGCCAAAGGGGTACTATCGTTTTGTCAACGGGCAGCGGTAGCGATGCAGAGGGCTGCGGTCGCGATGCAGAGGTGTGTGCCGACTGCTTTTGCGTGGTTGTGCCAGTGGCGCTGTGGTGCTATTTTTGGGGTTTGAAATATGGGCGTGGTGCCTCGATGGCTGGTGAGTCGCCATCGACGTATGGCCATCCGTCGCGCCACTTTATTTGGCACAGCCATGTCACGCGTCCGCTGTCGGGGTCGCTCGACATGAATCCGTGCATTAGCATCCAGTCGTCTCCGTGGTCGTCGGTCACTATCTCGGCGTTATGTCCGGGGCCTATCACGCTGTCGTTGCGGTGTACCACCACTTCGAAGTTGTTGTCCATGACGGGTCGTCCCTGGCGGTCGGTGTATGGTCCGAAGAGGTGGCGCGAGCGTGCCACGGTCACGCGGTAGGTGCTTTTCTCGCCCTCGCAGCACGAGCCTGTCGACCCGAAGAGGTAGTAGTATTTGCCCCGTCGGTGTATGTATGTGCCCTCCATGAATGTGCCTGCCACCTGCTGCTTCTCTGCTCCAGGCTTTACGGCGGTGCCGTCGGCGGTCAGTTCTATGCCGTAGATACCGCGGAAGCTGCCCCAGAACAGGTAGTTGCGGCCGTGGTCGGCAATGAAGAACGGGTCTATGCTGTTTTGCACTCCTATCTCGCGGCTTATAAACAGCGGTCCGCGGTCGGTGAACGGCCCCTCGGGGCGCTCGGCGGTAGCCACGCCCACGCCGCAGTCCCACTCGCCGCCCCATGTCGACTTGGAGTAGTAGAGCACGTATTTGCCGCCGATGCGGTTGATGTCGGGTGCCCACAGGTTGCCCTTCGCGTTCCACTGCGGACGTGTCTCGTCGGTGAAGGCTGTGCCTACAAATGTCCAGTCCACCAGGTCGCGCGAGCGACAGATGGGCAGGTTGCGTATGTTTTCTGTGGCGTAGAGGTAGAAATATCCGTCGTCGGCACGCTCTACGGTGGGGTCGGGCAGGCTGGTGCGTGTCACGGGGTTGGTGTATGTGGCTTTTGTCGCCGTCTGTGTGTGAGGTGTTGTGGCTTGCTGCTGTGCCGATGCTGCTGTAGACATGGCGAGCATTGCCGATACAATAATAGTGTGTGTGTGCATGTGTGTGGGGGTTTGTGTGAAATGATGAGATGTGGGGCGTGAGATGGTAGCAGCGCCACATGACAAGACACGTGGCGCTGCTATAGATTACAGATACTCGCTGAAGTCGGTTAGACGCATGTCGCCCTTGTTGAGATAGGTGTCGTGGAAGGCGAGTGCGGCGCGCATCGACTGTGGCTCGTGGCCCTGCGGCGCTATGCGCAGATATTCGCGGAGCAACGGTTTGTAGTCGGGGTGTGCGCAACGCTCTATCACCTCTTGTGCGCGGCGCATCGGACCTTTGCCTCGTAGGTCTGCCACGCCCTGCTCGGTGACAATGATGTCGACGTCGTGCTCGGTGGAGTCGACGTGGCAGCACATAGGCACTATGGCGCTGATCTTGCCGCCCTTGGCGGTGGACGGTGTGTAGAATATGCTTATCGAACCGTTGCGCTCGTAGTCGCACGAGCCGCCGATGCCGTTCATGAGGCTTGAGCCGCAGATGTGACTGGAGTTCTCGTTGCCGTAAAGGTCGCACTCTAAGGCCGTGTTCATGGCTATGACTCCGAAGCGACGTATTAGCTCTGGGGCGTTGGACAGCTCGCTGGGGCGCAGCGTGAGGTGACGGCTGAAGAAGTCGATGTTGTCGTAGACGTGCTGTATGCACTTGTTGGTGCAGGTCATGGCAGCTGCTGAGGCTTGCGAAATCTTGCCCTGCTCGATGAGTTCTACCACTGCGTCTTGCACCACTTCGCTGAACACCTCCATCGGTGGCAGTCCCTCGCAGCGTCCGATGGCTTTCATCACGGCGTTGCCGGTGGTGCCCACACCGCTCTGGATGGGGAACATGGTGGGCGGTATGTGGCCTGCCTTCATGTCGCGCAGGAAGAAGTCTACCACGTTTTGACCTATGCGTGTGAGGTCGTCGTTGGGGTCTACGAAGTCGCGCGCTTCCTCAGGAATGTTGCTTTCTATCACGCCCACAATCTTTTTCGGGTCTATCTCTACGTACTGTGTGCCTATACGCTCGCCTACCGACAGCAGGGGGATGGGCTTGCGGTTGGGGTATTCGCCACACTCGTAGACGTCGTGGAGCAGTCGTGAGTCGGGGCTGTGGAAGTGGTTTATTTCGATTATGATGCGCTTGGCAAGGCGCACGACGGTGGGCACGATGCCTCCTGCCGTGGTGAGGTATGCGCGACACACGTCGTCGCCCTCTTCCAGGCTGCTCACCTCTATTATAGCCCAGTCCAGCTCGCCGTAGAAGCCGCGGCGCAGACGCTCTGCCACGTGTCCGAGGTGCATGTCCTCGTAGTCTATCTCGCCGAGGTTGGTGTGTATGCGGAAGTCTTTGTTCGTCGAGAACGGGCCGCGAAACTTTATGGCATGGACGTTTGCGAGGTCGCCTTCGAGGCTCTGACAGCCCGACGCGCCGGTTATTATGCCTACCTGATAGGGCTTGCCGTAGGCGTGGAGTGCCTCTGCCTTCTTTGCCACCTCTCTTATCACGGCTTTGGGTATGCCGTTGGGGGTGAAGCCACTGAATCCGATGTTGTCTCCGTCGTTGATGAGTGCTGCGCCTTCGGCAGCGGTAATACGTGTATAAGCCATAATGAAATGATGTTTTTTTTATGTTTATTTCTCGCTGTAGATGACCTGTACCATGGTCTGCCCCACAGCCTTGAGGGTGGCGGGGTCGATGTGGTTCATGTCGTCAATCACGGTGTGCCATGTCGGCCCGAAGCTGCTTTGTGCGCAGTCGGGGTAATAGTTTATGATGTCTATGGTGGGTATTCCAGCCTTCTGGTTGAGTGGCACGTGGTCGTCGGTTATCATTCCGCCGTCGGAAGTGGGGAAGGTGCTGCCGTAACCTGCCTTGCGTGCGGCGTGCCATATCTTCTTCACGATGGCGGGAGCATACTGTTTGCTCACACCTTCCTGGTAGAATCGGGCGCCCTGTCCGCCCACCATGTCGAGCAATACGCCGTAGCGCACGTCGTAACTCTTAGGCAGAGTGTCAGCGAAGTACTGTGCGCCGAGGGCCCATGAGTCGCCGTTGTCGGAGACGTCAGCCCACTGTGGGGTGCCCCAGTCTTCCGCATCGAAGCACACAAAGTCTACTCCGACGGCGAGGGTGGTGTCGTTTTGCATGAGTCGCGCAAGTTCCAGCATGACCGCAATGCCGCTGGCGCCGTCGTTGGCGCCCATCACGGGTTTGCGCCAGTTGGTGGAATCGGGGTCGTTGTCGGCCCAGGGGCGACAGTCGTAGTGTGCGCAGACGAGCAGACGTGTCGTTGCCGACGGGTTGGCGCGGGCTATGATGTTGCGTGTCTTGAGCGTGGTGCCGTCATAACCCTTTAGGTCTGCCTTCTGCAACTGCACCTCGCAGCCAAACTGTCGGAACTTCTGCTCTATCCAGTCGGCGCAGCGGTCGTGGGCTTCGCTGTTCATCGTGCGTGGCCCGAAGTCGCACTGCGCGGCGCAGTAGGCGTAGGCGCTGTCGGCGTTGAACTCAGGGCCTATCGTCGCCACGGCGTCGCTGTCGTCGGTGTCGGCGTTTTTCTTGCTGCTCTTACATGAGCTTATGGTTGCCACCGCCATCATGGTGGCGGCTAAAATGATGAGTTGTTTCATTGCGTTTTTATGTTCTTTATCGCTTCACAGCTGATTTTTTTACTTCTAATAAGAGCCTCTCTTATTTTTTAAAAAAGCTCTCCTCTCTTTTAGAAAAGACTCTCTTCTCTTTTAGAAAAGACTCTCTTCTCTTTTAGAAAAGCTCTCCTCTCTTTTAGAAAAGACTCTCTTCTCTTTTAGAAAAGACTCTCCTCTCTTTTAGAAAAGCTCTCCTCTCTTTTAGAAAAGACCCTCTTCTACTTTTTATCCGCGGCAGCCTGCACTTCCTTCATTACTCTGAGCCAGTTGCCACCCCATATCTTGCGGATGTCGTCTTCAGTGAATTCGTGCAACAACAGTTCGCGGGTGAAGTTCAACATGTCGCTGCTGTCGGCGAGACCGGGTATGCCTCCGTCGCCGTCGAAGTCGGTGCCGAGTCCGATATGGTCTATGCCCATGACGTCGGCAGCGTGGCGTAGGTGGTCCATGAGGGTGTAGATGTCGGCGTCGCCCTTAGTGCTGAGAAATCCGTTGTAGGCTGTCACCTGCATGACGCCACCCTTTTCGGCGAGTCGGCGCATCTGTTCGTCGGTGAGGTTGCGGGGGTGGTCGCAGAGCGCGCGGCAGCTGGAGTGTGAGCAGACGATGGGTGTGCGGCTTGCCTCGAGCGCGTCGTAGAACGAGCTTTCGGCAGCATGGCTGAGGTCTACCATCACTCCGAGGCTGTTCATGCGTGCCACCACGTCGCGTCCGAAGGGGCTGAGTCCGCCCCATGTGTGTGTGCCACGTGCCGAGTCGCAGATGTCGTTGTCGCCGTTGTGGCACAGCGTGGTGTAGACAATGCCTCGTGCTGCGAAGTGGTCTATGTTGTCGAGCGAGTGGTCAAAGGCCTGTCCGTTTTCTATTCCCAGCATGATGGTGTGCTTGCCGGCACGTCGGTTGGCCTCCAGCTCTTGCGGGTTGCGTGCCAGAGCGAGGTGGTCGGCGTGGTGTGACACTATGTCTTCTATCTTGTCGAATATGAGGTCGGCATATTCTTTCGGTCCCTTCACGGGGAAGGGTGCTATGTCTGCGAAGGTCTTGCCGTCTTTGGGCTGTTCGAGATATGCCACCATGGTGACGGCGTCTTGGTGTCCGTCGTCCATCTTGTGTAGGTCGACGAGCAGCTTCGGGTCGCGTGTGCCGAAGTCGACGCCCTGCGGGAAGAACATCGGTGTGTCGCAGTGGGAGTCGAGGGTGATGGTGGAGGCGTGTATGTCTTTGGCTTGTACGAACACGGCGGCTTCGTTGACGAGCCACTGAAACACCGGTAGGCCGTCGTCGCCGAGCCATTCAGGATGCCACTGCACGCCTATGATGGGCTTGTGCTCGTTGTTGCTCTCGACGCCTTCTATCACTCCGTCGAGGGCACGTGCTGCCACTACGAGGTGGGGTCCCGCCTCTTCCACTGCCTGATGGTGGAACGAGTTGACCAGCAGACGTGTCGTCTCGTGGTAGGAGGCGAGCATGGAGTAGTCGTCGAAGAGCACGGTGTGCGTCGGCTCCGAGCGGTCGGCGTCTTGTGAGTGCTTCAGTATGGCGTCGGTCTTGGGCAGATCTTGACACACGCGGCCGCCGAGTGCGGTGACGATGACCTGCAGTCCGCGACAGATGCCGAGCATAGGCACGCAGCGGTTGTACGCCAGTCTCACCATGAGCAGCTCCGGCAGGTCGCGACGCTGGTTTATGTTGTGCAGGCGTGGCGACGGCTGTTCGCCTGTCCATAGGGGGTTGACGTCGGCTCCTCCGCTAAACACGATGCCGTCGAGGCGGTCGAGTGTGGCGGCAATGGTGGCTGCGTCTGCCACGGGGGGGATGATGACGGGTATGCCTCCTGCTTTCACCACCTGTTCGTAGTACTTGTCGCGCAGTGTGGCGTCGATGTCTTCGTGGTTGGCGGTGATGCCTATGACGGGTCGTTTTTCCGCTTCGGGGTGTCTGCCGTATATGGCTTTGAGGTGTTGGTCTATGTCAAAGTTCTGCATGATTTCGATGTTGTAGTGGTTCGAAAAAATGACATAGAGAAGTCATGGCCAACGTCGTGTGTGCCGCGTGCCGCGTGGTTGGCGGCGTCGGACCGTTGGTCATGACTTCTCTAAGGGCGGTGTTTGTCGTGTGTTGTGATGCCGGGCCGCGGCGTAGTGCGTTGGCCCGTGCGTTGCGCTATACCCATGATGTGGTCTGTTCGCTGTGCACTACCGGCGGTATGCTTCACGGCTTGGCCGGCGTGCGGTGTCTTACGCTTCGATGTGGACCGGTACCTCGCGCTTGATGCTCTGCTCCAGCGAGATGAGTGTCTCGGTCGACACCACTCCCGGTATGCTCTGCATCTTGTTGTTGAGCAGATCCATGAGTTGCTCATTGTCTTGTGCGTAGAGCTTCACGAGCATGGTGTAGGGACCCGTAGTGAAGTGACACTCCACTATTTCGGGTATGGTGAGCAGTCTCTGTACCACGTCTTTGTACATGCTGCCGCGCTCGAGGTTGAGGCCTACGTATGTGCAAGTGGTGTAGCCGAGGCTCTTGGGGTTGATGTCAAAGCCGCTGCCGGTGATGATGCCTGCTTCCATGAGGTGTGTCACACGTTGGTGAATGGCTGCACGTGACACTCCGCACTCTGCCGCTACGTCTTTGAACGGTATGCGCGCGTTTTGCGAAAGGATGCGGAGAATCTTCTTGTCGAGATTGTCGATCTTATCCATTAATTTAGTAATTTAAGTTTTTCTTTGTGGTTATATTGTCTTAGCAAAATTAGAAATTTTAAATGATACGACCAACAGAATGTCAACTTTTTTTGCTCATTGTTTGCTTTTTGACATATTTTAAGACCGAAAACCTACGCTTACAGTTAGTCGGTGCTTACGCGACGAAGGGGCATACAGGGGCGTTGTGAGCCGCTGTTTTTGTGCGGAAATAGGCGCTTGGCTTTTGCTTTTTACAAAAACTTTAAGTAAATTTGCAGGCGGTGGACACGACAGTCTGATTTCACCTTTCGTCACCACCTCTACTGCCACGCCCCACAAACAGACTTGAACCATACACAAACATTACTATTATTATAAACGAAAAGACAGAGAATCATGAGAAAAACCGTGCTAAAGACATTGGCAACAGCAGCGTTTGCGCTGACGATGGCACCGTCGTCGGCGTGGGCAGGAGACGTCACGAAGTATGTTAATCCGCTCTTCGGCACCACCACGCTGTGGGACAAGAAAGACCTCGGCTACGAGATGAGCGACAACCCGACATACCGCACCGTGCTGACAGAGCAGGGACGGCGCCCCGCCCACGGCAAGACCAGGGCGTGGGGTGGCGAGACCTATCCCGGCGCGGCGATGCCACACGGCATGGTGCAGGCGTCGCCCGTGACATGCTGGGGCTCTGGCACAGGCTACCAATACGAAGATCCGACCATCTACGGCTTCTTCCACACGAGCCACGGACACTGGGGACAGGGCCACTTCCCTACGCTTCCCGTGTCTGGACGCTTCAACCCCGACAATTATGCGTCGCCCTATAGCCACAAGACGGAGGTGGCACAGGCAGGATATTATAAGGTGTACCTGAGCCGTTACAAGGTGGTGTCGGAGCTGACGGTAGACCGTCGCAGCGCCTACCACCGCCACACGTTCAAGTCGGCGAAGGACAAGCACGTGGTGATGAACCTCTCGCGCACCAACAGTGTGCGCCCTGGCAATGCACAGTGGACCTTCCGACAGATTGACGACACGTCGTTCTGTGGTTCGCAAAACGGCATGTTCTTCTATGCTGTAGCCAACCAACGTGTGACGGGAACACGCACAGTGAGCAACGCCCGTGAGCAGTTCACCGTCATCGACTTTGCCGATGGCGCCAAGACCGTGGAGCTGAAGATAGGCTTCTCCTACACCAGCACCGACAAGGCACGGCTGAACATGCAGACGGAGATAGAGGGCAAGAGCTTTGACCAGGTGCGCGCCCATGCTGACAAGACATGGGACGAGGTGTTGTCGAAGGTGCGCGTGAGTGGTGGCACGGAGCTACAGAAGCAGCTGTTCTATAGCGGACTGTACCGCGTCATGCAGAACCCCAACCTGCGCAGCGACGTAGACGTGGACCAACACGCCACCGTCTATTCGAGCAACAACTACTGGGACACCTACGCCAACAAGCTCGTCATTTTGCAGATGCTTGAGCCTGACCTCGTGGCAAACATCATACGCAGCGACATACAGCGCGCCGAGAAGACAGGATTTCTTAGCAGTGGCTTCCACGGCGACTTCTGCACGTCGTTTGTAACGGGCAGCTACCTGCGCGGCATACGCGACTTTGATGTGGACAAGGCTTACCAGTTGGCGCTGAACAACGCCACTCGCTCGTGGTGTAATGGACACAAGGGCGGCCGAAAATATGGCGACGAATATCGACAGCGGGGATGGATAGCAGAAAACAAGGTGGCAAACCCCACGGTCAAAACGGAGGAAAACGAGGCTAAGGCGTCGGTACAGAAAACCACGGAATATGCCTATAGCGACTACTCTGTGGCGCTGATGGCGCGTGCGCTGGGCGACACGGAGAGCTGCAACGTGCTGATGGACCGCTCGAAAAACTACCGCAACCTGTTCGACAAGTCCACAGGATTTATGCGCGGACGCCTCGCCGACGGCTCATGGGTCACGCCTTTCGACCCAGGCATACCTTATTATGTATATATGTACCGCGAGTCTAACGGATGGATGGCAACGTTCTTCGCACCGCACGACCCACAGGGACTGGTGTCGCTGTTTCCTAACAAGGGAGCGTTTGAGGCCAAACTCGACCGCCTGTTCAGCACACCGTTTGAGGGATATGAGGCCGACAACATGACCGGATGGTTCGGACAGTACTGCGTGGGCAACCAACCGTCGCAGGGAATAGCTTATTATTACTACTTCATCGGCAAGCCGGAAAAGGCGCAGGAGAAGATAGACAAAATCATGAACGACTACTACGCCATGGGCAAAGAGCATCTCGCCTACGCGGGAATGGACGACGAAGGCAGCCTCTCGGCGTGGTATGTGATGAACGCTATGGGCCTGTACTCCTTCTCACCAGCCGATGCTGAATACATCGTCACGGTGCCGGTGTTTGACAAGGTGGAGTTCACGATGGGAGACACAACGTTTACCGTCACCAAGAAGGGCACGGGACGCAAGCTCGACACCATATCCTACGACGGCAAACCACTCAACGGCTACTTCATAAGCCACGACGACCTGAAGCGTGGCAAGGAACTGGTCATCACCACACGACAGTAAACACGCAGCGCTATGAGATATGTATTGACATTCATCTGCGCCGTGGTCATGGCGCTTGCACAGCCTGCATGGGGCGCCGCACCTGCCGTCACGCAGCAGGAGTGGGGCACGGCAGACGGCGAAACGGTGTATCTGTACACGCTGACAAACTCGCGTGGCATGGTGGCGAAGATAACAAACTATGGCGGCATAGTGGTGGAGCTGACGGCGCCCGACCGCAACGGGCGGATGGACAACATAGTGTTGGGACTCAATAGCCTCGACGCTTATCTGAAAGGACACCCCGCTTTCGGATGCATCGTGGGGCGATATATCAACCGCATAGGCAACGCGAGGTTCACACTCGACGGTAAGGAGTATGTGTTGGCGAAGAACTCAAACGGCCGCCACAGCATACACGGTGGACGGAGAAACTTCTACACTCACGTGTGGAACGCCTCGACAGCGGCAGACCACAGCTCCGCCACGCTGACGCTGACACGCCGTTCGCCAGACATGGAGGAAGGCTTTCCGGGCAATCTGGACGTGAGGGTGGACTACACGCTGACCGACGACAACGAGTTGCGCATCGAATATACTGCCACAACAGACCGTCCGACCGTCGTAAACCTCTCCAACCACAGCTATTTCAACCTCTCTGGCGCAAAGGAGAGTGTGCTCGGACACTATGTGCGCATCTTCGCGAAAGACTATGTAGTGACTGATGGCGACCTGATTCCAACCGGAGAGATTGCGAAGGTGAAGGGCACGCCGCTCGATCTGCGCCGATGGACAAGGATTGGCGACCGCATGGACCGCCTGCCCAACGGCTTTGACAACAGCTATTGTGTAGCAGGCAGGAGCGGACGCAAGCCTGTGCTCGTCGCAGAACTGTACGACCCCGCCAGCGGACGAGAGCTAAAGACGTTTACAACGCAGCCCGGCCTGTGCTTCTACACTGCCAAAACGTTGAACATCAGGGCCAACACGCGACACGGACACCCCTACTCCGCGTCGTGGGGCGCCTGCTTCGAGACGCAGCATCACCCCGATTCGCCCAACCACCCCAACTTCCCCACCACCGTCCTGCGACCCGGCGACACCTACCATGAGGTGACTATGTATAGAGTGGGGTGTAGGTAGTGGGGCGAGGAGTGCCTGGTTGAAAGGTCTGCTCTGCCTGATGACACGAAAATATCAATCTAAAAAACATAAGACATGAACCGATTAAAGATGTTATCATTGCTTCTTCTGTCTGCCTGCATGGCCTTTGCGGGCAATGTGGACACCCTGAAGCTTCACAGCGAAGTAATGAACCGCGACATTGCAGTGGTGGTTGTGACACCCACTCAGACCAAAGCAAACAAAGACATGCGCTTCCCCGTGGTCTATCTGTTGCACGGAGCCTACGGCAACGAGCGCTCGTGGCTGGACATAAAGCCATGCCTGCCGCAGATAGCAGACGAGAAGGGGCTGATATTCGTGTCGATGGCGGCGCTCAATTCATGGTATTTTGACAGCCCAGTGCTTAAAGACTTCCAGTATGAGAGCTTCTATACGAAGGTGCTCGTGCCCTATATCGACGCCCACTACCGCACTGTGGCGTCACGTCAAGGTCGTGCCATCACCGGTCTTAGCATGGGTGGACACGGCGCACTCTTCCTCGCCATGCGCCATACCGACCTCTTCGGCGCTTGCGGTAGCATGAGTGGAGGTGTTGATATACGCCCGTTCCCGCTCAATTGGAACATCCCCGACGTGCTCGGAGAGATGGCTTCCAACAAGCAGTCATGGGACGAACACAGCGTCATGGGGCAGCTCAAGCGCATCAAAAACGGTGACTTGTGGATAACGATTGACTGTGGTGAGGCTGACTTCTTCCTCGAAGTGAACAAGGATTTGCACAAGAGGCTGCTCGGACTGGGCATCGACCACGACTTCACCACACGTCCTGGCGGTCACACTGGCGCCTATTGGGCAAACTCAATAGACTACCACATACTGTTTTTTGAGAAGTATTTCCGCAAGAACGGCACCTTCGCGCTTCCTGCACCAACGGCAAAGAAGAAGTAGAGAGGGTGTGTAAGAAGTTTGAAATAATATAATATAAAAAGACCTGACGGTTAGTATGACGCTAACTGTCAGGTCTTTTGTTTTGGTCGGGGAGTTATAATCTTCTTGTTAATTTAAGTTTCAGCATGCCAGAGGCATGCGAAACTTAAATTATTAAGAGAATAAAACTTCTTTCTGAAGCCGCCTACAACTTCCTTATAATAGTCAGTCCATCGCGCAGCGGCACGATGACCCGTTCTACGCGAGGGTCGGTGGCTACGAAGTCGTTGAACTCTTTTATGCCCCTCGTCTGGTGGTCGTGGTCGTAAGCGGCGTCTACCACATGTCCGTCCCACAGCGTGTTGTCGGCGAGGATGAATCCTCCTTGTCGCATCAGCGGCAGCACATTCTCGTAGGTCTGTAGGTATGTGCGCTTGTCGCCGTCGATGAATGCCATGTCAAACACCACGCCGAGCTTGGGCGCTTCGACGTTGGCGTCGCCGATAAAAAACTTTATCTTGTCTGCCACGGGCGATGCTTCTATCCACGGACGGGTGAAGTCTTCCTGCTCGTCGTTTATCTCGTAGGTCCACACGGTGCCACCCTCTTCCAGGCCTTCTGCCATGCAGATGGCGCTGTAGCCGCTGAACGTGCCCACTTCGAGTATGTTTTTCGGGCGCACCATCTGCACCAGCATCTTCAGCAGGCGCCCCTGTAGGTGTCCGCTTGCCATGCGTCCGTGCAGGGTGTGTATGTTTGTGGCGCGGTAGAGGCGGTAGAGGTAGTCGCCCTCGGGGTCGGTGTGGTCGAGTATGTAGCGGTCGAGTGCGTCGTCACCACTCGTTGTCGGTGTGGTGTGTTGTGGGTTGGTTGTTGCCATAAGTAGTCTTTTCACGTTCACTCCTGCTCCTACTGCTTGTGTCTTGTCAGCGCCTCTATAGCCAGACGGTAGCTGTCGAGTCCGAAGCCGGCTATCACGCCGAGGCACGCGCACGATATCATGGACTTGTGACGAAACTCCTCACGCTTGTGTACGTTGCTGATGTGTACCTCCACGACGGGGCAGCGCAGCGACCGTATGCAGTCTTGCAGCGCCACGGAGGTGTGGGTATATGCTCCAGCGTTGAGCACTATGCCGTCGTAAGAGAATCCTGTCTGCTGCATCTTGTCTATGAGGCAGCCCTCTATGTTGCTCTGGTAGTAGTCTATCTGCATGTCGGGATATTGCGCGCGCAGCTCTTCGAGGTAGCTGTCGAAGGTGCTGCTGCCGTAGATACCAGGCTCGCGTGTGCCGAGCAGGTTGAGGTTTGGCCCGTTTATGATCTGTATTTTCATCTTTCAATGTGTTTTGTTACGTGTGGCATGTTGTCGTCGACAAAATTAAACATCTTGTCTGTGACTGGCAAGTTTTTGACGGAAAAAAACATGACGGCAGCGCCACGGTGACGTGAAAGCGGCAATAAATTGTGCCCACGGGTGCCGATTATTGTTGAAAACAGACTGTAAATCGAGTAAAACAGGCTATCTTTGCACTGTTATGAACAACAGTTTGACTCCTGTCATACGGCGCTACGTGCGCTATCTGCGTCTCGAACGCAACTTCTCGCCACACACCATAGAGGCCTATCGCAACGACTTGTCACACCTTGAGACATTCATGGAGCGTGAGTCGCTGGCGCCGGCAGACGTGCGGCTGGACCACTTGCAGGCGTTTGCTGCCACGCTGCACGAGTGTGGTGTGGGGCCGCGGTCGCAGGCGCGTGTGCTGAGCGGCGTGCGTGCGTTTTTCCGATTCCTCGTCATCGATGGCGACATCGACGCCGACCCTACGGAGTTGCTCGAGTGGCCCACGCTGGGCGAGCATCTGCCGGAAGTGCTGACCGTGGAGGAGGTGGACCGCATCGAGGAGTCGATAGACCTGTCGAAGTGGGAGGGCACGCGCAACAGGGCCATCATAGAGGTCATGTTTTCGTGCGGTCTGCGTGTGAGCGAGCTGGTCACGCTGCGTCTCAGCGACCTCTATCTCGACGACCGGTTCATGCGCATACGCGGCAAGGGCAGCAAAGAGCGCCTTGTGCCCATGTCGGACAAGGCGGTGAAGGAGCTTCAGATGTGGTTTTACGACCGCAATCTGATGAACATCAAACCTGGCGAAGAGGACTATGTGTTTCTCAACCGACGCGGCGCCCACCTCACGCGCACGATGATTCTCATCATGGTGAAGCGTCAGGCTGCCGAGGCAGGCATCGCCAAGACCATCTCTCCTCACACGTTTCGCCACTCGTTCGCTACCGAACTGCTCAAGGGCGGCGCCGACCTGCGGGCTATTCAGGCCATGCTCGGCCACGAGAAGATAGACACCACACTCGTATATACGCACATCGGCAACGAGCAGTTGCGCGATGCGATATTGTTGCACCACCCGAGAAACGTTTAAAGGTAAAAAGGTAAAAAGGTAAAAAGGTAAAAAATAGACCCTCTGCATCTCTCCCTCAGGCTCCTCTACATCTCTTTCCCAAGTCCTCTGCATCTCTTTCCCAACTCCCTGTCTCTCTCCCCCAGGCCCCTCTGGGATATTGGGGCTTTCTCGCGCCGAATCATAATGTCACGAAAAAGCGCCGCATACCGACATTTTGTTTGGTATGCGGCGCTTTTGCTTACGCCAATTCTTAACGATTGTTAAATGCTACGCGACGTTGCCATTAGGCCCATTTGACGATGCGAAAGGGGCGTAGTGACGTCGCCACTACGGCCTAATGACAATGCCAAAGGGCTGCTATCATTTTGTCAAATGGCAGCCGTCTTTTTATCAGCAGACAGCTCTTGCTTTGCCAAATGGCGATTCTTGTTCTTCCCAACGGCGGTTGTCGCGTTTGCGCGTGTGTGTCAATATGTGAAGGTGCTGCCTCCGAGGAATTCGCGTAGGAGCGATGTGGGCGGCAGTTTGTCGTAGTCTACGGCGTGGAAGTAGCTGAGGAATTTTCGTAGACGGTAGGCTTCGGCATATTCTTCGCAGTTTTCTGGCACGGCTTCGAGCACGGGGTCTGCCTGCTTTTTTATCACCGCCAGCTCGTAGATCATGGCAGTGTTGAACATCACGTCGGCGTTTTCCTGATAGGGGAATATCCACTTGTTTTCGCCAGCGCGCACGCTGGGCCAGCGGCGTATGGTGTCTTGTGCTGAGCAGCCGCGGTATTTGTAGTCGCGTATGATGCGTCGCAGCAGGCGGTTGTCGGTCGTGGGGATGTAGTTGTGGGTGTCGAGCAGTATGGTGGTGAGTGCCGATGCGTAGACGCGGAACTTCAGGTCGTCGGGTATCTGTGCCGTGAGTTCGGGGTTGAGGGCGTGTATGCCTTCCACCACGAGCACGTCGCCGGGCAGCATCTGTAGCTTGTGGCCGCTCTTCTCGCTGCGTCCTGTCTGGAAGTTGTAGCGCGGCAGCTCCACCTCTTCGCCGTTGAACAGGGCGGCGAGCTGGCTGTTGAGCAGCGGCAGGTTGAGGGCGTGTATGCTCTCGTAGTCGTAGTCGCCGTTGGGTTGGCGTGGTGTCTGCTCGCGGTCTACGAAGTAGTCGTCGAGGGAGATGGGCACGGGCCTGATGCCGCAGGTGAGCAGCTGTATGCTCAGTCGCTTGCAGGTGGTGGTCTTCCCGCTCGACGAGGGTCCGGCTATGAGCACCATTTTCACGCCCTGTCGTGCGGCAATCTGTTCTGCTATGTGTGCTATCTTCTTCTCTTGCAGCGCTTCGCTGACGTTCACTATGCTGTTGGCGAGTCCGCCCTCCACTGCAGCGTTGAAGGCTCCGACGGTGCCCATGCCGAGTATGTCTTGCCAGCGGTGGTGCTCTTTGAATATCTCGAACATCTTGTCTTGGCGTGTCACCTTGCCCAGCACGGCGGCGTTTTGTGGCGACGGTATGCGCAGTAGCAGTCCGTCGTAGTATTTTTCGAGTCCGAAGAGGTAGAGTTGTGAGGTGTTGGTGAGCAGTGTTCCGTAGAAGTAGTCTACGTAGCCGTCTATGTCGTAGTATGTGGTGTAGAGGCGTCCGGAGGTGCGTAGCAGCTCCACTTTGGAGTGTGTGCCGAGCGTCGCAAACATTTTCATCACATCTTCCGTGGGTGCTTCGTGGCGCGTTATGGGCATGGCGGCAGCTATGATTTGCTCCATGCGGCGGCGAAGGTTGTTGCAGTCGTCGGTTGTCACGGCGCGTCCTATCTTCAGGTCGCAGTAGTAGCCGTTGGAGACGGGTATGTCTATGACCACCGACCCGTCGGGGTAGAGGTCGTGTACGGCCTTGCAGAGCACGAAGAACAGTGTGCGTGTGTAAGCCCTTGAGCCAGAAGAGGAATGCATGTCGAGAAACTCGATGTCTTTGTTGTGGTACAGGCGGAAGTGCATGCCTTCCACCTTGTTGTTCACCTTCGCGCTAATCGGCCCGTAGGGCATGTCGATGTTTAATTTGTCAAAAACTTCAGAAAGTGTGCTTCCAATTTCTATGTTCAAAGTTTTTTTATTATTTTTGCAGCGAATTTGTATTATCTGTTTCATTCTGGTTACACGATTTAAGATTAGACATTAGTATGATTCGCGGTTACCGGAAGTCGGTGCAGACAGCATCGGACAGCTCCTCGTGACGGCACAGCGGCGACACGGCGGCGGCAGGACGGCGCCCGACTCCCTTAGAAACAAAGATACGACGATTTTTCGACACATTATATGCAAAACGAAACAAATTAAATAAAAATATGTCGATTTGGATTTTTTTTAAGATTGTAGGCTCACTCGCGCTCCTTATCTATGGTATGAAGGTCATGAGTGAAGCTCTGCAGAAGATGGCAGGCTCGCAGTTGCGCCACATACTCGGCGCCATGACCACCAACCGCTTTACCGGACTGCTCACCGGTATGTTCGTAACAGCTTCCGTGCAGTCGTCAACAGCCACCACGGTGATGACCGTATCGTTTGTCAACGCCGGACTGCTCACTCTCGCACAGGCCATTTCCGTCATCATGGGCGCGAATATCGGCACCACGTTTACGGCGTGGATTATGACGCTCGGCTTCTCGTTTAACATGGTGAACCTCGTGTTTCCCGCTTTCTTCATAGCCCTGCTGCTCATCTACACGCGCAAACACCGCTACATCGGCGACTTCCTCTTTGGTGTGGCATTTATGTTTTTCGCCATTTCTACACTCGGTGCTACTGGTAAGGAGATGGACCTCAGCCACAACCAAGCCGTCATAGACTTCTTCGCTTCGTTTGACAAGGACAGCTACTTCACCGTGTTCTCGTTTCTTGGCATAGGCACCGTGCTGACGTTCTGCATGCAGTCGTCGGCAGCTCTGATGGCCATCACGATGGTGCTGTGCTCCTCTGGCGTGTTGCCTATATATATGGGTATAGCTCTTGTGTTGGGCGAGAACATCGGAACGACCATCACTTCCAACATCGCCGCTATGGGCGCTAACACTCAGGCGCGCCGTGCCGCCTTCGCACACCTCACGTTCAACGTGTTTGGCGTGCTGTGGGTGCTCTGCGGTTTCTACCCGTTCATCGACATGGTGTGTGGCTTTGTGGGCGTAGACCCGCACGCCAGCCACATCGACGCTGCCCGTCTGTCGGTGGTGCTCGCCGCCTTCCACACCACGTTCAACGTGTGCAACACCTCCATCCTCATCTGGCTCATTCCGCAGATGGAGCGTTTCGTGTGCTACGTCATCAAGCCGTCGGCAAAGAAAGACGAAGACGACTTCCGCCTGCGCTATATCGGTGGCAACTCCATCATGAAGACTCCGGAGCTCTCAGTGCTTGAGGCGCAGAAGGAGATACAGTCGTTTGCCGAGCGCATACACCGCATGTTTATCATGGTGCGCGAGCTGCTGGGCATGAAGGACGACGCACAGTTTAACAAGCTCTTTACCCGAATAGAGAAGTATGAGAGCATATCTGACAACATGGAGATAGAGATTGCCAACTATCTCGACAACGTCAGCGACGCCCATCTCTCCGACGACACCAAGGCAAAGATACGCGCCATGCTGCGCGAGATATCGGAGATAGAGTCTATCGGCGACTCGTGCTACAACATTGCACGCACACTCAGCCGCAAACTGAAGGGTAAAGAGGACTTTACGGAGCAGCAGTATGAGCACCTGCACCAGATGCTTGAGCTGACTGACGACTCGCTCACACAGATGAACGTGTTGCTCCTGGGACGTAAAGACAACTTCGACGCTAACCGTTCGTTCAACATCGAAAACGAGATAAACAACTACCGCACTCAGCTTAAGAGTCAGAACATAAACGATGTGAACGACCATAAGTACACCTACGCCATCGGTACGATGTATATGGACATCGTGTCGGAGTGTGAAAAACTCGGCGACTACGTCGTGAACGTGGTAGAGGCACGAATGGGAACACGCAAGGCAGAGGCGTAATGTGGGTAAAGGTAAAAAGGTAAAAAAGGACATTTAAAGGTAAAAAGGTAAAAAAGTAAAAAGGTAAAAAAGGACATTTAAAGGTAAAAAGGTAAAAAAGTAAAAAGGTAAAAAAGACTACCACAGTGGTAAAAAGATAAAGGTAAAAAGGTAAAAAAGACTACCACAGTGGTAATAAAAAGTGGGGAAGCAGAAGGCAACGTGGCCTTTTAGCTTCCCCACTTTCTGTTTGTGGGCTTGTCGACAGCCTATCCGCAGACGCGCTGCGGGTAGTGCTGTGAGTGCAGTATTACTTCAACACGCCGAGCTCTTTGCCTATCTTGATGAAGGCAGCGATAGCCTTGTCGAGCTGTTCGCGTGTGTGTCCGGCAGAGAGCTGCACGCGGATGCGTGCTTCACCCTTAGGCACGACAGGATAGTAGAAGCCTGTGACGTAGATGCCCTCTTCCAACAGACGGTTGGCATAGCGCTGCGACAGAGGAGCGTCGTAGAGCATCACGGCGCAGATGGCGCTCTGTGTGGGCTTGATGTCGAAGCCTGCGGCGAGCATCTTGTCGCGGAAATAGTTGACGTTTTCTACCAGACGGTCGTGGATAGAGTTGTCCTCCTTCAGCATCTTGAACACCTCAAGGCTTGCGCCGATGATGGATGGAGCGAGTGAGTTGGAGAAGAGGTAGGGACGGCTGCTCTGTCTGAGCATGTCGATTATCTCCTTACGGCCTGTCGTGAAGCCACCCAGTGCGCCGCCAAACGCCTTGCCCAGTGTGCCAGTGTAGATGTCTACTCTGCCGTAAGTGTCGCAAAGTTCGCTCACACCGTGGCCTGTTGCGCCCACCACGCCTGCCGAGTGCGACTCGTCAACCATCACGAGGGCGTCGTATTTCTCTGCCAAATCGCATATCTTGTCAATCGGAGCAACGTTGCCGTCCATAGAGAACACGCCGTCGGTGCAGATTATGCGGAAGCGCTGTGCCTGTGCTTCTTGCAGACATTTCTCCAGTTCCTCCATGTCAGCGTTGGCGTAGCGGTAGCGCTTTGCCTTGCAGAGACGCACGCCGTCGATGATAGAGGCGTGGTTGAGGGCGTCGGAGATGATGGCGTCTTCGTCGGTAAGGAACGAGCCGAACAGTCCGCCGTTGGCGTCGAAGCATGCTGCATAGAGTATGGTGTCTTCTGTCTGGAAGTACTCCGAGATAGCAGCCTCAAGCTCTTTGTGGATGTCTTGTGTTCCGCAGATGAATCTCACTGACGACATACCGAATCCGCGGCGGTCCATCATGTTCTTTGCTCCCTCGATGAGGCGTGGGTTGTTGGAGAGGCCAAGATAGTTGTTGGCGCAGAAGTTGAGCACTTCCTTGCCCTTCACCTGGATGGCTGCCTGCTGCGGGCTCTCAATGATGCGTTCTTCTTTGTACAAACCTGCCGCCTTAAGGTTTTCCAGTGCGGCAGCAAGATGTTCTTTTACTTTTCCGTACATGCTATTAGGATTTTATAATAAGTTGTGTTGTTTTATTGCTGTGCCAGACGTGCAGACGTTGGCAAATTTGTTTCGTAGAATTCTTTTGCAAATTAACTCATAATTTTTTAGATAACATACCTCCGCAGCGTTAAATATGTTAAATAAAATATATATTGCCCGACGGCAAGTTTTAAATTTACATACGGACAGACGAAAGGGCGAAAATGGACGCGCAAAAATTTGGTAAGTATCGAAAAAAGTAGTTATTTTGCACTCGCAAACGTAAATCTTAGAAATTATCAATAAATCATTTATAATAAAACTTAAACTAATTGTATGAAAAATATTTTGGTCATTGGTTCTACAGGACAAATAGGCTCGGAACTGACAAGAAAATTGCGTGAAATCTACGGTGGCACCCATGTGGTGGCAGGTTACATCAAGGGCGCAGAGCCGCAGGGTGAGCTTGCTGAGGGCGGTCCTATGGCAGAGTGCGACGTCACCAACCCCCAGATGATTGCAGACGTGGTGAAGCAGTACAGCATAGACACCATCTACAATCTCGCAGCGCTCCTTTCTGTAGTGGCAGAGTCGAAGCCCCGTCTTGCCTGGCGCATCGGCATCGACGGTCTGTGGAACATCCTGGAGGTGGCACGCGAGCACGGATGCGCCGTGTTCACACCAAGCTCCATCGGATCGTTCGGTTTAGACACACCGAAATGGAAGACCCCGCAGGACACCATACAGCGTCCGCGCACCATCTACGGCGTGTCAAAGGTCACCACAGAGCTGCTCAGCGACTACTACTTCAACAAGTATGGCGTTGACACACGTTCTGTAAGATTCCCCGGCGTGATATCATACATCACACCTCCGGGCGGTGGCACCACCGACTACGCAGTGGATATATACTACTCTGCGGTTCGCGGCGAGAAGTTTGTATGCCCCATCAAGGAGGGCACACTTATGGACATGATCTACATGCCCGACACTCTCGACGCCGCAGTGCAGCTGATGGAGGCCGACCCCACACGCCTCATTCACCGCAACGCATTCAACATCGCGTCGCTGAGTTTCGCTCCAGAGACAGTGTTCCAGGCCATCAAGCGTTACAAACCCGACTTCGAGATGGTGTATGACGTAGACCCTCTGAAGCAGAGCATTGCCGAAAGTTGGCCCGACTGCATGGACGACCACTGCGCACGCGAAGAGTGGGACTGGAATCCGAAGTACGATCTCGACACCATGACACGCGACATGCTTGAGAAACTCACCATCAAGCTGAACGCATAAGCACGCAACAATACATCAGAACATATAATAAAAATGAGGGGAAACCTATCGACCGCGCGGTCGGTGGTTTCCCCTCATTTTTGTGTTAAAAGCGTGGTGGCGTTTACATTGTAATGCTATGACTGCGCCGTTATGCCGTAGTGGCGCTGCCAAAGGTCCGTAGTGGCGCTGCCAAAGTGCCGTAGTGGCGCTGCCAAAGGGCCGTAGTGACAAACCCGTTGAGGCACAGCTGTTTTGTAAGCGCGCTGTATGGACGTGGCGGTTGTTGCCGATGGTCCGTGCGACGGCTTATTTCGCTTTCTTTGTAATGGTTCGCTTGATGGGTGCCTTCTTTGCCGGAGTCTTCTTCACAGTGGCGGCACGGTCGGCAGTCTTGGCTGTGTCTGTGGTCTTGGTGGCATCGGCGGTCTTAGCGTCGTCAGCCTTTTCCTCCTCCTTGTTTACCTTTACAAGCTCTACTGTGAACACGAGTGTAGAGTAGGGTTTGATGGTCGGACCCATCTGGCGGTCGCCGTAGCCCAACTCCTGGGGTATGTACAGCTCCCACTTGCTGCCTTCGGGCATCATGGTGAGTGCCTCGGTCCATCCCTTTATCACGTGGTCGGCGCGGAACTCTGTGGTCTGTGGCTTGCGCTTGTAGCTACTGTCAAACTCGGTTCCGTCGATGAGGCTACCCTTATACTTCACTGTCACGGTGCTCGTCTTCTCAGGTTTGGCACCTGTTCCCTCGGTCAGCACCTTGTATTGCAGTCCGCTGGCGGTGGTCTTCACGCCCTCTTTCTGTGCGTTGTCTTTAAGCCACTGCTCGTTGCGGGCTTTCCATATAGCTTTGACACGCGCTTCATCGGCTTGGCGCATGATGTTGAATGTTCTCGTGCCCTTGTCAATGGTCATCACAGTGGTGTCGCCGAGCAGTGCCGACACGAAGCCTTCGAAGAATTTTTTGTGATCTATGGTGTGCTCAGAGCCTTCGAATTGCTTCTCCACGTTGGGCAGCATGCGTGTCAACACCATCTGTGCCACCTGTGTGCCGGCAGTGTAGGCGTTGGCTTTGGGGTCGGAGGTGTCTTTGCTTGTGGCGTCGCGAAATCCTGCTGCCACGTCGGCGATGTAGGCAGTGTCTACCTTATATTCGCCAATCAGATAGTCGATGAGTCCGCGTGTGAGGCTCATGCCGGCGGCGTAGCTCAGTGTGTCGCTTGCCGATGTGAGCACTGTGGGCTGTGGCTTGTTTGCTGCCTCGGCGGCAGCCTTCTTCTTTTTCTTGTCGGGCGCTGCGTAGAGTGCCGTGCTTGCCACTAAGATGGCGGCGAGCATAATGATTTTCTTCATGTCCGTATGGTTTTACTTCATCCTAAAAGGGGCGACCCTTGCAGACCGCCCCTTTAGTTGTGTGTTTATAGATGTTGTCTATTGTTATTTCTTCTTGTCTACAGAGATGAGCTCTATCTTGAAGATGAGTGCTGAGAAGGGCTTGATTTCGCCTGCCTCACGCTCGCCGTAGGCCATCTCCTGGGGAATGTAAACCTCCCATATTGAGCCTGCGGGCATGTGTACGAGAGCCTCTGTCCAACCCTTGATTACCTGGTTTGCACGCATATCGGTGGGCTGGTTGCGCTTGTAGCTGCTGTCAAACACCTTGCCGTCGATGGTGCGTCCCTCGTAGTGAACGGTCACCAAAGAGGTGTCTTTAGGCATGGCGCCGTTGCCTTCCTTTATCACTTTGTACTGCACGCCTGAGGGGAGAGTCTTCACTCCGGGCTTCTTGGCGTTGGCAGCGAGGAACTTCTCGCCAGCGGTCTTGTTGGCTCCGTAGGTCTTCTCCATGTTCTTTGCCTTGATGGCCTGCATCTTCATCTGTGCGAGCTGGCCTGCCTGCTCTACGCTCATGAGGCCCTTCTTGCCGGTAGCGCCTGTTACGAAGCCTGCCATGAAGTTTTTCAGAGAGATAGACTTGGTAGAGTCTTTGCCGTAAATCTCGTAGTTGATGCCCTTAATCATGCGGTTGCTGATCTGCTGACCGATGTTGATGCCAGCGAAATAGGCTGCCTTCTTCTTGTCGTCACCAGCGTTGGCACCGTCGTTAAGACCCTTTACGAAGGCGTCCATATTGGTGGTGTCGATCTCCATCTGTGCGAGATATTCCTTCAGACCCTGTGTCTGAGAGAGTCCCATAGCGTAGCTCATGGTGTCGACGTCGTTTTTAAGGTCGGCCTTAGGTGTAGAATTGCCGCAAGAAATCATTGATCCTGCTGCTACAGCCATAGCGGCTGCGAATAAAAGTTTTTTCATTTCTTTTTATTGTTATGTATTTATGTTCTTGTGTTATGATGGTGGAGAGAGGCTGTGGACGCACGATTTTATCGGGGGGTGAAGCCTGCTTTATTCGGGCTTTGCCTCTGTTTTATGCTGGCTTTGCCCTTGTTTTATATTGGCTTTGCCCTTGTTTTATATTGGCTTTGCCCTTGTTTTATATTGGTTTTTCCTCTGTTTTATATTGGCTTTGCCTCTGCTCCCTATGCTGACAGCGTTACTTCACCTCTATCAGCTCTACGTCGAAGACGAGTGCTGAGAAGGGAGGAATGCTCTGACCTGCACCGTGCTCGCCGTAGCCGAGGGTGTAGGGTATGAAGAAACGGTACTTTGCGCCCTCCTGCATGAGCTGCAGACCCTCGGTCCATCCGGCTATCACGCCGTTGAGGGGGAACTCTGCGGGCTCGCCACGCTGTATGGAGCTGTCGAAGAGTGTGCCGTCGATGAGCATGCCCTCGTAGTGGCACTTCACGGTGTCGGTAGCCTTCGGCTTCTTGCCGTTGCCCTCGTTGAGCACCTTGTACTGCAGTCCGCTGGGCAGAGTCACCACGCCGTCTTTCTGTGCGTTGTCTGCGAGATATTTCTCACCAGCCTCTTTGTTGCCCTTGAAGCGCTCTGCTGCCGCAGCACGCTGCTTCTCTTCCTGCTTCTTGAAAAAGTCCTGTACGATGGTTTGCGCTTCAGTGTCGCTCACTTTCGGCTCGTTGCTGGCAATGATGTCTTTGATTGCCTGTGCGAAATCGTCGATGTTGAGGTCTTCGGCGCCCATCTGTGCGAGCTGGCGTCCGATGCCCAGACCTAAAGCGTAACTTACTTTGTTCATGTGTTAATGTCTTTCTTGAATTATGTTATTTTTATAATGTTGTTTCCTTCACGTTCTGCCCGCGGCGCGAGTCGGCGCTGTCGTGACTCCTGCAACGGCTCTTTGCGCCAAGTGCCTGACAACGTTGACATTGTCGTCGGCATGCGCTTTGCCGTCTGCCATAGGCGCGGCAGAACATATTCGGGTGCAAAAATAGTTATTTTTTCCCGAATGTTGCAGTGTTGTTTTATAAAAAAGATTATTTTTGCATATATTAATGTAAGTTTCGTATGTCTGTAACGTGCTTTCCGCAGACAACGGACGGATGGCGTGACGCAGCGCTCTGGTGACGGACCGTGCGCCATGCAGTAAATAAAGGAGAATGGCATCATGGAAAAAAACAATCAGAAAAGGCAGAAAATAGTGTTCCTCACTGGCGCCGGCATGTCGGTGGAGAGCGGTTTTAAGACGTTTCGTGGCAACGACGGACTGTGGGAAAACTACCCCGTAGAGCGCGTGGCGACACACGAGGCATGGGTCACAGACCCCGACTTCGTGACAGAGTTTTACAACAGGTTGCGCAAGAAGTTGTACGCGGCGCAGCCTAACAAGGGCCACAAACTGATAAAAGAACTGGAGCGTGACTACGACGTGACGGTGGTGACGCAGAACGTTGACAACCTGCACGAGAAGGCTGGGTCGACGCATGTCATACATCTGCATGGCGAACTGGCAAAGGTGTGCTCGAGTGCCGCCCCCGATGACCCGCGCTACATACGCGAATTGCCTGAGGACGACTGTCAGGTGGCGCCTGGCACACGTGCTGGCGACGGCTCGCTGCTGCGCCCCTACATCGTGTTCTTCGGCGAGGCGGTGCCCAAGATTGGCGAGGCGGCAGAGGCGGTGGCACAGGCCGACATGCTGGTCATCATCGGCACGTCACTCAACGTCTATCCCGCCGCGGGACTGGTGCAGTATGTGCGCCGTGGCACCCCTATCTATCTCATCGACCCCGAACCTGTAGTGGGCCGCGGCATACCTAACCTCACGCACATACAAGAGGGCGCAAGCAGGGGGATGGAAGAGCTTTTAAAGGTAAAAAGATAAAAGGGTAAAAAGGTAAAACGGCCGTTTGACAAAATGATAGTGCCCTTTTGGCATTGTCATTAGGCCGTAGTGGCGACGTCACTACGCCCATTTCGCATCGTCAAATGGGCCTAATGGCAACGTCGCGCAGTATTTAACAATCGTTAAGAATTGGCGTAAGCAAAAGCGCCGCATACCAAACAAAATGTCGGTATGCGGCGCTTTTTCGTGACGTTGTGTTTTTCCTTGTTACAATTATCGCCGATGTGAGGCGTCGGGAGGGCAGCCGATTTGTTTCTTTCACGGCCAGATGAGGTGGTAGAAAAGGCAGTCTGTCCGCTCCCGTCACTGCCAGGTGAGGCGGTGGGCGAGCAGGCGACAGGTGAGGTCCAGACCCACGGTGCGGAGGAGGAGGGCTTTGAGGGCGAGACGTGAGGGGAGACTCCACGGCGACACGCGGTGGTGGGGCATCGTCGGACGCTGAGCGGAGAGGCGGCAGAGGGTGACCTGTATGTTGAAAATGCACATGTAGTAGAGGTCGAGGGCTGCGCGGTCGGCCTCGTCAATAGATGAGGTGGCGGTGCAGAGGGGGTTGCTGCCGGGGAGGGAAGACTTGCCGTCGGCAGAAGCTGCTGCGCGGTCGCCGGCAGGACAGGGGACGTCATGCTGTAGCAAGTGCCAAGCATGGAGGTTGGCGTCGAGCAGGGAGGCAATCTCTTTGCTGCCTGCCTGCGACGTTATGCCGTCGGGGTTGTCGCGGTAGATGTAGCTGCCGTGTGGCGTGACAGCCACACAACGGGTGTGGCGCAGCAGCAGTGGCAGTGTGGCGGAGTCTTCAAACACACGTCCTTCGGGGAAGCGGACGTCGCGAAAGAGGTGTCGGCGATATATCTTGTTCCAGGCGTAGCTGTGGGCGTAAGCTTTGGCGTGGAGCCAGTAGGCGCGCATGGAGCGGTAGAGGCGTGTGCCGTTGGCGCCTGGCGTGCTGCCGATGGTGTCGTCGGCAAACGACAGTGTCTCGCCGTGATGACATCCGCCGGTGCGCATGACGGGAAACTCTGCCATGTCACAGTCTGTTGCCGACTCTATGGCGCTTACTGCGGCGGCTATCGTGCCCGTCTCTATGGTGTCGTCGGAGTCGACGAACATGATGTATTCTCCGCCCGCGGCGTCGAGTCCGGTGTTGCGTGCGGCGCTCAGTCCGCCGTTTGTGCGGTGTATGACGCTCACTCGTCGGTCGTCGCGTGCCCATCGGTCGCACATCTGTGGCGCGTGGTCTGGCGAGCCGTCGTCGACGAGTATGACCTCTGTGACGATGGGTCTGCCTGCGCCGTCGGTGCTCTGTGCGGCGTGGTCGGCGTCTGCCAGCACGCTCCTGACGCACTGGTCGAGGGTGGCTTCTGTCTTGTAGACGGGTATGATGATGGTTACCATGGCGTGATGTTTACGGTCGGTGTCAGGTGCAAATATATATAAAAAAACACAATTTCACGTTAAACCTGTGTGGCAAAGTCGGGTAGTGCATGCAATTTTTTGTAATTTCGCACATTTAATAGATGTGCGCCGGTAGTGCGCACGGTGACAGATTTTTACACCACGACACATATTTGTTTATAACGATGACACATTTTTCAATGATGAAGGGCTGCGTTGCGGCCATACTTGTAGCAGTAGGAGCACTTTTTGCCGCTTGTGGCGACGACGACCCCATAACTCCCGGCGACGGCGACTGGGGTGTGTCAGACTACAGTCTGCAAATGAGAGTGGTCAACGAAGATGGTCTTAACCTGCTCGACAGCAAGGTGTTGGGCAACATTGTGCGCGACAGCGTGACTGCCGAATATGCTGGACAGGTCTACCGTCTCGACACCATCGCCTCGACGAAGCCCCATCCCGACACTCCCGATGCGGGTGTTTCGTTTACTGGACTGACGCGTTATGCGCCTGTAGACACTAAGAACTATCTTATGTTGTTTGGCGATTTTGACGGCAAGACGTCGGTGAAAGATCGCGAATTGGTGATAAACTGGAACGACGGTGGCAAGAAAGACACCGTGACCTTCAGCTACACGTGTGAGCGGAAGGACGGAAAGGTGGTGACGCGCACTGATGTGCAGCTCAACCATAAGGACACTACGTTGCCTGTAACGTTTGTTAGGTGACACTTTGCTACTATTTTGCCGTTTTTGCTTACGCCAATTCTTAACGTGTGTTAAAAGCGCGGCGGCGTTCCCATTAGGCCCATTTGACGTGCTCAAAGGGGCGTAGTGGCATCGCCATTAGGCCGTAGTGAGACGGCAAAATGGGTGCTATCATTTTGTCAAATGGACGTGGTGGCTTTTTTTATATTCCTTGATGCTTTTAGTAGTTGCCCCCAACGGTAGAGTCGGGGGCAATGTCTTGTGTTAAAATCAAGGGTTTCTCTTCAAACGTTGACGGTCTGTTGCCCCTCTTATTTCTTTATTTTCACGGGTTTCACACCCTTAAATGTCATTTTCACGGGCTTTATTTTGCCGTCTTTGTCGAAGTAGAGGCGGTCGATACATGTCTCGCGGCTGTTGCCGTCGGTCTCGCTGAGCGGACGGCGGTGGTACACGATGTAGTACTCGTCTTTGCCTGGCACCTGAATCACTGAGTGGTGACCAGCGCCAGTTGCCACCTTGGGGTCGCGCTGTAGTATCTTACCCTCGCGGCGGAACGGTCCGAACGGCGAGTCGCTTATGGCGTATGCCACGCAATAGTCGGGTCCTGTCCATCCGCCTTCGCTCCACATGAAGTAGTATTTTCCGCCGCGCTTGAGCATGAACGGGCCTTCCACGTAGTTGGTGGGTGTCACCTCATGAAACTTCTTTCCGTCGCTGAACGGCACGATGCTCAGCAGGTCGGGCGAGAGTTTGCACACGTTGCAGTGGCCCCATCCGCCGTAGTACATGTAGTATTGTCCGTCGTCGTCGCGGAAAACGAACTGGTCTATGGGCTGCGCGCCGTTCACTATCTCGTTGATGAGCGGCTTGCCGAGCGCGTCTTTGTACGGGCCTTCTGGCTTGTCAGAGGTTGCCACGCCGATGCCTCCCACCTCGCCTTCATGCACGTCGTTGGCTGCAAAGAACAGGTAGTACTTGTCGTTGGCATGTAGAATGGCGGGCGCCCACATGGCGCGTTGTGCCCATGTCACGTCTTTCTTGTCGAGCACACGTGGGTGTTTGGTCCAGTTCACGAGGTCGGGCGACGAGAAGGCGTCCATGAAGGTCTGCTGTTCGTAGGGTGCGGAGTAGGTTGGGAAAATCCAGAACTGCCCGTCGAGCACTGCGCCCTCGGGGTCGGCATACCATCCTTTCACTACGGGGTTGTGGTCGCGCGAACTCTTCTGCTGTGCCGTTGCCGGCATGGCGGCTGTCATGGTGACTGCTGCCGATAATAAAAGTGATTTAATCATTGTCTTGGTTTTTGTTTCTTTATTATTAATGTTTGTGGTTTTATGAGATATGTGTGTGTGGAATGGATGCTACATGAGCAGTCGGCGGGCAAACTCCCACACCACGATGCCAGCGGTGACGCTGACGTTTAGCGAGTGCTTGGTGCCGAACTGCGGTATTTCGAGGCATGCGTCGCAGTGGTCTACCACCTCCTGCCTTACACCCTTCACCTCGTTGCCGAGCACCACAGCGTAGCCGTTGACGGCGGGGAGGGACAGGTCTTGCAGCTTCGTGGAGCCTTCCACCTGCTCCGTTGCCCACACGTGGTAGCCGCGGCTTTGCAGTTCTGCCACTGCCTCTGTGGCGTCGGCGAAGTAGCGCCATGCCACAGAGTCTTCGCCTCCGAGTGCTGTCTTGTGAATCTCAGGGTGGGGTGGCGTCGCCGTGATGCCGCAGAGGTAGACTGCCTCTACGCGAAAGGCGTCGCAGGAACGAAACACCGACCCTACGTTGTAGAGCGATCTGACGTCGTCGAGCACCACCACGAGCGGCATTTTCTGTGCTTCATGAAACTGCTCCACCGTCATGCGGTGCATCTCCACGGTGCGCAACTTACGCATTGGTGGCACCCTCCACTGTGCTTGCAGGCTTGTTGCCGCCCGCCTCTTTGGCCTCGTATGCCAGTGCGTACATGCGTATCTGCTTCACCATAGACAGCAGTCCGTTCGACCGTGTGGGCGAAAGGTGCTCTTTTAGGCCTATGCGGTCGATGAAATAGAGGTCGGCATTGGCTATCTCTGAGGGCGTATGGCCGCTCAGTACCTGTATGAGCAGAGCTATTATGCCTTTGGTGATAAGCGCGTCGCTGTCGGCAGTGAACACGATTTGTCCGTCTACGTAGTCGGCTTGTAGCCACACGCGGCTCTGACAGCCGTCTATGAGGTTCTGTTCGGTCTTGTATTTCGCGTCGAGAGGCTCGAGGTCGTTGCCCAAATCGATGAGCATCTGGTACTTGTCCATCCAGTCTGAGAAGCCCTCAAACTCTTCTATCACTTCGTCTTGCTGTTCGTTTATTGTCATAATGGGTTGCGTTTTTTGTGTTAATGCAGTCTCTTGTGTGAGTCGCTGCTGTGCCGTGTCGGCGCTGCAAAGTTACTAAAGATTATTGATATTGCGCGAAGCGTCGGTTCCTTTTATATAGATATGTGCACAATTATGGCGTGTAAGTGGACAAATATGTGGCGCGGCAGACGCGGAATGGATAATTTTAGCTAACTTTGCAGCGGCAAAACACTCCCACTGCGGGCCGCCGTGGTTTGTGCGACGGGGCAGACACTGGCGCTGTCGGGCGCACTATGTACGTGCGGCAACCTATGAAAACAACAGACAGTAAACACACGTAAAACACACATCACACACAGATGAACGCAAAAGTAAGGGGTACGCTGTGCGGCATAGTGGCCGCGGCATGTTATGGTACCAATCCGTTGGGGGCGCTGCCCCTCTATGCCGAGGGAGTGAATGCCTGCTCGGTGCTGTTCTACCGCTTCTCGCTGGCAGTGCTGCTGCTGGCTGTCATCATGGCGGTGCAGCGCAAATCGTTTGCCGTGACACGCAGGGAGCTGGCGATGTTGGCAGGACTCGGCGTGACGTTTTCGTCGTCGTCGCTGTCGCTGTTTTTCAGTTTCTACTTCATGAGTGCCGGCATTGCGTCGACCATACTGTTTGTCTATCCGGTGATGGTGGCAGTCATCATGGCAGTGTTCTTCAAAGAACGCGTCACGGCGTCTACCGTGTTGTCCATCCTGCTTGCCCTCGCCGGCATAGCACTGCTCTACAAGGGCGACGACGGCACGGCGCTGAGCACCATCGGTGTGGTGCTGGTGTTCATATCGTCGCTCACCTATGCGCTGTACATCATCATCGTGAACAAGTCGCCACTGCGCATGTCGGCACTGAAACTCACGTTCTATGTGCTCATCTTCGCAGCCCTCACCGTGGGCGTCATGTCGCTGACGGCGCCCGCCAACCACCTACAGCTGCTCACCACCCCTACGCAGTGGGGCTTTGCCGTGATGCTCGCCGTGCTGCCGACAGTCATGTCGCTGCTGCTCATGGTGGTCGCTGTTCACGACGTCGGGTCTACACCCACTGCCATTATGGGTGCGCTTGAGCCTGTCACCGCCATGATTATAAGCGTGGCTTTGTTTGGCGAGGTGTTCACAGCACGCATCGGACTGGGCATCGTGCTGGTGCTTATCGCCGTCACACTCATCGTGGTGGGCAAGAACATACACTTCAACAGCCTCACCCGTGTGGTGTCGCCAGTGGGCCGTGTGCTCGTGAAGCTGTGGCGCTGGAAGTCGTAAGCTGTGGCGCTGGAAGTCATAAGCTGTGGCGCTGGAAGTCGTAAGCTGCTGTCCCTGAACCCTGTTGCCTAATAAAAGGCAGACAAAACATATCAACAAACCATAAAGTAAAAGAAACAAACATGCAAGAAACAAGACAAAACCGTATAGCGCGACTGTTGCAGAAGGAGCTGAGCCTCATCTTCCAGTCGCAGACAAGAATGATGCATGGAGTGATGGTGAGCGTGACAAAGTGCCGCGTGTCGCCCGACCTTAGCATCTGCACCGCTTATCTGAGCATCTTCCCCTCAGAGCGTGGAAACGAGATTATGAAGAACATCAACTCCAGTGAGAAGACCATACGCTACGAGTTGGGCACACGTGTACGCAACCAGCTGCGCATCATACCGGAGCTGCGATTCTTCATTGACGACTCACTCGACTATATTGAGCATATTGACGAACTGCTGAAGAAATGACCGATAACGTAAAGTCTGACGAGCAAGACAGCCTGAACACATGCCCCTCACAGCCTGAAGAGGGTGCTGTGGAGCAGTCAGCAGGCCCTGTCGAAGCTTCAGAAAAGGACGCTTCGCAGCCTGAAGAGGGCGCTGTGGAGCAGTCAGCAGGCCCTCAGGCCCCCTCGCCTGCCCCTCACAAGTCGGCGAAAAGCCCGTTGAGTGCAGGCCTGCCGTTCTTCATTGCGCGCCGATATCTATTCTCAAAGAAGAGCACCAATGCCATAAACATAATCTCTGTCATCTCCATGACGGGTGTGGCAGTGGCTACTATGGCGCTGGTCATAGTGCTCAGCGTGTTCAATGGCTTCCACGACCTCGTGGCATCGTTCTTCACCAACTTCGACCCGCAGCTCGAAATAGTGCCTGCTAAGGGCAAGACGGCTGCGGCAGACGATGCTGTGCTCATGCAGATAAAGGCTCTGCCAGAGGTAGAACTGGTGTCGGAGTGTGTCGAAGACCAAGCGCTGGCGTTCTTCAACGGCCATCAAGCTATGGTCAACGTGATGGGTGTGGACGACAATTTCGAGCGTCTGACCCACATACAAGACATACTCTACGGCGACGGCGAATACAGCTTGCAGGCTGCCAACCTACAGTTCGGCATACCAGGCATACGCCTTGCCCAAACTCTTGGCACCGGCGCGCGGTGGTATGGCTTCCTGAAGATATACGCCCCACAGCGTGAGGGCCAGCTCACCGACCTCTCGTCGCCAGCCGACGGCTTCGTTGCCGACTCGTTGGTGTCGCCCGGTGTGGTGTTCTCCGTGAACCAAGCTAAATACGACCGCGACTACATCATCACCTCCATAGGCTTTGCGCGTCGTCTCTTCTTCCGCCAGGGCATGGTGTCTTCGCTCATGGTGAAGCTCCATCCAGGCACCGACCTCGACGCCGCTAAGGACAAGATGCAGCGCCTCGCTGGCACAAAGTTTCGTGTGCTCGACCGCTTCGAACAGCACGCCGACACGTTCCGCATAATGCAGATAGAAAAGGTGCTGGCCTATCTGTTCCTATCGTTCATACTCATGGTGGCGTGTTTCAACATCATCGGCTCGCTGTCGATGCTCATCATAGAGAAGAAACGCGACGTGCAGACGCTCCGCAACCTCGGCGCCACGGACAAGATGCTGACGCGTGTGTTCCTCTACGAGGGTCGCATGATATCTGCCATCGGTGCCGTGGTGGGCATATTGCTGGGTCTGCTGCTCTGTTGGCTGCAACAGGAGTTTGGTCTTGTAGCGATGGGCGACAGCTCAGGCACGTTCGTAGTCAACGCCTACCCCGTGAGTGTACACTACAGCGACGTGGCAATAGTGTTCGTCACGGTGCTGGCCATAGGCTGGGCGGCAGCGTGGTATCCCGTCAGATACATGTCGCGCAGGCTCATCGGACTGTAAAAACTGCGCCCTCTCGGCGCTCCTACTCTCTCACCCCGACACCCCTCCCCCGCCCTTTGTGGGGACTCTGAATCTATTGGTCTCATGTCTAAGACCCTTAAACAACTTTTTAAAATACACTTCGGAAGACTATCAACAGGCAAATGGAATGGATTGACGGACTAATCAATGTACACTCGGCGTTGCAGACTGTAGCGGTGCTTTCGCTGATATGTGCCGTAGGATTGGCGCTGGGCAAGATTCACATACGTGGCATCTCGCTCGGCATAGCATTCGTTTTCTTCATCGGCATCGTGGCAGGACACTTCCATCTGAGCGTAGACGCGCAGATGCTCGACTTCGCCGAGACCTTCGGACTGTCGCTCTTCGTCTACACACTCGGACTATATGTCGGTCCCAACTTCTTCGCATTGATGCGGCAGGAGGGCATAAAGCTCAACTTGTGGGGCTTCGCTGTCATTGCCGTGGGCACAATCATGGCAGTGGCGCTGACCTATGTGCTGCCTGTCAGCATGCCCGACATGGTGGGCATACTGTGCGGTGCCACCACCAACACGCCCGCTCTCGGTGCGGCGCAGCAGGCGTTGCAGCACCATGGACTGTCGAGCAGTGGCGCAGCGCTGGGTTGTGCCGTGACCTATCCGCTCGGTGTGGTGGGTGTGATAATAGCCATGATGGCGATACGCCGCCTCGTCGTGCGCCCCGCCGACCTGTCGCCGACGACGGGTGCCGATGCCGACAACACGTACATAGCACAATATGTGGTGGTAAACCCTGCCGTGGTGGGCAAGACCATAGCCGAGGTGGCACGCATGACACACCTTAAATTTATCATCTCGCGCGTGTGGCGAGGCGAGGAGGTCATCGTGCCGGTGGCGCAGACCAAGCTCCATAGCGGCGACAACGTGCTGGTGGTGACCACGCGCGACGAGGCCGACGCCATGGAAATATTGTTTGGACAGAAGGTGGAGAAGGACTGGAACCGCGAAAAGATAGACTGGAACGCGATAGACTCTCACGTCGAGAGCCGTGTCATAGTGGTGACACGCACCGTGCTCAACGGCAAGGTGCTCGGCGCACTGCATCTGCGCGAGGCCTACGGTGTGAACGTCAGCCGTGTGATGCGTGGCGACATAAAGTTGCTTGCCACCGACAACCTCATGCTGCAATACGGCGACCGCGTGACGGTGGTGGGCAGACCCGACGCCATAAGCCATGTCGAGAGCTTCCTCGGCAACGCTGTGCAGGTACTCAACGAGCCAAACCTCGGAGCCATATTCTTAGGCATGATATTGGGTCTCGCGCTCGGAACCATTCCCTTCAGCCTGCCAGGCATGGACTCTCCCGTGCGTCTCGGCATAGCTGGTGGTCCCATCATCGTGGGCATATTGGTCGGTTCGCTCGGTCCGCGCGCCCACTTCATAAGCTACACCACACGGTCGGCGTCGCTCATGCTGCGTAAGTTAGGGCTCTCGCTCTACCTTGCGTGTCTGGGACTGGCTGCCGGTGGCGACTTCTTCCACACCGTCATGCGTCCCGAAGGCCTCATGTGGGTGGGACTCGGCTTCGTGCTGACCATCGTGCCCGTGCTCTTGGTGGGCGTCGTGGCGCTCCGTGGCGGCCGCCTCGACTTCGGTTCGGTGTGTGGCATATTGTGTGGTTCGATGGCAAACCCTATGGCGCTCGGCTACGCCAACGACACTCTCAAGGGCGACACCGCTTCTGTAAGCTATGCCTCGGTCTATCCGTTGGGCATGTTCCTGCGTGTGGTCATAGCGCAAATCATAATCATGTTTTTCGTGTAGCGGCGCTCTGTAGCAGCCCGCGTGACACAGCCCGACGAACAGTCATGGCGGCATGAAAATGTGAAAAGTCATTGTGTAAGCAAAAAACATAAAAAGGCGACAAAACGTTTGTGTTTTGTCGCCTTTTGCTTTCTCCAATTCTTAACGTCTGTTAAAAGTGTGGTGGTGCTCCCACTACGCCCTTTTGACCGTGCCAAAGGGGCGTAGTGACAAGCTCAAAGGGCCGTAGTGAGGAGCCCGAAAGGGCACTATCATTTTGTCAAAGCGCTCCTTTCGCTTTTTCATACCATTCCTGTTGTTTAATAAAGCCATTCCTGTTGTTTAATAAAGCCACTCCTATCGTTTTATCACCCCACCCCCTATGTTTTATTGGACGTGTTTCATTGCCTCTCCTGTAGTAGTGAGGTGTGCTGTCGGTTGTGGGGTTACGAAAAAGGAGCACTGCTCTGCGCTGTGGCAGAGACAATGCTCCGTAACCAATAAAATCTATGATTATGAATAGAAAACTTACTTCTCAGGATAAGACGCCTTTACGAAGGGCGCGTTGAGCAGGTAGTCGGCGCTGCGCTTCACGCTCTCTTCCACGGGCACAGAGTACTGTTCTATCTCTGCCACGATGAACTCCAGACCGGCGGTCTTGGCGTTGGCGAAGATAGCATCCCATCCCACCATGCCGCTCTGACCAATCTCGCGGTTGTCTTTGCAGTGGTAAGACTTGAAGCGTCCGGGGTAGTTGTTGATGTAGTCGACGGGGCTGGCAGCTCCGCGTACCACCCAGTACATGTCCATTTGGAAGAACACGTTCTCGGGGTTGGTGTGCTGTAGCATGTAGTCGAGCATCACTTTGCCTTCCACTTTCTCAAACTCATAGTTGTGGTTGTGGTAGCCGAAGCCGAGTCCTGCCTCGCGACACATCTTGCCCACAGCGTCGAGGTAGCGGCAGTAGAGGTCCAGCTCCTTGAGCGATTTGGGCAGTCCGATGGCTGGGTTGACGATGTATTTCATGCCTGCCGCCTTATGGTCGGCGATACATTTCTTCCACCATGCCAGCTCGGGTGTGTAGTCGTCGGCAGCTATCTCGTCGGCTGTCAGGCCGTGTGCGACGTGCGACGAGAGCACCTTCATGCCTGCTGCCTCTACGTCTTTCTTAAAGTCGGCGGCGGCGCGGTTGTAGAATGTGCCTTTCTCTTGGTTGTACCATGCTGCCTCTACGCTGGTGTAGCCCATGGCGTGGAGGCGCTTCAGCAGCTGTGTGTAGCTTTCTTGTGCCTTGCCGTCTTTGTTGATGTCCCATAGAAGGTCGCGCACGGAGTAGAGTTGCAGACAGATTTCCTTCTGCTGCTTTGGTGCTGCGTTTGCGGCTTTCTTCACGGGTGTGGCGGCGTGCAGGCTTAGTGGCATGCACAGTGCGGCAGCCATGAGTGCCTTTATGCAGAATGATTTTCTCATAATGGTGTTTCCTTTCTTTTCAGATGGGTTGTCCTTGTGTCTCAAAGGATTAGTCCATCACCTTTATGCGGATGTTGCGATACTGCACGTTGTCGCCGTGGTCCTGAAGGCCGATGTATCCCTCGTGCTTTTCGCCGCCCATGTTGTTAAGCAGGTCGAAAGCGTAGGGGAAGTCGCCGCCCTTCTTGAACTTGCTGGCCTGGAGCATCTCTGTCCACTTCGGGGTCCAGAGGTGATATTCTACTACGTTCTTGCCGTTCTGTCCGTGGATGACGGTTCCTTTGTACACCATAATCTTGGCGGTGTTCCACTCGCCGTAGGGCTTGGCGTTCTGCGGCTTGGCAGGCACCATGTCGTAGAGCGATGCAGACTGGCGGTTGCCGTCTTCGCCGAGCTGTGCGTCGGGGTGGTTGGCGTTGTCGAGCACCTGATATTCAGAGCTTGACTGCCAGATGGGGAGATATTCGTACTCGCCGTTCACCTTGCCCATGACCTCCTGTGCGAGGTAGAAGATGCCTGAGTTGGCGCCTTTGTCTACCTTGTACTCCAGCTCGAGGGTGAAGTTCTGGAACTTGTGTGCGAAGATGAGGTCGCCACCGTCGGCAGCGTGGCCCTCACCGGTGCCCGATCCCTTCAGCGTGATGGCTCCGTCCTGCACGGTCCAGCTCTTGGGGGCTTTGTCCATGCCGTAGCCACGCCAGCCGTTGAGGGTCTTGCCGTCGAACAGCACGATGTATCCGTCTTTGTCGACGGGGAACTTTGAGATGTCTACGTTCTGCTTGTCAGCAACCTTGAGGTCAAGGTCCTGGCTGTCTGCAGCGGCTTCCTGGTTGCACACGCAGCCTGGGCACTTGCAGTTGCACTGGCACTTCTTGTTGCCGCATGCCGTCAGAAGAAGTGCGACGGCTGCTATCGCGAATAATGTTTTTTTCATTGTTTGTCGGTTTGGGGGTTGTGTTGATGTTTGTTTGGATGTGTCTTCCGGAGGGAAGGGGGTGATGGGGTGGTGTCAGACTATTTCAGCTCTTTCACGCGTATGTTCTTAAACCACACGGTGTCGCCGTGGTCTTGCATGCCGATGTAGCCCTCGTGGCGCTCGCCACCGCAGTTGTTGAGCAGGTCGAAGGCAACGGGCCACTTCTTCTCCGAGAACTTGCTGTTTTGCAACATGTTGGTCCACTCGGGTGTCCACAGCTCGTATTGCAGCACCTTCACACCGTTCTGCCAGTGCTCTACATGGCCGTTTTGGCACACAATCTTTACGCTGTTCCACTCGCCGAAGGGCTTGGCGTTCTGCGGTTTAGCAGGAATCATGTCGTAGAGTGAGGTGGACTTGCGGTTGCCGTCGACGCCGAGCTTGGCGTCGGGGTGGTTTTCGTTGTCGAGCACCTGGCACTCAGGGGCAGAGATGTAGATGGGTTCCATGTTGCCCTGGGCGTTCTTCACCTCCTGTGCGAGGTAGAATATGCCTGAGTTTGCGCCCTTAGACACCTTCCACTCCATCTCGAGTATGAAGTTTTTGAACTTGTGTGCGAAGATGATGTCGCCGCCTTCGCCCTCGCCTTTGCTGAACTTCAGGGCGCCGTCTTCAACGGTCCAGCGTGCCGGCACGTGGTTTTTGCCGTAGCCGCGCCATCCGTTGAGGCTCTTGCCGTCGAATATTGTGATGTAGCCTTTGTTGTCTTTCTTTACGCTGATGGTCTTGTTCTCAGCGCCTAATGTCTCGGTAGAGACTTTCAGTGCCACCTTCTTCTGTGCGCTTGCGGGCATGATGCCAGCTGTGCAAGCAAGCAGTGTAAGGGTGTATATTAACTTTTTCATGTGTCTTAATGTTGAGGATTTTATGTGATGATGTGTGAGACAGGGCGTCGCGCCGTGTCTTTAAGAAGTGCTACGGGCAGACAAGCCGGCAAGAGCGGGGCATAAATGTAGTGCCAACCGTCTTGCGAGCTTGTCTATTCGTGGCTGTTAGTGTGTTATTTCGGCATGTCAGGCAGCTTCCATCCCTCGCGGTAGGTGTGCTTGATAAGCTCCTGCGACAGCTGGATGGCGTTCTGCGGCTCGGTCCATGTCTTGTTGAACGATGGGTGACCGTTGTGTATTGTGAAGCCGTCCTTGATGCAGGTCTTCACGGTCTCGTGCTCGCCGATGTTGGTGAAACGCATGTTCTCGCCGTCCCATTCCAGCACCTTGTTCAGGGCCTGGAGACGTACTGCGAGCACGCCCATTACCACCATCTCGTTGAACGGACCAGCCTCGGAGAAGTCGGAGTTGGTCTTTACGCGGTTCTTCGGGTTCTCCTTGCAGGCGCGTACCCAGTCCATCTCGTGCGAAACGTTTACGCGGCGTGCCACCTTCGGAGCGTTGGGCTTGCGACCCGAGAGCAACCACGGGTTCTCACCGTAGCATCCGCAGATGAGCGTGTCTTTCGTTCCGTGGAATATTGTGAGGCCACCGCCGCTCTGCATGAGCTGCTTGCCTTGCGGGAATCCTTCTGGACGGTCGGGCATCAAGCCGCCGTCGTACCAGTGAACTTCTACCTCTGGCATGGCAACCTTAGCCATGTTGTCGCGTGCGGGGAATGTCATCTTGACGTGCTGTGCCTGCGGAGCGCAAGCGTTGAGCAGCAGTGTAGACGAGCCTTCTACCTTTGTGGGGTAGCCGAGCTTGAGGGCTTTGAAGGGCTGGTGCATGATGTGGCATGCCATATCGCCGAGGGCGCCGGTGCCGTAGTCCCACCATCCACGCCAGTTCCACGGCTGGTAGAGATGGCTGTAGGGGTTGAGCTTTGCAGGACCGGTAAACAGGTCCCAGTTAAGTGTTGACGGTATCTCGTCCACCTTCTCCGGAACGTTGAGGCCCTGGGGCCAGATGGGACGGTCGGTGGCGCAGTCTACGCGGCGCACTTCACCTATTTCGCCGTTCCAAATCCAGTCACACACGGTCTGGGTGCCTTCCCATGACGAACCCTGGTTACCCATCTGTGTGGCTACGCCGGTGCTGGCGGCAATCTTGGTGAGCAGTCGTGACTCGTAAACAGAGTGTGTCAACGGCTTCTGGCAGTACAGATGCTTGCCGTGGAGCATTGCCTCGGCAGAGATAATAGCGTGAGTGTGGTCGGCGGTGGCTACTATTACAGCGTCAATACTCTTCATTAGCTTAGCGTCATCGAACATCTTGCGGAAGTCCCAGAAGCGTGCTGCTTTCGGGAATTCGTCGAACACGCCCTTAGCGTAGTCCCAGTTTACGTCGCAAAGTGCCACGATGTTTTCCGTGCCCTTTACTGCATTGATGTTGGCGTGACCCATACCGCCGATACCTACGGCAGCGATGTTGAGCTTGTCAGATGGGGAAATGTGTCCGAAGCTTTTGCCCAGAACAGAACTTGGAGCGATGGTGAAGCCGGCAATGGCGGCTGCTCCTGACTTGAGGAAGTCTCTTCTTGAAATGTTTGACATGCCTGTTTGGTTTTTAATGTTTTACTTGTGCGGTAGGCTGGCGCCTCGGTCGATGGTGCTTCGCGTGGAAGTCTGACTGTGTGGTGTAGCCCGTGCAGGTTGTAAAGCGTGTTAATAAATATGTGTTAAGTTACTATTTGGTTTCTTCTTTTTACCCGATGTTTAGGCGGGCGGCGCTTGCCTGTGCCTTTATTTGTGGCTTGCTGTGCCTTTATTTGTGGCTCTTTCTGTCACGTTATTTGCGCACATGGAGCAGTCCGTAGCCGTCGGTCATGTTGCGGCGGCGCTCGCGAATGGCGATGAGTGTCTGCTCGTCGCCGATAGAAGGCAGGCGGTTGCGGCGACTGTCGTCGAGGAATCGCTCTGCGTACTCCGACGCAATGGCAGAATCGCGCATCGTGGGGAGGTGTTTGTTGAGACGTCCCTGCTCTATGCTGTCGGCGAAACGGTCGACGAGCACGTCTATGTTCTTGCCGCCGAAGGGCTTCTCTATGCGCTCGGTGCGTGTCACTCCGTGCAGCTCAACGACAGCGGTCTTGAAGTCGTGGTGCATGCGTACGATGCCCTTAGTGCCTATAAGGTCGATATATGAGTTGTGGGTCTGGTCTTTAGAGAGCTGTCCGTAGACGAAGCCCTGGGTTATGTCAAAGACTATTCCGTTCTGGAACGTGCCGTGACACTGCACCCACCACGGGTCTTTGTAGTCCCACATGCGCAGTCCCTGTGCGTCCCAGGTGGCATATTCTGACTCTGCATACCAGCGTGCGATGTCTACATAGTGCATGCCGCAGTCGTGAAAGCACGGCCCTTCGTACTCATGGCCTTCGCCAGGAGCCAGTCCTGGTGTCATGTGGCAGACGCGTATGATGGCCAGTTCGCCCAGTTCGCCCTCTTCGATAAACTGTTTCATGGCGTTGTGGTACCACGAATCGCGAAGATAAAGGTTGACGGTGGCGAGCACATTGGAGTTTTCTGTCGTGCGCACCACTTCCCATTCGCGCTCCACAGTGTCGGCGATGGGCTTTTCAGAGATGATGTGTTTGCCACACTTCACTGCCTTTTCTATCTGCTCTTTGCGCAGATTGGCGAGTGTGCAGAGTGCCACGACCTGCACATCGGGGTCGTTGAACACAGTGTTTTCGTTGTCTACAATCGTCGATTCGGGCGACTCTTGCCGTGCATAGTTGCGTGCTTCTTCGTTCACATCGCAGATATAGGTCACCTCATAGCGTCCGTTTGCGCGGAACTTCTTGAGATATTTGTTGCCCATTCTGCCGAATCCGATGATTCCGACTTTTATTTTGTTTTGGTCCATGTCGCTTAGATAAATGTTGTTTCAGTCTTGGCTCACGAGTGTGTGGTGGGTGTTGTTGTTGCGCCAGCGGCGCGGGTGGGGTGTCGTTGGGCTTAGTTCTCACCGCCTGCTGGTCTGTAGTCGCCGTCGTCGGTGATGGAACTGTAGTCGTCTTCGTCCTCTTCATCGTCGTCTTTAGGCGCTGGTTTCACGAGGAAGGCGCTCAACTCCCACAATATGTAGATGGGTATGAACACCGCCATGAGTGTGAACGGGTCTGACGACGGGGTGATGAATGATGCCAATACGAGCAGTGCCACAACGGCGTGGCGGCGATATGTGGAGAAGAACTTCCTGTTGAGAAATCCTAACTTCGACATAAGCATGCACAGCAACGGCAGCTCAAAGACTACGCCCATAAGAAACACGAGCATCAAGAAGTTGCTCATGTACGAGTCGAGGGACAGCTGATTGGTTATCTCCGGGCTGAGCTGGTAGTTGTACAGGAAGCGCAGCGTGAGTGGAAACACCACAGAGTAGCCCACTGTGCAGCCGAGGAAAAACATCACCGTGCCGAATATGAAGGTGAACTTTATGCCTTTGCGCTCGTTGTCGTAGAGTGCTGGACACACAAACTTCCATATCTCGAACACGAGGTAGGGGAAGGTGATGAGCAGTGCTAACCAGAACGACAGTGTCATGTGCAGGAAAAACTGCGACGACAGACGTATGTTTATGATGTCGACATGGAACGGCCGCATTAGGTCGTCGGGCACCATAGACACCATTGCGGCTCCTTTCGCCATCCAACGGTATAGGAAAAAGTCGTTGTCGATGGGCGCCATCACCACATGGTCGAATATCCAGGGTATGAAAGCGAAGCCTCCTATCACGAACACCGCCATGGCGCAAACCACTCTTATGAGCATCCATCTGAACGCTTCAAGGTGGTCCCAAAACGACATATCTACTTCTTCTTGCTCTGTCTGTTGTGTCATGCCGATGCTGTTGTGCTATTAGTTTTCTGCTACGTTGTTGTCTTTAGTGTAGTTGTCGGTCTGTGTCTTCTTCTGAGGCTCATGATTTATGTCTTCCTCAATGCCGTTGATGCCTTCCTTGAAGTTCTTCACGCCCTTGCCGAGTCCACGCATAAGCTCAGGAATCTTCTTGCCTCCGAAGAGAAGCAATACTACGATGAGAATGATAACAAGTTCTTGTGTACCCAGACCTCCTATTAATAATAATGTTGTTGTCATTTATTTTAAATTGTTTAATTTTAATATTCTATTCGGTTTGCCATGTTAGTCCCGTTTTCAAACACCGTGTGTGTTGTTCGTGATAACCGTTTTTCTTTGTTCCTTTTTTCTTGAAAAGAAATACGTCGTGGCGTAGTTTTTGAATTGTGGCGTGCCATGCTGTGTGATTCATAGCTTGCCGTTTTGGTGTGGTGTGGCGCCGCTTCGCGTTATGCTACAAGGTAATGCAAGAGCGCACTATTCCTCGACAAAGTTAGAAAAGATAGTTTCTTTTTCCAAATATTTTGGTTTTTAAATGCCGGTAGTGTTGCTTTTTTAATATTCGTTAAGCTTTATCAGCGTCTGCCTAACGCTGCGTCAGCGCGTGATGCTGTACGTGTGTCAGGCAGACGGATAAGTGGTTGTCTTCTAAGCTATTTTGTTGTGGCTTTTGTCAGTGCGCTGTTGAGGAAATCGACATATTCGCTCACATCCTCGTCGTAGGAGCGTGAGGGGCTGAGCGGCTTGCCGTCGGCGTCGACAACCACATAGAAGGGCTGCGTGTTAGCACCGAACTTGTGTCGCTGTAGGTAGCTCCACTTGTCGCCCACGGTGCGCAACGTGCGCTGCTGACCATTCTCTTCCACGGTCATAGGCTCCGACAGCGGTGTCTTGTCGTCCACGTAGAGCGAGATAAGCACGTACTTATTGTTCAGCAGGTCTGCCACGGTGGCGTCGGTCCACACCGCAGCCTCCATCTTGCGACAGTTCACACAGCCGAAGCCTGTGAAGTCGATGAGTGCCGGTTTGCCCTCGAGGCGTGCGGCAGCCATGCCTGCCTCGTATGAGGTGAAGCGCGCATGCACCGTGTTTTTGTACAGGTTGAAATCCTGTGTGGTGACAGGTGGCGAGAAGGCGCTTATGGCTTTTAGTGGCGCACCCCACAGGCCGGGCACCATATACACGGCGAACGCCAGCGAGCAGAGGGCGAGGAAGAACTGCGGCACGTTGGTGCGACGTCCCTCATCGTCGTGGGAGAAGTGGAACATGCCAAGCAGATAGAAGCCCAACAGCGTGAACAGCACTATCCACAGTGCGAGGAATGTCTCGCGATCGAGTATGTGCCATCCGTAGGCGAGGTCTGCCACGGAGAGAAATTTCAGTGCAAATGCCAGCTCGATAAATCCCAGCGTCACCTTCAGCACGTTCATCCAGCCGCCCGACTTGGGCGCCGACTTCAGCAGTGAGGGGAACAATGCAAACAGAGTGAACGGTATCGCCAGTGCCAATGCAAAGCCGAACATGCCTACAGCGGGTGCCACGATCTCGCCCTGTGTGCTCACCGCCACGAGCAGGAAACCGATGATGGGTCCTGTGCATGAGAAGGAGACGAGCGTAAGTGTGAACGCCATGAAGAAGATGCTTAACATTCCGCTCGTCGACGAGCTGGCAGTGTTCATCTTGTTGCTCCACGACGAGGGCAGCTGTATCTCAAAAGCGCCGAAGAACGAGGCAGCAAACACCACGAGCATGGCGAAGAACAGAAGGTTGAACACAGCGTTGGTGCTCAGCGCGTTGAGTGTGCTCGCGCCGAACAGCAGCGTCACTGCCAGTCCGAGCGTGACATATATAGCTACAATGCTGGCACCGTAGGCCATAGCTTCGCGCACTGCCTTGCGGCGGTCTTTGTTGCGTTTGAGGAAGAAACTCACGGTCATGGGTATGATGGGCCACACACATGGCGTGAACAGCGCGAGGAATCCGCCGAGCAGTCCGGCAAAGAAGATGTATATGAGCGAGTTGTTCGTCTTCTCCTCAAAGCCTTGTAGCTCTTTGATGACGGGCTGCCACAGCTTCGCGCGGTCTGCCTCTGTGAGGCTTGCCGATGCGTCGGGAGCAGCTGTGGTGGCAGCGTAGGTGGTGGCAGTAGCGCCAAACGCGTCGTCGATAGCCATGCCTGGCTCGGGGCGTGCTGCCACACCGCCGTCAGCGCCACCCTCGTTTATGGCGGCGTTGCGTGCTTCGGCGCCTGTCATAGCGCCCTTTTCTGTAGCGCCTGCGGTCTTCGCGCCAGCGTCGGCAGCCTTTGTGCCAGCGGCTTTAGCGTCGGTTGCCTTTGCCGCCGCAGCGCCGTCAGCCACATGAGCGGGCGCCTTGCCTTGCTTGCTGAGGCTCACATCCGATGGCGGCATACATGTTTTATCGCTGCATGCGCCGTATGTGAGCATGCAGTTGAGCACATATTGCGGTTTGGTAAACCGTATCTTCTGCACAAATGTGGCGGTGTGCTCGAAGTAGCGCACCTTCATGCCGAACATGTCGTCAAACTTTGACAGCTCCTTGCCGCGCGGCATGAGTTTGCCGACAAGCTCTATACCGTCGTGACGCTTAGCTTCAAACGTCGCCTCAATGGGTCCGCCGCCACCCAGCTCGGTGGAGTAGACGTGCCATCCTGGCTCTATCTTGGCTGTGAACACTATCTCGGCGTCGGCGGTAGTGCCTGTCTTGAGCTGCGCAGTAAACTTCACCGGGTCTTCCATCTGTGCGTGGCAGAGCACCGCTATGAGCAGCAGCAGTGTGGTGAGCGCATACTTTGTGGCTGTCGCCGAGGCTGTTTGCAAGAAGCCTGACATGACGTTTGTGCACATGGCTGCCATGCCTTTGCCTCTCGATATGGACATTGATTTGTTCATGTTGAATAAAAAAAGGTATGTTTGCTTAACGATATAACGTCAGCAAAATTACTCATTCGTGTTGTGATAAGCCAGGCGGCGGGTTGTCACTACGACCGTTATCCCACCTGTGAACCGGGCTTCACGTCGCCCTGCACACCTGTTACGGTGAGCGAGCCATCGAAGTTGACGGCAGAAAGAATCATTCCCTGACTCTCGATGCCCATCATCTTGCGCGGCGCGAAGTTGGCAACGAAGAGCACATCTTTGCCGATGAGCTGCTCCGGCTCGTAGTAGGCGGCTATGCCACTGAGTATGGTGCGGTCCTGACCAGAGCCGTCGTCAATGGTGAACTGCAGCAGTTTCTTCGACTTCTTCACCTTTTGGCAGTCTTTGATGTGTCCCACGCGTATGTCCATCTTCTCAAATGTCTCGAAGTCTACATTCTCTTTGATGGGAGCAGCCACATAGGCAGCCGCCTCGTTAGCCTTTTTTGTGTCTTCGAGCTTCTGGAGCTGAGCGTTTATGGCGTCGTCTTCTATCTTCTCAAACAGCAGCGCCGGTGTGCCGAGCTGGTGTCCGGGCTTCAGCAGGTCGGTAGAGCCGAGCTGGTCCCACTGTGTCTCTGCGACGTTGAGCATCTCGCGCAGCTTCTTCGAGCTGAACGGCAGGAACGGTTCGAAGGCAATCTCGAGGTTGGCAACGAGCTGCAGAGAGATGTAGAGTATGGTCTTGACGCGCTCCATGTCGGTCTTTGCGACGTGCCACGGCTCGCAGTCGGTGATGTATTTGTTGCCGATGCGTGCGAGGTTCATTGCCTCCTTCTGTGCGTCGCGGAACTTGAACACGTCGAGCAGCGCCTCCACTTTCTGCTTTACGTCCTTGAACTCTTCGATGGCTTTGCGGTCAATGTCTTGCAGCTCGCCACACTCTGGCACTACGCCATTGAAGTATTTCTTCGTCAGTTGCAGTGCGCGGTTCACGAAGTTGCCATACACTGCCACCAGCTCGTTGTTGTTACGCTCCTGGAAGTCTTTCCATGTGAAGTTGTTGTCTTTGGTCTCTGGCGCGTTGGCGGTGAGCACATAGCGCAGCACGTCCTGCTTGCCAGGGAAGTCCAGGAGATATTCGTGGAGCCACACTGCCCAGTTGCGCGATGTCGAAATCTTGTCGTTCTCGAGGTTAAGGAACTCGTTGGCCGGCACGTTGTCGGGCAGTATGTAGTCGCCGTGAGCCTTGAGCATGGTGGGGAACACTATGCAGTGGAACACGATGTTGTCTTTTCCGATGAAGTGTACGAGGCGCGACGACGGATCCTGCCACCACTTCTGCCACGGTCCCCACTTCTCTGGCTGCGCGTCGCACAGCTCTTTGGTGTTAGAGATGTAGCCTATCGGTGCGTCAAACCACACGTACAGCACCTTGCCCTCGGCTCCCTCTACAGGCACGGGTATGCCCCAGTCGAGGTCGCGGGTCATGGCACGTGGCTGCAGGTCCATGTCGAGCCACGACTTGCACTGTCCGTAGACGTTCGGACGCCACTCTTTGTGGTCTTCGAGTATCCACTGTTTCAGCCAGTCCTGCCACTTGTTGAGCGGCAGATACCAGTTCTTTGTGGCTTTCTTTATCAGTCCGTGGCCT
>JALEVZ010000085.1 GCA_022788105.1 Prevotella sp. | reverse complement strand
TGGTTATGCTTGTGCTTATCCTCTCGGTGTGCTTGGTATTATTGGTGCAACGATTGCCGTTCGCTTCATCACAAGAACAAGGCTTGCTGACGAAGAGGAAGAACTGAAAGAGGACGAGGCAGAGAACCCGCACGCTAAGCCACACCAGATGCACCTCATGGTAAACAATACCTATCTGGCAGGTCGTACAGTGGCTCAGATTAATGAGTTCCTAAACCGTGACGTAGTGTTCTCACGTCTGCTTCACGAAGGAAAGTACAGCATCCCCAGCAGCAAAGATAAGTTTGAAATGGGCGACGAGGTGCTCGTGGTTTGTGCCGAAGCAGACGCTGAAGCCATCCAGGCATTTATCGGTCCAGAGCTTGACACTCCGTGGGAAGATGACGAGAGCAACCAGCCGCTCGTGTCACGTCGTATCGTGGTGACAAACTCGTCTATGAACGGTAAGACTCTGGGTAAGATGCACTTCTCAAGCGTGTTTGGTGTGACCGTTACACGAATCTCTCGTCAGGGCATGGACGTGTTTGCTTCACGCAACTACCGCTTCCAGGTTGGTGACAAGATTCTTGTTGTAGGTCCGGAAGACAACGTAAACCGCATCGCTGAGCTGATGGGTAACTCTGTAAAGCGTCTTGACACGCCTAACATCTCTACCATCTTCATCGGCATTATTGTCGGTATTCTGTTCGGAAGCATACCTTTCGCAATCCCTGGCATGCCTGTTCCTTTGAAACTTGGTATCGCAGGTGGTCCGCTTATCATCGCTATCCTCATCGGACGCTTTGGTCATCGCATGAAGTTGAACACCTATACCACCACTTCTGCTAACATGATGCTTCGAGAAATCGGCCTCGTGCTGTTCCTTGCGAGTGTTGGTGTAAAGGCAGGTGCAAACTTCTGGCACACTGTAGTGCAGGGTGACGGACTGATGTATGTGTTCACTGGCTTCCTCATCACCATCATACCGATTCTTATTGTCGGCGTAATAGCACGTCTGAAGTACAAGTTCAACTATTTCACAATCATGGGTATGGTTGCTGGTGCATGCACCGATCCTCCAGCACTGGCTTATGCTAACAGCATCTGCTCACGCGAGGCTCCTGCTATCGGCTACTCTACCGTATATCCGTTGAGCATGTTCCTCCGTATTTTTACAGCCCAGCTTATTGTGCTGTTCTGTTGTGGAGCGTAGTCTTAACATAATAATGAGTTCAACAACCGACAACGAACTTATTCAGAAGTGTCACGTTACCTGTTCGCAGATAAGAATAAAAAGTTGGTAACGGTTGAGTGAAATATAACAAATAAAAATCCCGAGATTCGATAACCTTGAATCTCGGGATTTTTGTTTATTGGGACTTTGCAGACCTTTTATTAGTCCATGTCTTTTTCTACATCGGGTATTGTGCCTTCCTCATGCTCGTACTTAGGCGGATTCTCAGCAAGATAAGAGAGGAAAAGCTGCAACGCCTTGCTTGTCGCTATAGCCAGATTGATGTCACGACCGAAGTCTTCTGTCAGCTTTACTGTCACGATGTTGTCGGCAGAACCGCAGGCAATCCAGATGGTTCCGACAGGATTCTCGGGCGTACCACCGCCAGGTCCTGCTACGCCTGTTGTCGCAATGGCGTAGTCAACGTTAAGAGTCTTGATGGCACCATTAACCATTGCAACTGCCACCTCTTCGCAAACGGCACTCTTCTCCTCTAACAACTGGTGGTCTACGGAAAGCAGGTTTTCCTTTACTTCGTTTGTATAGCAAACTATTCCACCCTTAAAGTATGTGGAAGCGCCGGGTACAGCGATTATCGCTTCTGCAACTCGTCCGCCTGTGCAGCTCTCCGCAGTGCCGACGGTCAGTCCTGACTCATACAGGGACTGTTGTATTTCACGGCTTAAAACTTTCTTTTCGAATTCCATTTTTATTTCTGTTTTAATTATGTTCTAATATTGCACACGTGGCGGCAGCGTTTACTTGAACGTTACCTTGCTGAATGCTGGTTTGTCGATAGAGCAAAAATCGTGGTCAAGATATTTGTAATATCCAGTTATTCCAATCATTGCAGCATTGTCCGTTGTGTAGCTGAACTTAGGAATGTATATTGTCCAGCCATACTTCTCTGCATGCTCTCGGAACGCGTTACGCAGTCCGTTGTTGGCAGAGACACCTCCCGCCACAGCCACATGCTTTATGCCGGTCTGCTTGACAGCCTTGCGTAGCTTGTTCATCAGTATGTCGACGATGGTGTATTCGAGACTTGCGGCAAGGTCATTCTTATGTGTTTCCACGAAATCGGGTTCTTCTGCAACCCATTTTCTCAGACTGTAAAGGAACGAAGTCTTCAGTCCGCTAAAGCTGTAGTCAAGTCCGGGGATGTGTGGCTCGGAGAAGGTGTAAGCTTTAGGGTTGCCCTGACGTGCCAGACGGTCGATGATGGGACCGCCAGGATAGCCCAGCCCCATTACCTTAGAACACTTGTCTATAGCCTCGCCGGCAGCGTCGTCAATGGTCTGTCCCAGCACTTCCATGTCGTTATAGGCATTTACCTTCACTATCTGTGAGTTGCCGCCACTGACGAGCAGGCATATAAACGGGAACGGAGGAGCCGATGTGTCGTCGTCGCTCTCCTTTATAAAGTGCGCCATGACATGTCCCTGGAGGTGGTTTACGTCAATCATGGGTATTCCAAGACTGCGCGCAAATCCCTTGGTAAAGCTTACTCCGACGAGCAATGATCCCATCAGACCTGGTCCGCGTGTAAAAGCGATAGCAGTAAGCTGCTCCTTTGTGACGCCAGCACGTTTTAGTGCAGCAGACACAACGGGCACAATGTTCTGCTGGTGTGCACGAGAAGCCAGCTCCGGTACTACGCCGCCATATTCGCGGTGTACGTCCTGCGATGCCGTGACGTTGCTCAACAGCACGCCATTACGCAGCACGGCAGCCGACGTGTCGTCGCAACTGCTTTCTATACCTAATATATATACATCCTGTTTTTCCATTGTTTCCTAAATATTGGCAATATGTACAATATCTGTTTTCGTTTAGTAGGTGAGAATCTCAAGACCATGTTCGGTCATGACAAACGTGTGTTCCCACTGTGCGCTTGGGAGTTCGTCGCCTGTTATAACCTCCCAGCCATACTCATCATCGGCGTCAATGAACACCTTCCAGGTTCCCATGTTAATCATCGGCTCAATGGTGAACACCATGCCGGGAACGAGCAGCATGCCCTGTCCTCTGTAACCGTAGTGTGTAACCTCGGGTTCTTCGTGGAACTTGAGTCCTACGCCGTGGCCACAAAGGTCGCGTACCACTCCGTAATGATGTTTCTCAGCGTACTTCTGTATGGCATGGCCGATGTCGCCGACAAAGCAATAAGGCTTTGCCGCTGCTTCTGCGCCAACCTCCAGACACTCTTTTGCGACACGCACGAGCTGTTCTTTTTCTGGCGTTGTCTTGCCCATGATGAACATTCGCGATGCATCGGCGTAGTAGCCGTCAAGTATTGTGGTGAAGTCTACGTTTATGATGTCGCCCTCTTGCAGCACGTCTTCTTTCTTTGGAATGCCGTGACAAACCACCTCATTGATGCTTGTACACACGCTCTTGGGGAAGCCCTCGTAGCCGAGACATGCCGGTGTCGCACCGTGTGCTACACAATAGTCGTAGCAAATCTGGTCTATCTCAAGCGTATTCATGCCGATGTGGATGCGCTTTGCAACCTCATCGAGCACTCCTGTGTTTACGACGCCGCTTCGTCTGATTCCCTCAATCTGTTCCGGCGTCTTGATAAGACTACGTGAAGGAACCGTTTTTCCTTTGTTTTCCCAATACATTACTTTCTCGTCAAGCTCAGTTATAGGCTGCCCCGACAAACAATGCCATACTCTTTTCTTCTTGAAAACCATATCTTTAAATACGATTGAATAATTGTCTTATATCATTTCCACAAGTCAAGCTTGTTTTCTCGTGCCTCGTTTAGAGACACAAGCGTCTCTTGTCTTGCAGCATATTCTGCACGCAACTTCTCATATTTCTCGTCGAGTCGCGCCTTCTCCTGCTCCCTACCGTTCTTTTTCAACACACGGGCAGCAGCCAACGGCACTTGTGCTGCGTCTTTCGTCCATATCACAAGACCGTCATATTCTGGTGCAATCTTCAGTGCTGCGTGCATCTCGCTTGTTGTTGCTCCACCCACAAAGAGTGGAATGGTAAGTCCTGCGCGCTGCATTTCTTTGGCTACGTTCACCATTTCTTGCAGGCTCGGCGTGATAAGTCCACTCAGACCAACAATGTCTGCGTTTGCCTCGATGGCTTTTTTCACAATCTGGTCGGCAGGCACCATAACACCGAGGTCTATCACTTCGTAGTTGTTGCATGACAAAACAACGTCTACAATGTTCTTTCCGATGTCGTGAACATCGCCTTTCACTGTTGCCATGACAACCGTTCCGGCAGACGTGTCCTCTGTCTTTTCTGCCGCGATGTGTGGTTGCAGCACGGCAACAGCCTGCTTCATTATGCGTGCAGTCTTTACAACCTGCGGTAGAAACATCTTTCCACAGCCGAACAGCTCACCCACTTCGTTCATTCCAGCCATCAAAGGGCCTTCAATAATATCTACTGCATGCGGATAGGAACTTAGCGCTTCGTTGATGTCTTCTTCTATAAAGTCGCCGATTCCTTTCTTCAATGCGTATTGCAGACGATGCTCCACGGTGTCGTTACGCCATTCGTTGTGGCTTGCGGTAATGGCACTTGGCTTTGTGCCACCGTTCGCTGCGGCTTCTTCCTTTATCTTTTCTGCCAGCTCAATCAGTCGTTCTGCCGCATCCTTGCAGCGATAGAGTATTACGTCTTCAATGGCGTTGAGTTGGTCTTGTGGTATTTCTTCGTATGTAATCTTTGAGGCAGGATTGACTATTCCGAAGTCCATGCCGTGCTGTATAGCGTGGTATAAGAACACGGCGTGCATGGCTTCGCGTATGTAGTTGTTGCCACGGAACGAGAAAGACAGGTTGCTCACGCCACCACTAACATGTGCTCCCGGCAGATTCTGTTTTATCCAACCAGTAGCACGTATAAACTCGAGCGCATAACTATCGTGCTCTTCCATGCCCGTTGCTACCGCGAGTATGTTCGGGTCGAATATTATGTCCAACGGATTGAAACCAATCTCCTCTGTCAGAATGCGGTATGCTCGTTCTGCGATGGCTATCTTGCGTTCATAGGTGGTAGCCTGTCCTTCCTCGTCGAAGCACATTACGACGACCGCTGCACCAAAACGCTTGACGTCAAGAGCACGACTCTTGAACTGCTTCTCCCCTGCTTTTAGCGAAATGGAGTTAACTATACATTTCCCTTGAAGACACTTCAAACCAGCAACGACGACATCCCAGTCAGACGAGTCAATCATTACAGGCACACGTGCTATGTCTGGCTCTGACGCAAGGAGGTTTAGGAATGTCACCATCTCTTCTTTGGAGTTCAGCAGTCCGTCGTCCATGTTGATGTCTATGACCAACGCACCGTCTTCCACCTGTTTGCGTGCGATGCTTATCGCAGCAGCGTAGTCGTGTTCGTTGATGAGTCTCAAGAACTTGCGCGAGCCTGCCACATTACACCGTTCGCCTACATTCACGAATCTAACCTCTGGTGTTACGTCAAGCAAGTCAAGTCCGCTGAGCCACATTGTCTGCGACTTAGGTGCAGGAACGTGTGGCTTCTTTCCGTCAACTATGTCAGGATAGAGAGCAATGAAGTCTTCGGTTGTTCCACAACATCCTCCTATTATATTTACTAATCCTTCGTTTACAATATCCGTTATCTGCGCAGCCATCGACTCTGGCGTGTCGTCGTAGAGTCCGAGCGAGTTTGGAAGTCCTGCATTAGGATGGCAGGAAACGTAATATGGAGCTTTGGTTGCAAGGTCGCGAAGATATGGCAGCATTTGCGCAGCGCCAAACGAACAGTTCAGGCCTACCGAAAACACAGGATATTCGCTTACACTCGCAAGAAAGGCGTCAAGTGTCTGTCCGCTGAGCGTACGTCCTGCAAGGTCGCTGATGGTCACGGAGAGCATTATTGGGAGGTCTATTCCGCGCTGCTTCATCACCGTCAGCGACGCGTCCATTGCCGCTTTGGCGTTGAGCGTGTCGAAAATTGTCTCCACAAGTATGGCATCTACGCCACCCTCTACAAGCGCTTCTACTTGTTCGATGTACGCATTGAGCAGCTCGTCGTATGACATATCACGTGCGGCAGGGTCGTTGACGTCTGGCGACATAGAACAAGTCTTGTTGGTGGGACCTACGCTGCCACATACATAACGCGGATGTTCAGACGTAGAGTATTCATCAGCACACACACGAGCAATCTGTGCTCCGCGCAACGCCATCTCCGCGCTGTAGTCTTCAAGAGCATAGTCTGCCTGCGAAATGCGCTGCGAACTGAACGTGTTTGTCGTGATAATGTCTGCTCCTGCCTTCAAATACTTACGATGGATATCCTTTATCACGTCGGGCCGGGTGATGTTGAGTAGGTCGTTGTTGCCTTTCTGCATGTTGCCTACAGAGGCAAACCGCTCACCACGAAAGTGTCTTTCGTCCAGCCCATACTGCTGAATCATGGTTCCCATAGCGCCGTCAAGCACCAATATTCTGTCTTTGATTCTGTCTCTCAAGTTCATCTGCTGTTCGTTATGTCTTTTGTTCAAGGCACATGCCCCGTTGCAATGGGGCTATGTTAGAAATGCTTCATAGCCCGGTCCATTTCCCTGCAGTCTTCCTTTTCTTTCAGAGTCTGGCGCTTATCAAACTCTTTTTTACCCTTTGCCAATGCTATGTCCACTTTAGCTCTGCCGTTCTTGTCTATAAACAGTAGGGTCGGAACTATGGTGTATCCTATCTGTTTTGTCGCTTCTTGCAGCCTGTTTATCTCGCGTTTGTTAAGCAACAGCTTGCGGTCGCGCTTTGCTTCATGGTTGTTGTACGAGCCATAGAAGTAAGGAGAGATATTCATTCCTTTTACCCATATCTCCCCATTGTTTATAAAGCAAAACGTATCCACCAGACTCGCTTTGCCCATTCTAATTGACTTTATCTCTGTGCCTGTGAGCACGATGCCTGCCGTATAGGTGTCGACAAAGAAATATTCAAACGATGCTTTCTTGTTCCTTACCTGTACGGGGCTTTTCTTTCTCAACAGCTCTTCTTCTTTGTTCATCTTCTCTGAACCTACTATTAACTAATGTTATTAAAAGCACCGATGGTGTTTACGGCTCTATCGTGGCAAACTGGTCTATATGTTCGTCGATGTAGTATGCCACTTGTGCTGTCCACTGCTCCTCGTTGACAACGAAGTCGTCGTCGTAATCGTCAAACTCGGGCATCTGTTCAAACAGTGCCATGAACTCGTCGTCGGTGCAGTCGGCTTCTATCTTGTCACGATATTTCTTGTACAGCGGTATTACCTTGCGTATGTGGCGCGCAAGTTCAACAAGCCCCCACTCCTTTATAGCGCGTGCAAACGGGTTGAGGAATATGAAACCGCCATATCCGTTGTGTATGAGCTGCACATAACCGCCGTTCATCACCTCCTCGCATAATATGCTGTATGCCAACAAGGTAATCTGGTCGGCGCTCAGCTTGCCCATGGTTTCTGCGGTCAGCTGTCCTCCAACTATCTCATAAGTGTGCTTTACAAACACGTCGACGAAAGCGTCCAAGCCTTCTTCCGATGCTTTTTTCAACTCTGCATCTTTTATTATAGCCTTTTCTGTTGACATATTTTTCTGTTTAAAGTAGCTGCACGATGGCAGCATTTACAAGTGCTTATATAAAATGCAAAGTTACAATAAAAAAACAAAACAATAATACTTATAGTGAAAAATGAGGTTAAAGAGTGAAAAAGAATACCTAAAAGTAAGTATAATTCGAAAGTTTGTATTAACTTTGCAGATAGAAAATACTGTATTTTATTATTCATTATTTTAATAAAAGTAAAGGAATATGACTTATTCTAACGAAGTCAACAACATGTGCGTTGTTGCAAAAGGTCCTAACCACGGACCCGCCCCCATTCCTGAAGAGGGAAAATGGATTCAGGCCAAAGAGATTAAAGACATCTCTGGATATACCCATGGTATTGGTTGGTGTGCTCCCCAGCAGGGCGCTTGCAAGCTCTCTCTGAACATTAAGGAGGGCGTTATCCAGGAGTGTCTCGTTGAGACTATCGGTTGTACCGGTATGACCCACTCTGCTGCTATGGCTTCAGAGATTCTGCCCGGCAAGACAATTCTTGAGGCACTGAACACTGACCTCGTATGCGACGCTATCAACACCGCTATGCGCGAGCTGTTCCTGCAGATCGTTTACGGCCGTTCACAGAGCGCTTTCTCAGAGGACGGTCTCGTTATCGGTGCCGGTCTTGAAGATCTTGGCAAGGGCCTTCGCAGCCAGACAGGTACTCTCTACGGTACCGTTGCTAAGGGCACACGCTATCTGGAGCTGACCGAGGGTTACATCACAAAGATGTTCCTTGACAAGGACAGCCAGGTTTGCGGTTACGAGTATGTTCACCTGGGCAAGATGATGGAAGCTATCAAGAACGGCATGGACGCCAACGAGGCTGTCAAGAAGTTCACAGGCAGCTATGGTCGCACCACAGCCGAGCAGGGAATTGTTAAATCTATTGACCCACGTAAA
>JALEVZ010000047.1 GCA_022788105.1 Prevotella sp. | reverse complement strand
AGAGCATCTGCCTTACAAGCAGAGGGTCGGCGGTTCGAATCCGTCAACGCCCACATAAAAGGATGTAGCCGATAGGTTGCATCCTTTTTTCGTTCTGCGGTTATGTGAAAAATCGGCGCGCTGCGTCTGAGCTGTCGTCGTCGTGCGCTCGCTCTGTCGTCGCTGTGTGCTCGCTATGTCGCTGCCTTGCGCTTGCTTTATGTCTATAAATCAACGCGTTTGCATATAAATATGTCATGTTTCGTTTCAAAAACGACAATGTTTCAAAAGAAATTCGTAAATTTGCAGCATATATAAGTCATCTGCCCGTTGGCGGAATTAATAAATAAACGTTTATGACACTTGATTTGCTGACAGCCATATCTCCCATCGATGGCCGTTACAGAGGAAAGACCGAGCCGTTGGCCGACTATTTTTCTGAGTATGCACTCATACGCTACCGTGTGCGTGTGGAAATAGAGTATTTCATCACCCTGTGTGAGTTGCCGTTGCCGCAGCTTGCCGATTTCGACCATGCCCTGTTCCCCCAGCTTCGCGCCATCTATGGCGACTTTAACGAGGTTTGTGCCCAGCGCGTGAAAGACATCGAGAAGGTCACCAACCACGATGTGAAGGCTGTGGAGTACTTCATCAAAGAGGAATTTGACAAGATTGGCGGACTCGATGCTTACAAAGAGTTTATCCATTTCGGTCTCACCTCACAGGATATCAACAACACCAGTGTGCCGTTGTCTATGAAAGAGGCGCTGGAGAATGTTTATTGTCCGCTGGTGGAGGAGCTGATAGCACAGCTGCAGCAGTACGCTGACGAGTGGAAAGACGTGCCCATGCTCGCAAAGACCCACGGTCAGCCTGCCTCTCCCACACGCCTCGGCAAAGAGGTGATGGTGTTTGTATATCGTCTGACAGAGCAGCTTGCACAGCTCAAGGCTTGCAAGATGACCGCAAAGTTTGGCGGTGCTACTGGCAACTACAACGCTCATCATGTGGCCTATCCCCAGTACGACTGGAAGGCGTTCGGCAATCGCTTCGTGAGTGAGAAGCTCGGTCTGGAGCGTGAGCAGTACACCACACAGATAAGCAACTACGACTGTCTCGGCAGCGTGTTCGATGCCATCCGTCGCATCAACACCGTCATCATCGATCTTGACCGCGACTTCTGGATGTACATCTCTATGGAGTACTTCAAGCAGAAGATAAAGGCCGGCGAGGTAGGCTCAAGTGCTATGCCACATAAGGTCAACCCCATCGACTTCGAGAACTCGGAGGGCAACCTCGGAATAGCCAACGCCGTGCTACAGTTCCTCGCACAGAAGCTGCCCGTGAGCCGTTTGCAGCGCGACCTCACCGACTCTACGGTGCTCCGCAACGTCGGTGTGCCCCTCGGTCACGGCGTCATCGCTATCGAGAGCACACTGAAGGGTCTGCGTAAGCTCATCCTCAACGAGAAGAAGATTGCCGCCGACCTCGACGACACATGGGCTGTGGTGGCAGAAGCCATACAGACCATCCTGCGTCGCGAGGCTTACCCCCATCCCTACGAGGCACTGAAGGCCCTCACACGCACCAATACCAAGATGACCGAGCAGACCATACATGAGTTCATCGCCGGTCTCAATGTGAGCGACAGCGTGAAGGCTGAGCTTATGGCAATCACTCCCCACAACTACACTGGCATCTAAAACCCGTTGCCGACAATGCAGTCTGGTGTCGTCGCAGGTTATGCTCCTGCCGCGACAGCAGACTCACTGCCAACCCCACCACGGCGGCCGTCGACGATGATTGTGCCGCGTCTCTTTAGACGAATCAAGCGAAAAGACAGATTAGTCGCATGTCGTGGACACGCGAAAATTGAATATGGAATTTATTATCAAAAGTGTTTAACAAAATAATTATTTATAGTATTATAAAAGTTTAGTTAGTTTTTAAAAGAGTTACAAGGTTCTCAACGAGTTACGAGAAATTCAACGAGTTACAAGTGAATGTACAGATTTACAGGTGAATTCAAAGAGTTGCAAGGAATTCAAAGAACTACTGGTGAATTCAACGAGTTACGAAAGAAAAACTTATTAACCGTGGCCGTGAGGCCAAAAAGCTAAAATCAAAAGAAATGGAATTAGGAGAAGAGAAAAAAACACAGGACCAGGCAACCGAGAAGAAAGACGGTGCCACCCAGAGCTACAGCCGTTCGGCTGGCAATTATCAGAGAGAGTACAGCAGCAATGGCGGACGTCCGCAGCGTCCACGCATCCACGCTCAGCGCGCTTACAGTCCAGACAAGAGCACGTCAGGCGATGAGGGTGGATTCCGTCCCGAGGGATTCGGCGCCGGATTGCAGCAGTCAAACGGCTACCAGCCTCGTCAGCAGGGTGGCTATCAGTCCCGCCAGCAGGGTGGCTACCAGCCTCGTCAGCAGGGCGGCTACCAGCCCCGTCAGCAGGGTGGCTATCGTCCGCAGGGTGGCTTCCGTCCGCAGGGCGGCTATCGTCAGCACACTGCCGACTACGATCCGAACGCAAAATATAGCATGAAGAAGCGCATCGAGTACAAGGACGAGCACATCGATCCCAACGAGCCTATCCGCTTGAACAAGTTCCTCGCCAACGCTGGAGTTTGCAGTCGCCGTGAGGCTGACGAGTTCATCCAGGCAGGCGTGGTGACAGTCAATGGCACCGTTGTAACCGAGCTTGGCACAAAGGTTATGCGCACCGATGAGGTGAAGTTCCACGACCAGCCTGTCTCTCTCGAGAAGAAGGTGTACGTGCTTCTGAACAAGCCCAAAGACTACGTTACTACCAGCGACGACCCGCAGCAGCGCAAGACCGTGATGGATCTTGTTAAGGACGTGTGCCCCGAGCGCATCTATCCTGTAGGCCGTCTCGACCGCAATACCACTGGTGTGCTGCTCCTTACCAACGATGGCGACCTCGCCTCGAAGCTCACCCACCCGAAGTTCTTGAAGAAGAAGGTGTACCATGTGTACCTCGACAAGAACGTTACCGCTCACGACTTGCAGCAGATTGCAGAGGGTATAGAGCTGGAAGACGGCGAAATACATGCCGACGCCATCGAGTATGCCAGCGACACCGACAAGAGTCAGGTAGGCATCGAGATTCACAGTGGCAAGAACCGCATTGTGCGCCGCATCTTCGAGCACCTCGGCTACCGCGTAGTGAAGCTCGATCGCGTACAGTTTGCTGGTCTCACTAAGAAGAATCTGCGCCGCGGCGACTGGCGTTTCCTCACCGAGAAAGAGGTGGAAATGCTGCGCATGGGAGCGTTTGAGTAAACCATATCGATACACGATAAGACGAGTGACGGGTGCCGGGCAGACAAGACGCGCGGTCGGTTTGTCGGTCACGCCTTAGGGTTGTGGCTGTCAGAACGCGATTTTGGCATCCTTGTCCGTCAGTCTCCCGCCCCTCGTCACTAAATAAAAACCATGATGAAAAGAACAAAAGTTATTGATGCGCTGCAGCGCACCGACTTTGGAGCAGACGTCTGCGTGAAGGGCTGGGTACGTACCCACCGCAGCAGCAAGGCTGTAGACTTCATCGCCCTCAACGACGGCTCCACTATAAAGAACATACAGATAGTTGTAGACCCGGCAAAGTTTGAGACCGAAATGCTCAAGCAGATCACCACAGGCTCATGTATCTGCGCCACCGGTAAGCTCGTAGAGAGCCAGGGTAAGGGTCAGGCCTGCGAGATACAGTGTGAGAGTCTCGAAATCTACGGACTCTGCGGCTCAGACTATCCCATGCAGAAGAAGGGACAGTCGTTTGAGTATATGCGTCAGTACGCACACCTGCGTCTGCGCACCAACACCTTCGGCGCTGTGATGCGCATACGCCACAACATGGCGATGGCTATCCATACCTACTTCCATGAGCACGGCTACTTCTACTTCAACACGCCGCTCATCACCGCCAGCGACTGCGAGGGTGCAGGTCAGATGTTCCAGGTCACAACCAAAACCCTCTACAACCTCAAGAAGACTGAGGATGGAAAGATTGACTACTCTGACGACTTCTTCGGCAAGCAGACATCGCTCACCGTGTCAGGACAGCTTGAAGGCGAACTCGGTGCCACCGCGCTCGGTGCCATCTACACCTTCGGTCCCACGTTCCGCGCCGAGAATTCCAACACCCCGCGCCACCTTGCGGAGTTCTGGATGATAGAGCCGGAGGTTGCATTCATGGATCTTGACGGTCTGATGGAGCTGGAGGAAGACTTCATTAAGTACTGCATACGCTGGGCACTTGACAACTGTAAGGACGACCTCGAGTTCCTTAACAACATGATTGACAAGGGACTCATCGCGCGTCTCGAGGGTGTGCTCAACTCCGACTTTGTGCATCTGCCTTACACCGAGGGCATCCGCATCCTGCAGGAGGCTATCAAGGGTGGCAAGAAGTTTGAGTTCCCGTGCGAGTGGGGCGACGACCTCGCTTCAGAACACGAGCGTTTCCTCGTGGAGGAGCACTTCAAACGTCCGGTCATTATGACCAACTATCCGAAGGCTATCAAGGCGTTCTACATGAAGATCGACGAGGAAGAGTCTGGATTCGGAGGCAAGAGCGGCCAGACAGTACAGGGTACCGACGTGCTGTTCCCGCAGATTGGCGAGATTATCGGCGGTTCTGTGCGTGAAGAAAGTTACGACAAACTGATGAACGAGATAGTGGAACGCAACATCCCGATGAAGGACATGACGTGGTATCTCGACACCCGTAAGTACGGCTCATGCCCCCATGCAGGTTTCGGTCTCGGCTTCGAGCGTCTCATACTCTTCGTTACTGGTATGCAGAACATACGCGACGTAATTCCCTTCCCGCGCACGCCGAAGTCGGCAGAGTTCTAAGCAGCGCTTCCCTGCGATAGGGAGTGAGATGTTTTACGCTATATAAAGCCCTATAACGGGAGAAAATATTAAAATGGTGATCCGTCCCACGTGCTTGAAAATAGGTACGTGGGGCGGATTCTTTTATATAAAAAGGCTATAAAATAGGCTATATATGCAAACGATTGCTCAGAAAAAAGTACTGATATTCGCTTGTTAAGTTGTTGCGCATATATTTAATCAATAATTTTGCAAGCAGAATAATAATCTTAAAGCTTATTTTATAAAAACCTTCTTATGCAAAAAAACCTTCTTAAAGCGTGGGCGTTATTCCTGCTTATGCTTATCGCTATGCCAGTTGTGGCGAACGACTTTAACAGTCAGCGAACAGATTTTCGCGACGAGAGTATCTATTTTATGATTACCACTCGTTTCTACGATGGCGATCCTAAAAACAATGTGTTGTGTTGGGATAACAAACAGTGTCAGATCGACACTGGCGACCCCTGCTGGCGAGGCGACTTCCAGGGCGTTATCGACAAGCTCGACTACATCAAGGCGCTGGGCTTCACTGCCATCTGGATTACTCCTGTGGTGCAGAACGCATCGGGTTACGACTATCACGGCTACCACGCTATGGACTTCACACACGTCGACTGCCGCTACCAGAGCGGTGACGGAAGCAAGAGCGGCGACGTGATGTTCCAGGAACTCATCGACAAAGCGCATAAGAAGGGCATCAAGATTATACTTGACATCGTGCTCAACCACACAGGTAACTTTGGTGAGGAGAATCTCTGCAAGGAGTTTGAGCGCAACACCAAGCTTCGTAACCAGGCTGACATCG
>JALEVZ010000128.1 GCA_022788105.1 Prevotella sp. | reverse complement strand
AAAGAAAGCAATATGGGCTTTTCGCTGACATTTTGCTATATATTCGTCGCTTGAATTAACGCCAATTCTTAACGTCTGTTAAAGACGTGGTGGCATTGCCATTAGGCCCGTTTGGCGTTGTCATAGGGGCTTAATGGGGCTGTCAAAGGGGCCCTTTGGCAAGCTCAAATGGGTGCTATCATTTTGTAAATCGGGCAGTGTTGGTAAAATCATACGAACGCATGACGCCACAAAAAAAGCGACAATGCCCATTTTGTTGTATGAGCATTGCCGCTTAATGTCAGCTTATAATTGTGATGGCTGTAACAGGTGGTCTTGTCGGTTTAGTCAATAACCACTGTTGTCCATTCGTGCTTGTCTTCTTCTACACCGTACTGTATGTTACGCAAGTGGTTGTACAGCTTGGTCGACATGGGACCCGGCTTGCCGTCAGCACTGAATGTGTAGCGCACGCCAGTGTCGAGGTCGTCGATGTAAGAGATGGGGCTGATGACAGCAGCTGTGCCGCAGGCGCCTGCCTCCTCAAATGTTGCCAGCTCTTCCTCAGGTATGGGGCGACGCTCAACCTTCATGCCGTAGTCTTCTGCAAGCTGCATAAGACTCTTGTTGGTGATGCTTGGCAAAATGCTTGTCGACTTCGGTGTGATGTAGGTGTTGTCCTTGATGCCGAAGAAGTTGGCTGCGCCGCACTCGTCCATGTACTTCTTCTCTTTTGCGTCGAGATAGAACTCGCAGGCATATCCCTTCTCATGGGCAATGGAGTTGGCCTTTAACGATGCTGCGTAGTTGCCGCCAACCTTGTAAATGCCGGTGCCGAGGGGTGCCGAACGGTCGTAGTCGCGAATGATGACATAGGGGTTTGTAGAGAATCCTCCCTTGAAGTAGGGACCTACAGGTGTAACGAAAATCAGGAACATGTACTCCTGTGCGGGGTGTACTCCTACCTGTGCGCTTGTGCCGATAAGAAGCGGACGTATGTACAGTGTGGCGCCGCTTTCGTAGGTGGGGATGTATTCCTGGTTCAGTCTTACGACCTTCTTTACCATCTCCTCAAACAGTTCTGTCGGAACCTCGGGCATCAATATTCCGCGGCATGTGCTTTGCAGACGTGCTGCGTTCTCATCCATGCGGAACACTCTTACCTTGCCGTCAGGGCAACGGTAGGCTTTCAGTCCTTCAAAGGCTTCCTGTCCGTAGTGCAGACAGGTCGCAGCCATGTGGATTTTGATGTACTCGTCGGAGCAAACTTCTATTTCTCCCCATTTACCGTTGCGATAGCAACAGCGCACATTGTAGTCGGTGGGCATATAGCCGAACGACAAGTTTGACCAATCCAAGTCTTTCATAACATATTGTTTTATGCGGAACACGTCATGGCAAAATGCTGCTTGGGGGACAATGATGATATATTTGTCTGCCAATCATACATTTGTGCAAGACGCATCCCGGTCGTTAAATTTTTTCCTTAAAGCTTAAACGTGTCATTATGACAAACGCTTTGCAAAAGTAATAATAATATCTATTATCCGCAACAAATTGTCGCGGAATTTGGATTTTTACTTGATAAATGTTGCTTTTTGTGGCTAATTTGCTTGCTGTTAGCTACGTTGTCACACTCTTTAGTCAGCCTCTTCAAGTATTTTCTTTACCTCTTCTTCGGTCTTTGTGAGCTTGTCTTTGCACAGCTTTATGAGTTTCTGTGCTTTCTTCAACTCTGTTCCGAGAGAGTCGATGTCCATCTCGTCGTTTTCAAGACGCTCGACGATATCTTCTATCTGTCTGATGGCCTCTTCGTATTTAATGTTTGCCATATATTGTTGTGTTATAGTTATGTCTTTGTGAGAGGGGCGTGGCGGTCACTCTGTGGCTGTGACAACCGATGTTATGGTGCCGTGTTCGACCTGTGTTCTGATGGTTTCGCCGTTGCTTAGCGTCTTGGGGTCGCGCACAATCTTGCCGTCTGTTGTGGTAGTGATGCTGTAGCCGCGTTTCAACAGAAGCGTTGGGTCGAGAGATTCGGTACGTCTCTCGAACATTTCTATACGGTGGCGCAGGGCCTGTAGGCTCATTGGGGCTTTCATTGCCAATCGTGTCGAGAGCTGAGTCAGACGGTGTTGGCTGTCTGTCGTGCAACGTTTTGAGGCGAACCCCATCTTGTCGGACAGCGATTTGAGCCTGTTGCTTTGTCTGATGGTCACGAGCGACGCCAACGATGTGAACGAAGTGGATGCCTGTTGCAGCCGTCGTTGCTCCGTCTCCATCCTGTGTCTCACATTTCTGCTGATGGTCTTGCTGGCGTCGGTGACGATGGATAGTGTCTGCGCGAGGTTGTCTACAAGCAGCGTGGCGGCGGCAGTAGGGGTCTTTACGCTGGTGTGGGCAATGATGTCGAGCACGCTCTCGTCTCGGTTGTGGCCGATGCCGGTTATTATGGGGAGTGGGAAGTTTGCCACGTTTTCTGCCAGCCGTAGGGTGTTGAAGCCTGATAGGTCGCTCGTGGCGCCGCCACCGCGTATTATTACTACTGCGTCATACTCTTGCTCTGAGGCCATTATGCTGTCAAGGGCTGCCACAACGCTGTCTTCAACTCCTTCTCCTTGCATGACGGCGGGAAAAAGTGTGACTTTAAACCGTAGCCCCATGTCGTTGTCTGTTAGCTGGTTACAAAAGTCGTCATAGCCTGCGGCGCCGCTGCTTGATATGACTGCTATGTTTTGTGCGAACATGGATATGGACAGCTCTTTTTGTAGATCAATCACTCCTTCGCGTTGAAGCTGTTCGATAATCTCCTTGCGGCGGCGTGCCATATCGCCCATTGTATATTCGGGGTTGATGTCTGACACAATCCAAGAAAAGCCGTACGCCTCATGAAAGTTGGGGCGCACACATAGCAACACTTTCATGCCAGGATGTAGGCGCTGTCCTGTGGCGTGCTCAAAGCGTGGGCGTATGCTGTTCCATGTGTTCGCCCAGCATTTGGCGGAGGCGCGGGCAACAGGTGTTCGGGTAAGAGGCTCTTTCTGAACCAGTTCCATGTAGCAGTGCCCCCTTACTTCGCGCACCTCTGACAGCTCTGCCTCCACCCAGTATTGGCCTGGCATGTCGATGGCAATGACTTGTGCCACGAGGTTGTTTAGCTCGTAGAGGGTGAGCGCTTTGGTGTGTAAAGGCGATGTGTCCATTGTGGTCTTATGTGTTCGTAAAACGTTGTGTCATAGAGTGCTACTCCATAATGTTGAGTTCAGAACCGTCGATGTATGCCTCCCAGAAGTCGGGCACGCCATATCCGTAGACATTATCGGGGAACTCGTAGCGGTCGGCAGACTTGCGCACGATGTTTATAATCTCTTTTGCTGTGCAGTGAGGGAGGGCTTGCCAGAGGCAGGCTACCATGCCACAAGTGACGGGTGAGGAGAACGATGTGCCGTTGCCGCGTGTTATCTGTCCGTCGCCCTTGATGAGTGCGCACTCAAATCCGACAGCCATGACGTCGGGTTTGATGCGTCCGTCTGCTGTGTTGCCGACCGAACTGAACAGGGCGTTGAGACTGTCGCGCTGCATCGCTCCTACGGTGAGTATGTTGTCGGCATCGGCAGGCACACTGATTTTCTTCCAATGGTTGGCGCCGTCGTTGCCCGCACTGTTGGTAAGGATTATTCCTTTGTCGGCAAGCATGGCGGCAGTACGTGATATGAGGGCGGTACGACCGTTGAGTTGGCGGTAGGTGTGGCTTGTGGCGGCGTTGTCAAAGTCGTGGTAGCCAAGCGACGAGTTTATGATGTCGACACCTACGGAGTCGGCAAACTCGGCTGCTGCAGCCCAATAGTCTTCTTCTGCCTCGCTCTCTGTCGGTCCGAACTCGCTCCTAAGAAGCCAAAATGACGCTTCGGGGGCTGTGCCAATCATGCGTCCAGGCATGTTTGTGCCGATGCATGACAGCACCGCTGTGCCGTGGTCGAGTTCGCGGTAGACGTTGTCGGAGGCGGGATAGGTGAAGTTTTTGGCTCCGAGTATCTTCACGTTTTTAAGCAACGGTATGCGGTCGGCATTCATGAATCCGCCGTCAATGATGGCAATGGTCATGCCTTTGCCACGGTAGCCGGCGTCATGGAGCTTTATGCCGTTGAGGGTTTTTATTTGTGCGAGGGCGTCACCGTACACGCTTATGGTGCTTATGCTCGTGGTGTCTTTCTCCACTGCGCTGCATGATGAGACGCTGATGGAGTCGGGTACGGTGTAGACGGGGCGCACGCTCTTTACGAATGGCAGACGCTCGATGTCGTTTACGCATGCGTCAGAGATCGCACGGACGAGCAGGGTATTGTTCCATTTGCTTTTGCTTACGGTGGTCACACCTTGCTTTTGTACCTCTGATATATAGTCGGGGTTTATTGGTAGGTCGGTAGAATCGACTTCGATGTTTTGTTTAGCGCGTCGCTCGATTGCCTTGTGCGACAGGTATTTGCCTGGGTTAGCAATGGAGTAGGGTGTGCCTTTCTTGTCGGTGAGTGTCACGCGGTAGAGTGTGCACTTTCCACATGGGAACGGCATCTTGTCTGTGGCGCCTATATTGACACACGTGAGTGCTGTGAAGGCGGTGAGAAGTATTGTTCTTATTGCCATGGTCGTCTTGTTTTTATGATTGGTTGTGGAGTCTGTGGCTTTTTAAAGAAGAAAAGGAAAGCTTGCTTTTCGACATGATTTCTTTTATTTTTCAGTTTTATTTTCTTTGTCTTTAAGGTAGACAAGAAGGTCGGCTACTATGTAGCTGCTGCCGCCTACAAACACGAAGTCGTCGGCATGGGCATCGCTTAGCGCCGCCTCATATGCCTCGGCAACTGTTGCGAAGGTCTTGCCGTTGAGGTTATGGTGGCTGGCTTTCTCTGCGACCACGTCTGAAGGTATGGCTCGTTTGCACTGCGCCTGCGTGAAATAGTAGGTTGCGGTGTGTGGCAGCATATTCATAACGGTGTCTATGTCCTTGTCGTCGACCATGCCAAACACTATTCGGCATGTGTCGCAATGCTGGCGTTTGATTTGCTGGCTGAGGTAGGTCCAGCCGCCAGCGTTGTGTCCTGTGTCGCAGATGACAAGGGGTGAAGACTGTAATTTCTGCCATCTGCCCATCAGGCCAGTCGTTTCGCAGACGTTTGCTATGCCGTCGCGCACACTCTCTTCGTGTCGTATGATGCCCATTCTCATGAGTTGTAGCACGGCGCAAAGTATGGTATTGGTGTTGCGTTCCTGGTATTCGCCGCCGAGTTCGCCACGCAGATTGCCGAAATGGAGTGTGTCGTAGCCTATGCTTCCGTCTTCAAGGCTGTGGCAGCTAAGCACTTCGCGTTTTGCATCGTCTTCCGCAAAGGTTATGGGGGCACCATTTTCTTTGGCTTTCCGCTCAAACACGGGGCGTGTCTCGCTGACGGTTTCGCCTATGACCACAGGCACTCCGCTCTTTATGATGCCCGCTTTCTCGCCAGCAATGGCAGCGAGGGTGTGGCCCAAAAATTGTGTGTGGTCAAGGCTGATGTTCGTTATCACGGACAAGATGGGGTTGATGATGTTGGTGCAATCGAGTCGTCCGCCAAGTCCAACTTCTATGATTGCTATTTCTACTTCCTGTTCTTCAAAGTATTTGAAGGCAAGGGCGGTGGTGAGTTCGAAGAACGATGGATGGAGCGGTTCGAAGAAGTGGCGCTCTTCTTCAACAAACTTTATGACGCGCTCTTCGCTTATGCACTTGCCGTTGACACGTATTCGCTCGCGGAAGTCGACGAGATGGGGTGATGTGTAGAGTCCTATCTTGTAGCCTTCTTTCTGTAAAATGGAGGCTAAAGTGTGGGAACAGGAACCTTTGCCGTTGGTTCCGGCGATGTGGATGGTCTTGTATTTACGGTGGGGATTGCCGAAATGGTTGTCAAGGGCAATGGTGTTGTCGAGTCCTTCCTTGTAGGCGGCAGCACCGATATGCTCAAATACGGGCGTGACATTGAATAAATAATTTACTGTTTCGGCGTAATTCATTGTCTTATACAATGTTAGTTATCGTTTTGCACAATGTCAGTTACTGTGTGATGAAGCTCTCTAAAAATACAAAAGGGGAGATTGCTCTTATCTGTCGAAACTCCTTTTATGGTCGCTCGACATAAGAACAAACCTCCCTTTGTGGTTCATTATTTAGTTGAAATAATTCTTGAACTTGTCGAAGATAGACTTTTTGGTCTCCTTGTCACCCTTGAAGTTCTCGCTGTCGCGCAAGCTTTCGATGGCTTTGTGCTCTTCCTTTGTGAGAGTCTTAGGTACAAACACGCTGATGTTGACAACCAAATCGCCTGTTCCCTGGCCGTAGCCCTGAACAGCGGGGAGTCCTTTTCCACGTAGACGCAGCGTCTTGCCAGGTTGTGTTCCAGGTTCAATCTTAATCTTAACCTTGCTGCCGTCGATGGTAGGAATCTCTACTGTGCCTCCCAGTATGGCTGTGGGGATGTCGAGCAAGAGGTTGTAGATGACGTCATTGCCGTCGCGTACGAAGGTGTCGTTGGCTTCTTCAAAGATGCAAACCTGTATGTCGCCATTGACTCCGTTATGAGGTCCTGCGTTACCCTTGCCTGGTATGTTTACAACCATGCCTTCTGCGACACCTGCGGGAATCTTAACTTCCACAATATCTTCGCCTTTTATGACTCCGGTACCGCCGCAGTTGTGGCACTTGTTCTTGATGACCTTGCCCTCACCGTGACATTCCGGACACTCGGTCTGGGTCTGCATGATGCCAAGCATGGTGCGTACGGTCTTCATGACAACCCCCGAACCACCGCACTTCGTACATGTCTCGGCGCTGCTTCCAGCCTCGGCGCCGCTTCCGTGACAGTCTGGACATGCGACGTCTTTTTTGACTTTGAACTTCTTTGTGGTGCCAGTGGCTATTTCCTGGAGTGAGAGTGTCACGTTGATGCGAAGGTCGGCACCTCTGTATTGGGGTGCATGATGACCGCCGCCAAAGCCGCCACCAAATCCTCCGAAGCCTGCATGACCTCCGAAAATGTCGCCAAACATTGAGAATATGTCGTCTGTGGAGAAACCGCCTCCTCCAAAACCACCGAATCCTCCGCCTGGAGCGTCAAAGCCGAACTGGTCGTATTGTTGGCGCTTTTGTGGGTCGTGCAGCACGTCGTAGGCTTCTGCCGCCTCTTTAAACTTCTCTTCTGCCTCTTTGTTGCCAGGGTTTCGGTCGGGGTGATATTTGATAGCAATCTTTCTATATGCTTTCTTTATCTCGTCGTCTGTGGCACTTTTGCTCACGCCAAGCACCTCATAGTAGTCTCTCTTCGCCATATTCTGTTATCTGTTTTTTATGGTTTTGACAATTGTTGCTGCTGTCGACATTACTGTCCTACGGCCACTTTGGCGTGACGAATGACCTTGTCGTTAAGCTTATAACCTGTCTGTACACAGTCAATCACTTTGCCTTTTTTGTCATCTCCCATACCCGGCACCATAGCGATGGCCTCGTGGAAGTCAACGTCAAAGTCTTTGTCTTCTGTTTCAATCTTCTCAACGCCCAGTCCTTTGAGTGTCTTTATGAACTTGTTGAAAATCAGAGTGACTCCTTCTTTTATCGCTTTTGCGTCTTCGGTCTTGTCTGCCAATGCTCTCTCGAAGTCGTCGAGGATGGGCAGGATGGCCTTGACGGTGCTTTCTGCGCCATTGAGAATGAGCTCGCTCTTCTCCTTTATGGTGCGCTTGCGGTAGTTCTCAAACTCTGCAGCCTTTCTGAGGTACTGGTCTTTCATGTCTGCCAGCTGCTTCTTGGCTTCTTCGAGCTGCTCTTCTACAGTAAGCTGTTTGGCGTCTCCGTCCTCTGTCTGTGCTGCATTTTCAGCGCCTTCTTGTGCGTTCATGTCCTTTTCGTTCATGTCCGCATTATTTGTATTGGACAACTTTTCCTCGTTAGAGTGTTGCGTATTCTTGGTTTCTTTCTCGTTACTCATATTAAATACGTTTATGTTTTTTTGTTTTTAGATGTCTTATTGGGCTTTCTTGCGCAGACGGCAATGTGCCCAATAATTCTATAAGTAAGTGATCTAAATTATTTTTATATATAAGTACTAACATGGCTCATTTTTCGTTTTATAGAAAAAGTAGAATTATGAAACCAATAAAAGTACTTGAATTATCAGAGGTTGATCGCCTCAAATTAGAGAAAGGCTAT
>JALEVZ010000108.1 GCA_022788105.1 Prevotella sp. | reverse complement strand
TTGTAGTACAAAGCGACTGCCGCTTCTGTTTTTTGTGTTATTGCTCTTTTCTTCTTTGCCCCTTAAAAGTCTTTCTGATAAGCCAGACGTTCGCTTCCGTTCCAACAGTGTATGATGCCGCAATAGGTGAATCCTGCTTTTACTATGGCGCGCTGCATCACGGTGTTGTCGCGGTGTGTGTCTATGCGTATGGAGTTGTAGCGGTTCATGGCAAACTCCATAGCTGCGGCGAAGATGCCTTTCGTCTCTCCGCTTGATGCTATGCGGTGGATGGTGGCGTAGGGGCGATTGCTAAGCCAGGCGCCGCCATATATCGTAGAATAGGTGGGGTCGTCGCCTGGGCGCAGCACGAAAGTGGCTACGATGTGTTCTCCATCGTTGGCTATGGTGTAGCAATCGCCGCTGTCGATGTCGGCTTGTAGCAGTTCGTCGCTGGGGTAGCCGTCTGTCCACTGTGTGGGGTTTCCTGTCTCAACCATAAACTGTCTTGCCACGGCGAATATCTCTTTCAGTCGTGGCGTGTCTGCCTTAACAGCTTTTCTGATGTGTAGATTTTCCATATTGTGTGTCGTTAGTAGCTGATGGCTACTTTTATCACGCCGTCTTCTTTGTTCTCAAAGATGCGGTACGCCTCTTCTATGCGGCTGAGAGGGAAGCGGTGTGTGATGAGTGGCGTGGTGTCTATCTTGCCTTGTTCTATGAGTCGCAGCCGTCTATGCCGCCAGTCTTGAATGTGAGGTTTTTGCCGTACATGTCGGGCAGGGGTAGAGTCTGTGGCTCGTCATAGAGTGCCACGATGGTGACAATGGCGTTGGGACGTGCATATTGCCAGGCACGGCTCTTGGCACACTGCCGTGTTTGATGTGTAGGTCGCTGGTGCAGATGCTGCTCAGTGTGACGCGCACAATGGCGTCGGTAGACTCTTGTATCTCTGGCTTGGGCTTGTCGGTCATGGCGAACAGCCCTTTCTCTATGTATGTGTATGCTTTCATCGGTAGTTTATGTGTATGTTTGTTTTTCTAATTTCGTTTTATAAGGTCATCTGTATGTAGTCACGATTCTTCTCTGTCGTGTTTACAGCATGCACCACATGGTGACGACGAACGGGACGGTGAAGTCTGTCACGAAACCGTGGTATATGCTCAGTGCCACGTAGCGTTGTCCCACGGTCTGGGTGATGATTGGTAGTGTGGTGTCCATGGTCGTGGCACCGCCAGATGAGATGGGCGCCAACGGACCGAACCACTTTGCCAACAGTGGTGTCAGCAGCAGTGTTATCATCTCTCTTATGATGTTGGCGAGCAGTGCTATGGTGCCAAGCTCTGCGCCACGGTATTCGGTTATGAAGATGCTCGACAGAGAGTAGTATGCGAAGCCGCTGTCTACTGCTAAGCAGTCTGTGATGTTGCGGGGCTGGAATATGGTGCAGATGCCACTGTTCATCAATGCGCATGCCACCACGGCTCCAAGCCAAGAACCTGCTATGGTAGCTACTGGTAGCAGCGCCAGGCGGGGACTTAGACTCTTGATGTCGCTTTTCATGTCGGGATTAAGACCTATGCCCATGCCCACACAGAGCAGGAGTGCGCATAGTGCTGCGAAGCTCAGTCCGCTGCTCAGCACCCATTCCGGCATGGTGCCGCTGTGTCCTGCCAGCAGTCCCAGGATGAAAAATCCCACTACTATCAGACTGCCTTTCATCCTTTCCTCCTTTCTTTCGTCGTTTTCCACAAAGCCCATGCCAATGCACAGCTGCCCAGTACGGCGCATGTTGATAGCATGAGAGCCTCTACACCCAATGTGGGCAGGGCAGCGATAATCTGTTCGTTGCTTCCTACCTCAAGGCCGAGCATGAACAGCAGCAGCCATATCAACCATGTTGTAGCCTTTGCCGTCAGCGTCGCTATGGTTGTTTTGCGCGCCGACATCCTTGTGCGCACGACGTAACCGATACCGATGCCAAGGAATATGAATAAGATTACGATAAACATTCTTGCTTCCTTTAATTTCGCTGCAAAATTAGTGTTTTCTATAAACAATATTGTGGCTTCTATTTGTTTTTTCTATACTATTTAAAAAGATATCGTTTTCTTTGCTCCACGATGTCGTCCATGTTTTCCATGGCCCATGCCAGCAGACTGTCGATATGTGGGAGTAGGCTCTTGCCTTTGTCCGACAACGTGTATTCCACACGTGGAGGAATCTCTGGGAATGCTTCTCTCAGCACCAATCCATCAGCTTCCAGCATTTTGAGAGTGGTAGTGAGCATCTTCTGCGAGATGTCAGGGATGTTGCGTTGCAGTTCCTTGAACCTCTGTGTGCTGTTCGTCTCCAATGTGAATAGCACCAGCAACGACCACTTGTCGCCTATGCGAGATAGCACATTTCGTATGGGGCAATTAGGAAATAGGGAGTTTCTGGCTTCTGTTCTGTTCATTATTATATGTGTGTTTTCTTTTATTTTTGTATGCGTTTTGTTCTGTTACTATACAAAAGTAACTATTAAGGGCGTGATTTTGTGAAAAAACTTTGTTAAACAATGCAAAACGCAAAACTCCAAAACTCTTTATACTCAGCATTACTTACCTTTAGGTGACTGGCTTACTTTCTCGTGCCTACTTGCATAACGCGTTGAAAACAAGTAATTTTGCTGTCGTAAAACAATAAGTTATTAAATATAAAACAGTAAAACAATAAAATTATGAAATCAGTACAGACAACAAAGACAGGCAAGAATTTTACAGCAGTAAACGTGGGCAAACTCAGCGAAATTAAAGATTATGTGCTCCCATTGGGCGACATTCAGATTCCTGGTAAGGTGTTTGTAGGTCAGGCACTCGGTACAACAGGTAGCGAACTGTCGTTCCAAAGTTTTGCTCCTGGTCAGGACGGAGGATTTCTGCACACCCACAAGACCCATGAAGAACTTTACTTCATACTCAAGGGTGAAGGCTTATATCAAGTAGACGGTGAAAACATCTCCGTGTCGGAGGGTAGCATCATTCGTGTCGCACCAGAAGGAAGACGCGCTATAAAGAATACAGGTACAGAGGAGATGCTGATGCTTTGCGTGCAGTACAAGGGCAATGCTTTCACAGCAGACGATGCTGCAGACGGCGAAATCCTCAGCGATGAGCTGAAGTGGTAATTCACCTCCTTGCTATAGTCTATTTATAAGACATCCGGTCCGCAACGTCTTGGCAAGACATTGCAGACCGGATGTTTTGTTTGCTCGGCGTGTTACGTAGCATGTTAGTTTTCGGCCGTTCGTAACATGAACGGCTTTTATCCCATCTTCTCAATGGCGTCTAATATCTGCTCCGCATGAATCTTGGTTTTTATTTCCTTCGGAGAGAATATCTTTTCAGTGACTCCCTCTTCGTTAACGAGATAGGTGGTGCGTAGTATGCCGACAGTTTTGCGACCACATGCCACCTTCTCGCCCCAGCAGCCGAGCTCTTGCTGCAGCGTGGTCTCGGTGTCGGCAATAAGTGAGAAGTGCAGTCCCTGTACGTCCGCAAACTTTTTTTGCAGCGTCTGTTTGTCTTTGCTCACGCTGATAATCTCGTAACCCTTAGCCGCCAACTCTTCTTTGTGTGCCTGTAGGGAGCATGCCTCGGCAGTACATCTGCTGACGCCTGCCGGTATGCTTCCGGGCGTTTCTTATCCTATGTCGATATTCATCTGCTGTCTTCCGGGCGTTACTCGCTGGCATGGTTTTTAAGCCATTCCATACGACGCTGGTCAGGGAGATGCTTTACTTGGAAATTATCAAACTTGGCTTTGAATCCCTCACCGTCGGGACATGCTGTTGCCAATCCTATTTGTACGGGCGTATTGTCCTGCATCCAGCAATTGCGCATCATGGTGTATGTCTTGTCGTCGAAAGAGTAGAATATCTCGATAGCGTCCAGACGACGCACCGCCTTTATCCAAACAAAGTCGACCGGCTTTTCAAGAGAGATTACACTCCAGTCGCTGGTGTGATGGGTCACTACAGTGCTAAGATTGTATTTGCCGTCAACATATTCTATGCCGGCTTTCAGCCAGTTCTCCTTGTCTATGCGAATCATCAGCCCCGCCTGATCAAAGCGTACCTTGTAGTCGCCAGAAATCTTCACCTTGGCTTCAAATTCTCCGCCATAAGTGGCATAATAGAATGGTGCGTCGTCTACGGTGAAGCCATAGTGTGAGATTCGCCAATAGTCGCAATGGCCGGGAACGTCCATTGTCAGCGTCTTGCCTTTAATCTCGTAGCTGGCTGGTTCGTTAAACCAGTTCATTTTTTCCAAACTCTGTGCATGCGATACTGTTGCCATGATAGCAAACATCGCGATAGTCAATAACTTGTTCATGTCTGTTGTTTTTGTATTTATTATTTCAGTAGCCCTAACTGTTTCGCTTTGTGGCACGCTTCGTTCATGTTGGCAGCCTGTAGCTTGCTTATTATGTTCTGGCGATGGCGGTCCACCGTGTTCTTGCTTATGTCCAGACGGGCACTTATGACCTTGCTTGAAAGCCCTTCGCATACCAGATTCATGATGGTCATTTCGCGCTCGCTAATCAGTTGCTTTTCGTCAACGTCTACTTGTCGCTCCTCACCGGTGAGCGTGTTTTTCATCACAGCCAGCCTGCTGGTCTTTGTTGCAATGTTGAATAGACAGATGGCATAACAGATGCCACGCTGCCCTCTTCCTTTGAAGTAGAATATGCGATGGCGTGTAGGCAGATATTTGCCGTTCTTATCTGACATGCGCATGGTGTTTTCCAGATACCAGTCAAACGCTTTGTCTGAGTGTGAGGTGCATATAAATTGACAATAGACCAACTCTTGCAAGTTGCGCAGACGCTGGTCGTCGGGGTGTATGTGGCTTAATATTTTCTCTTCCCAGATAGAGTCAATTTTCTCGTAGCTTCCCGTTGTTTCAAAGCCCAATATTTCGCTTGTCTTACCATAATATATGTGGCTTTTGTTCGTGCGATGATTGCTCAATACGGCAATGGCGTTTTCGCATAAGGCATACGATTTAGCGATGAGGCGCAGTTGCTGCTCCTCGTCTTCCTCCAACTGGCCGTCCATCTGTTGGCACAGTTTCTCGTTCAGTTTGTCGTTTATTTCTATCATGTGATTGCTGGTTGTTGGTGCAAAATTAGGTAAAGGCTGCGATAAATACAAATGACAATGTAAAAAAGTAATTGGCAATGGTTATTTATCAGTATGTAATTGTTGTTTATACATACTCCGTATGTGCAAAAATGCAGATGGCGGTTTTGTGGCTTTGTCAATGGCTTTATGGCATTGAAAATGATAGCCACCATCAGAACGACTTGTCCTGTTGGTGGCTATCCTATTTTTATATAGCGCAGTCATGTGCTGTAGCCCTTTGTGATTGTTTCTGCACAGATTGCTATTGATATTTATTCTGCATGAATGGCTTTCAATATCTGCTCCGCATGTATCTTGGTCTTGATTTCCTTGGGAGTGAATATCTTTTCGATGATGCCATCCTCGTTTACAAGATATGTGGTGCGTAGTATGCCGACAGTTTTGCGACCACATGCCACCTTCTCGCCCCAGCAGCCGAGCTCTTGCAGCAGCCTGGTCTCGGTGTCGGCAATAAGCGGGAAGTGCAGTCCCTGTGCGTCCGCAAACTTTTTTTGCAGCGCCTGCTTGTCTTTGCTCACGCCGATAATCTCGTAACCGGCAGCGGCCAGCTCTTCCTTATGTGCCTGTAGGGAGCATGCCTCGGCAGTACATCCGCTGGTGTTGGCTTTGGGGTAGCTGTACAACACAATCTTGCGACCGCGATAGTCGCTTGCCTTAATCTCTCGTCCGTCCTGGTCTATGCCAAGAATCTCCGGAATTTTGTCTCCAATAGTCATAGTTTTATGTTTTTTTACTTTGCGACGCAACGCCCAGTCGTGTCTATAACATACCGAACGCTGCATATACGGCAACAAATATAAGAATAAAAATCTGATTCCAGCCTCTTCCTTATAACTTTTTTTTCAAGCCGCCTCCACCTGTCGTTAAACTCAGTCCACAACCCCAGATTTCGCATCAGGGCAAACTGACAAAATGAAAGCGCCCTAATGGGCTTGTCACTACGGCCCTTTGGCGGCGTCACTACGGCCTAATGACGACGTCAAAGGGGCCTAATGGGAATGTCAAGGTGTTTTTAACAAATGTAAAGAAATAGTGTAAGTTTTTGTCGCAAAAACTTAGCAAAGTGTCAGCGAAGTAGCGTGTTTTCGTGAACTGGTGCAAAACGAGTGAAACGTGAATCGTCAGGAGTTGGGGAGGAGTGTCAAGTGTCGTACTCGTTCGCATGTTATGGTCTAATATTTCATTCGCGTTGGAGGTGTTTATGAGTTGCTTGGTGTGTTCGTACACAGAGAAATAATATTACTTTTTTAGCTTAATTTAAGAAACAATAATAAGAATACAGAAATAGATTAAATAATTATTTTTATTTATAATAAATCTTTGGTTTATTAAATGTTATTATTTATATTTGCACTCGTAATACAAAAACGATTTTAAATAGCTGATTCGATTTATTTTGTTTAATCTGGAAAGGGGAGAGAAAACGGCACATAAAATGAGTCACCTGACAGCCTATCCTCTCACGGACATGACACACGTAAGACAAAGAATACGCAACACTGTTTTAAAAACCTAAGCGGGAGGAAGACGTATTCGACACAGATAAATTCGTTTGGCTGCAATGTCGTGATGTATGTAAACATTCAAAGTTGTATAATGACGCATGTATGTCCTTCCTATATATATAATAAGGTGTAGGCAACAAGGGATGGTATGACTGTCCGAACTGCCAGGACATGGTCTTGCTCACGTTCAAAGACTGTGAATATGAAATCTGTTCTACGTACAACGAAATTTTTACCCGAGCCGAAAAAGGCTTGAAAATATATCAAAACCTGAAAAAAATAACGTAATGAAAAAAGTAATTGTAATAGGTAGTTCCAACACCGACATGGTGGTTCATACCTCTCATCTACCTGCTCCCGGAGAGACAATTCTCGGTGGCGAGTTTCTTATGAACCAGGGAGGAAAGGGTGCCAACCAAGCGGTAGCAGTAAAACGCTTGGGTGGCGACCTCGTATTTGTGGCACGTCTCGGAAACGACGTGCTCGGTCAGCAGACTATGGAGGTTTTCCGTAAGGAAGGCATGAAGACAGATTACATCACACTCGACGACAAGGCCGCTTCCGGTGTAGCGCTGATTAGCGTAGACAGCAAGGCAGAAAACTGCATCGTGGTGGCGTCGGGAGCAAACATGACGTTCAGCGAGGCAGACATCGACCGCGTGGAGAAAGAGATGAATGAGGGTGACATCATGTTGCTTCAGCTCGAGATTCCCGTTGCTACGGTGGCGTATGCTGCACGCAAGGCTTATGAGAAAGGTTTGAAGGTCATTCTTAATCCGGCACCCGCCCAGGCGCTGCCAGAGTCGCTGTTTGAGCATTTGTACATGATTACCCCCAACCGCATAGAGGCAGAGATGCTCACAGGTGTCAGCATATCTTCTGACGAAGATGCTGTACGTGCAGCAGAGGCGTTGTGCAAGAAGGGCGTGAAGAATGTCATCATTACCCTGGGTAGCGACGGCTGCTTGGTTATGGAAGACGGTAAGGCCTATCGTGTGGAAGCCAACAAGGTGACTCCTGTAGACACGACAGCTGCTGGCGATACCTTCAACGGCGCACTTTGTGTTGGCATTGCTGAAGACATGACAATGGAACAGGCCGTGCGCTTCGCTTCTAAGGCGTCGTCTATTGCGGTGACTCGCATGGGCGCCCAGTCTTCTATTCCTTACCGTAAGGAGCTGGATTAACTCTTTATTGTAAATAACCGATATTACAAAACAGAATAAGTATTAACCTAAAAAAACAAAATATTGTGGATAGACGTCGTTTTTTATCAACTTTAGGACTCGGCGCAGCTGGTCTGATTATGCCGAACTTTGCACAGGCAGAGGTATTGAAGCGAGCTAACGAAAATCCTAAGATAAAGCCAATCTCTGGTTCTTGGTTTGAGTTCCAGCATCCTGGAGGAAAAGAAGGTGTATATTGGGACGGTGACTTGCGTAAGTTTACTGCAGCACAGTGGCGTGAGAAGATTCGCGAAATCAGCGAGACAGGCATGGAATATCTGGTCTTGATGAACGTTGCCGCACATGGCAAGGCTTTTTATGACACAGAGTTGGCACCCAAGTTCATTATGGGGTGTGACGACCCACTTGAGGTAGTGCTCTCTGCTGCCGACGAGTTTGGTGTCAAGTTCTTTGTGAGCAACGATTTCTGGGGCTCCGACCTTGATGCTGTAAAGACGATGACCGACAAGGCGCTGGCTAAGATTCGTAACAAGTCTATGGAGGAAATCTATGAGAAATACGGACATCACAAGAGCTTCTACGGCTGGTATTTCCCCAACGAGTCGTGGCTTGACCCATACTTCGGCGACTTCGTCATTCCTTATGTTAACGAGTGTGCGCAGGTCGCCAAGTCGCTGAATGCAAACTGTGTCAACCTCATTGCTCCGTACAACATACGCAAAGAGAAGTGCGACGACACGTTCGTGAAGCAGCTTGAGCAGCTTAACGTCGAAATTGTGGCATACCAGGACGGAGTAGGAGTGGGTGTCACGAGAATAGAAGACTCGGCTCGTTACTACGAGCATCTGGCACAGGCACACCAGAAGGCGGGCCGTTCCAGAATATGGGCAGACATGGAGCTTTTCTATTTCGAGCAGACCACACACGGCAGTCTTATCTCTGCCGACTTCGACACACGCATCATCCATCAGATGGAGGCCATCTCTCCGTTCGTGGACAAGATTCTGGTTTACCAGTACTTAGGCATTATGAACAAGCCGCACTCTCTGGCACCTGCTGGCATGCGCGACGAATCTGTGAGACTGTACAACCAGTACATGAGTTGGTATAAGAAACAAAATTTTAAATAAGGAGGACGAACGATATGAGAAAAATAGTATGTTTTCTGATTGCCTTGTTAGGGTTTACAAAGGTCGCAGCACAAGATCCTGCCGACTTCGTGCTTCCTTCAATCATCAGCGACCATGCTGTGATGCAGCGTGACGCCACTGTCAAGCTGTGGGGCTGGTGCCCGAGCGTGTGGGACCTGAAGATTGTGTGCAGCTGGGCACCCAACGACACCATTCATGCTAAGTCTGACAAGCTGAAATATTGGGAGGCTTTTATCGACACTCCGAAAGAGGAGGGACCCCATACCATTAAGTTCTATGGCTGGGAGAACAAGCTCTTTGCCGAGGTGAAAGACATCCTGATGGGCGAGACATGGCTCTGCTCTGGACAGTCAAACATGGAATACTGCTTCAGATGGAGAGTTGACGACATAAAAGACCGCACAACTTTCTTCGACAATAAGAAGATACGTTTCTTCCAGGTTAACAAGTCGTCGTCTGCTTATCCCGTTGAGCGCATCCAGGGCGAGTGGAAAATCGCGTCGTTAGACAATATCGAAGACTTCAGCGTGGTGGCATATTGCTTCGGCAAGCAGCTGAATGCTGGTCTCGACAACGTTCCCGTCGGACTGATAGGCTCTTACTGGGGCGGCACGGGCATAGAACCCTGGATGGAGAGTTTCATGCTCCATCATGAGAATTTGGATAAGCTGGCTGACAAGATAGAACCCAGCTGGGCTCCCACAGCAAAGTCGTCGCTCTACAATGCCATGATTTATCCTATCATCAACTACACTTTTAAAGGTGTGATATGGTACCAGGGCGAAGCCAACAACGAGCGCGCATCTGACTATGGTGTGTTGTTCGACAACATGATTCGTGGATGGCGTAACGCTACACATCGTTATCTGCCGTTCTATTTCGTGCAGATTGCTCCCTGGAACGGATATGCTGACAAAAACGCTGCCTATCTGCGCGAACAGCAGGCAGACGTGGCTGCTACGCTGCGAAACACCGGCATGGTGGTCGTTTCAGACTTGGTTAACGACATTTCTGACATCCATCCCAGCCTGAAGAGACAGGTGGGAGAGCGTCTTGCCAACCTCGCTCTGAAGCAGACCTATCATAAGGCAGACCTGAACCCGTTCTCACCGATGCTCAAATCGTTTAAGGTGGAGAAGAACAAGGTGATTGTTACTACCACCGCTGTAGGCAAACTGTCTTGCAAGGATAAGGAAATCAAGCATTTTGAGATAGTCGACAAGGACGGCAATCTGCATCCCGCGCAGGCCGTAATACTGAAAAATGGCGACATCGCAGTGTCTGCAAAGGGTGTGAAAGTGCCGACTGGCGTGCGCTATTGCTTCACAAACGACGCTATGCCTAACGTATTCGACGTGAATGGTTTACCCCTGGCTCCTTTCAGAACCGATAGAGGCAAATAAACAAAAAATACCAGATAAGGAATTAACAAAATAAAATGAAAAAGTTTTTGGCCTTTATTATTTGCTGCGTTATGGCAATCAGTGCTTACTCGCAGGTACCGAAGTTGAAGTTTCATGACGGCAAGTTCAAGATTCTTCAGCTGACAGACCTTCATTGGGTCGTAAGCGACTCTTACAAGGAGAAGAATGACAGTACCTACAACCTCATCCGTAAGCTGATTCATACCGAGCGTCCCGACGTGGTTATCATGACTGGCGATGTTGTCGTGTCATGGAACGCCAGAAAGGGATGGACCAGACTGCTCGGACTGTTTGAAGAAGAGAAAATGCCGTTTGCAGTAGCACTGGGCAACCACGACGAGGAGACAGACATGACAAGAGACGAGATTATCGAGTTCATACAGCCATGTCCTTATAACTTGACACGCGACGAGGTTCCTGAACTGACGGGTGCAGGCAACTGCGTACTGCCAGTGTTGTCTTCTGACGGCAAAAGCGAGAAGTGGATGCTTTACCTCTTCGACTCAAGAAACATTGTTACCAATCGCACATTCGGCTATTATGACTGGATTCGTCACGACCAGATTGACTGGTACCGTGGCATAAGCGACAAGGTGACAAAGCGTTACAATAAGCCTCTGCCGTCGTTGGCTTTCTTCCACATTCCCTTCCCCGAATTTGAGACAGGCCGTTGGACATGCGCTGAGTTCGGAAACAAGCTTGAAGGTGTGTGCGCTCCGAGCGTAAACTCCGGCTTGTACTCTTCGTTCATCGAGAAGAAAGACGTCATCGGCGTGTTTGCTGGACACGACCATAACAACGACTACATGATTGACATGGACGGAAACCTCGCTATGGCATACGGACGTAAGACTGGCTATCCCTCTGCATACGAGGAGAAGTTGCCCCGTGGAGGACGTATTATCAATCTGTTTGAGAACGAAGCAGCTTTCGAAACTTATGTTCGCGACCTGCAGGGCACATCTTTACGTTATGTGTTCCAGCAGAAGAATGTTGGCGCTATGGCTCCGAGCTTCAGCGGAACATTCATTCAGGACTTCTTGGCAGACAACTGGGACGACGCCCGTTGGGACAAGGAGATGCAGATGTTGAAGGAAGCAGGCATGACCAATCTTATCTATGCCGCTACCATGTGGACCGACCCTCAGGGCAAGACCTATTCTGCTTATCCCTCTTCTCTCACCAAGAAGAAGGCTCAGAAACGCTCTTTTGAGAAGTGTCTGCGCAGCGCACAGAAAAACGGCGTAAGAGTGTTTGTTGGTCTTAACTTCGACGATCAGTGGTGGAAAGCATCTGCCGACGCTGAGTGGCTGAAGGCTCAGATGGAAAAGGGTAACAAGATTGCTGACGAGATTCTTGCTCTCTATAAGTCTTCTTATCCCGATGCGCTGTACGGATGGTACTGGACATGGGAGGTTGCAAACATAAATGAGCTGTCTAAGCCCGAAAACCAGACACTCCTTGCTAACGCTTTGAATATCAATCTCGACCACCTCACAAAGGTAAGTCCTGAGATGCCGTTCATGCTCTCACCCTATATGAATTCTAAGCTGGAAATGGGCGCCGAGGCATACAGCAAGATGTGGAAGAGCGTGTTTGCACAGACACATTTCCGTCTGGGCGACATCTTCTGCCCGCAGGATTGTGTTGGTGCAGGTGGCCTGACACTCGACAACGTTGGGGACTGGTTCGCAAAGATGAAGCAGGCTGTCAACTCTAAACCCGGTCTGAAATATTGGGGCAACGTAGAGACCTTCGACCAGTACAGCACCAGCGCTTCTCTTGAGCGTGTCGCAAAGCAGCTTGACATTGTGAATGGCTATGTTGGCAACCTCGTTTGCTTCTCATATTGCCATTACAACAGCCCCTTCGAGGTGAATGCCGACAACCACAAGGCTTACTGCGAGTATCGCAAGACAGGCAAGCTGCCTAAGATTGAGGCTCCTCAGGCTGTCAGCGGAGTAGCTGTAAAGAAGGTCGCTAAGGGCATGCAGATAAGCTGGAAACCGGGTAACATGGACCATGTAGACGGTTACAGCATCTACCGCAACGGTGAACTGGTACGCAAGCTCCAGGTGAAGGCTGGCAAGGCTCCTACTTCTTTCACAGATAAGGACGGCAATATGGACAGCGTTTACGAGGTTGCTGCTTACAATGTTCTGGGTAAGGAGAGTGCGAAAGTAAAATAATTTATTCGCTATAACAGTCTATATTGGGCGCTTTCGCGAACCCAATATAGACTATTATTAAGACAAACGGTATATAATTATGAAAAAGATTTTATTTATAGCAGGACTCTTCCTGTTGTTCTGTGCAGGAAGCTACGCTTCTTCAAAGCAGGGACAGAAGAAAGAGGTCACTATGAAAAAGGCTTTATTGGCCGACAAGATAAAAGGAGGATGGGCTGCCAAGACCATTGGTTGCACGTATGGAGGTCCTGTTGAGTTCTTGCACAACGGCACAATGATTCAGGACTACACGCCCATCCAATGGTCGAAAGACAGAGTAAAGCACTATTTCGACACCTTCCCGGGCTTGTACGACGATATCTATGTCGACATTGTGTTTGTAAACGTGTTTGAACGACTGGGACTTGAGGCTCCAGCAGACTCGTTTGCCATCTCGTTTGCCAATGCCGGCTTCCCGCTGTGGCATGCCAACCAGGTAGCAAAATACAACATCAAGCAAGGCATAATGCCTCCCATGTCTGGTCACTGGCTGAACAACCCGCATGCCGACGACATCGACTTTCAGATTGAAGCCGACTTTGCAGGTTTGATGGCACCGGGCATGCCTAACACCTCTTCAGACTTCTGCGACCGCGTGGGTCACATCTTCACTTATGGAGATGGATGGTATGGTGGTGTGTTTGTAGGCGCTCTCTATTCTATGGCGTTTGTTTATGACGACGTAGAGACAGTAGTGAAGGAAGCGTTGAAGACCATCCCCGCCCAGAGTGAGTTCTATCAGTGTGTCGACGACGTGATAAAATGGCACGCCCAGTTCCCCGACGACTGGAAGAGAACATGGTTTGAGTGTCAGAAGAAATGGACGTCAGAGGTTGGATGTCCTGACGGCGTGTTCGCTCCGTTTGACATCGACGCAAAGATTAACAGCGCATACGTCGCTATGGGTCTGCTCTACGGACAGAAAGACTTCTTCCGAACGATAGACATCGCTGCTCGTTGCGGACAAGACTCTGACTGCAATGCTGCTACAGCAGCTGGCATCTTGGGTGTGGTGCTCGGCTACGAGAACATCCCGGAGATGTGGAGAGAAAGCCTCTATGAGGTGTCAGGCCTCTCATTCGCTTATACCGATGTGTCGCTGAACAAACTTTACGACCTTAGTCTTGGACAGGCTCTGAAGGTTATCAAGCAGCAGGGTGGTAAGGTGAAAGGCGACGACGTCGTGATAAAGTTGCAGCAGCCTGTCGCCGTGAGATACGAGAAGGCTTTTGAGGGCCACTTCCCAGTAGAGAAGAGACCGATTAACGGCTCGCTGAAAGACGAACTGAAGTACACCTTCTGTGGCAACGGATTTGTTCAGAAAGGCTCTGTGCTGTGCGAAGACAAGTCGTATGTAGCAAAGGTGGAGTTGTATATCGACGGCAAACTCGTAGAGACTGCCAATTTGCCAGTAGCAAACTCTACATCTATCGACGACAGAAGAGTAGACCTCTTCCACCGTTACCAGCTCGAAGACAAGGAGCATGAGGTCACACTCAAGTGTCTGAACGCCAGAGACGACGCACAAATCTACGTCGGCGACGTGCTCATCTATGCGAGCCAGCCAAGAGAAAGCCACCTGTTGACTAAGTAAGGTGCTTTCAATAGAAATAATACAATGTCTTTAAAATAAACTAAATATGACATTTTAAAAAGAAATTATCATGTATATAGTAGAAAATTATGGATTAGCAGTGGCCCTTTGCTGGGTTACAATGCTCTGCTGGGGTTCATGGGGAAACACCCAGAAGTTGGCAACCAACACATGGCGTTACGAACTGTTCTATTGGGACTATGTGATAGGCATATTGCTGTTCTCACTGGTTTGGGGCTTGACGCTTGGTAGCGTGGGCGAGGCAGGACGTAGCTTCATGACAGACCTTAGGCAGGTCGACGCAGGCAATTTCGGCAGCGCCTTCCTGGGAGGCGTCATCTTCAACCTCTCCAACATCCTCTTGTCTGCCTCCATGTCTTTGGCAGGAATGTCTGTAGCGTTCCCTATCGGCGTAGGTTTGGCATTGGTGCTTGGCGTTTTCATCAACTACTTCGGTGCTCCGAAGGGCGATCCCGTCATCCTGTTCTTGGGTGTGTTCCTTATCGTGCTTGCCATCATCTTTAACGGCATAGCTTCTGGCAAGGTGTCACAGGGTAGAGCCGACCAGTCTACAAGAAAGAAGGGTATCGTGATTGCTATTTGCGCAGGTGTGCTGATGGCGTTCTTCTATCGTTTCGTGGCAGCAGCCATGGACCTTGAACATCTTGAGAACCCCACCGCAGGCATGATTACCCCCTACACCGCACTGTTCATCTTTGCACTGGGTATCTTCGCCAGCAACTTCGTCTTCAACACATTTGCCATGAAGAAACCATTCGTCGGTGGTCCTGTAAGCTACGGCGAATACTTCAGAGGCAAGATGCGTCTCCACATGGTAGGCGTGCTGGGAGGTGTCATCTGGGCACTGGGTACTGCATGTAGCTACATCGCAGCAGGCAAAGCTGGCGCCGCCATCTCGTATGCGTTGGGCCAGGGTGCCACTATGGTAGCCGCGCTGTGGGGTGTCTTCATCTGGAAAGAGTTTAAGGGAGCATCCAAGTCTGTCAACTTGCTGCTTGCCTTTATGCTGATATTCTTCCTCTCAGGCTTAGGTCTTATTATCGTGTCGGGAGGTAATTAATTTTAATCTTTAGTTTCGCAAGTCGGAGACTTGCTGTTAGTGGACAAGTAGACGAGTAGACAAGTTGCTACTAAGGCTTGTTAATAGTGGTTTGGACGAACATGAGCTATAAGACAAATAGCTCGTCAACTCGTTTACTTGTTAACTTGTAAACTATCAGCATGCCGTGGGCATGCGAAACTAAAAAATAACTAACAAAACAAAACTAACGATGTATTTAAAACAACTGAAAACTTTAGGGCTGGCATTGCTGGCTGTTATGTCTACACAGTCGATGCAGGCTGAGGTTATGGGTGCTGCTCAAAAGAAGAAGAATGTGCAGTCTACCTCTATGGTTCAACCCATTACCGGCACATGGATAAACCTTGCCTGCAAGGATGTTCGTAACAAATACACCAATCCTCAGAATTTCGACAACAACGATCCGCAGCTGTGGGCAGCAAAGGTTCGCGAGATGTCTGCCATGGGTATCGAGTACTTGGTGTTCATGGAGGTAGCCAACGAGGGTAAGGCATACTATCCCTCTAAGATCATGCCGTGGCTCTACGATAAGAGCAAGCAAAGCCCTGTAGACGCCATTCTTGACGAGGCAGCAAAGCACGGCATGAAGGTGTTTATGAGTACTGGCTGGGCAAAGGACCAGGACGACAATCTGCTCGATCCCGCCATCAAGGAGCGTCAGCTTCAGATTATGGAAGAGCTCGCCTCTATCTACAAAAATCACAAGGCGTTCTACGGCTGGTATCTGCCCGTTGAAGACTGCCTCTGCCCGATTTTCGCTGAGCATGCTGTGCAGTCGGTAAACACACTGACAGAGAAGGCGCACAAGCTGACCCCTGGCAAGAAAACCCTTATTTCTCCTTATGGCATAGGACTCTCTGACTTCGACAACCCTGAGTACGAGAAGCAGATGGCAAAGCTGAAGGTAGACATCATCGCTTACCAGGACGAGGTAGGCTGTGTACGTGACAAGTTCACCCTTCCGCGTCTGAAAAAGAACTGGAAGAGAATGCGCGACATTCACAACCGTCTGAACATCGAGATGTGGGCAAACTGCGAGACCTTCACATGGGAGGAGGGCACCAACGACCGTCAGTCGGCACTCATCCCCGCAGCTTATGCACGTTTGCTGTCACAGCAGGCTGCCGCTTCTGCTGCTGGTGTAGACAAGATCATCTCATTCATGTTTGGAGGCATTATCGAAGATCCTAAATCACAATTCCAACTGGGACAGCCGACATGGTCAAATAACCTGTATACCAACTACATGGCATGGAAAAACGGTGACGCTTTCTGGAAGATGTTCGAGGCAACACTGCTCGATAAACTGTCCAACGCTGCCAACACCTCTATGATTAGCGACGCT
>JALEVZ010000054.1 GCA_022788105.1 Prevotella sp. | reverse complement strand
CTTGCCTACAGAGTTGAAGTAGGCGCTCTGACGCTTCCATTCGGCTGTGATCGAGTCGTCAGGAATGGCATCGGTCAGACCTGTGCCATAGATGCCGATGGTAGACTCCAGACGCACGCCAATCTCGCTGGCCACTTGGTTAGAGGGTATAACCACCATCTGTCCGTCGCGCTTAACCGTTACGGGTGAATAGTAGGCATCGGCAGGGATGGTTACTTCAGGATAGATGAGCGAGTAGCTCTCGCCGTCAGGGAACTTGTTTCCCCATTCGTCGGTATAGTCCTTCCATGTAATAACGATCTTGCTCTCGTCAATCTGTGGCTTGAATGGCTTTACTGCCTTGGTCTGAGGCATGCCTGCAACAGAATAGATGTAAGCATTGGTCTTCTTGTCATACACCACGAGCAAGTAGCCATTGCCGTCTTGGTCGGCGCGATAGGCGTTCTGGCGTTTGCCATGGCCGTAGTTGGGGTGACAGTAAAGACATCCGCGGCGCACATAAACAGGACCCAGTCCGGCAAATGCATCGGTTGATGTGTTGTAGTCTTTTTCGAAGAGCGACTCTCCAATCTGGAAGTTGAGTGACAAACCCGCTTCGTCAACGGCAGTTGTTGCCTGACGGTAAGCGTAGGCCGACTGGATGTTTGTTGTTCCAAGCTTACCTCCAGCATAATACCACTCGTTGGGTGAGCCATACTCTGCCTCGGGAAGATTGGTGTCGAGGGTGTCGTTGTCGGAACAAGCCGTGAAAGCTAATGCCGACAACAAGAAGGGAATAAAATTGATGTGTTTCATAATGTAGATTTCAATTAGTCGAGCAAATCGTTAAGAGCGTTCAACGACTCCTCCAGTCCGTCAAGAGCTTCCATTGCGTCCTTTGCGGTCTGATCGCTATAGTAGAGCACGAAGGGCTTCTTCATGCCGGCAATCTTGCTCAGCGCGTTCTCAAGGTTGGTCATCACGTTCTCAGCGGCAGTCTTGGTCTTGCTGTTGGTCAGGCAGACACCGATGAGCGACTTGGCGTTAGGTGTTGTGCCGTCGACAGTGCAGCCACCATAAATGGCGTGCTTTACAGACATGATGTTGTCGTAGAAGTCTTGAATTGAGTTGTGGGCGTGAGGCGACTCGATGTAGTTGATGTCCTCGCCTGTTGCAGGAGCGCCGATCTTTGAGTCGCGCACCTCACCAATGATGTCGTTAGCGCCAGCGATTATCTCTTTTGAAGCAAGCACCACGGTAGAATAGGTTGAACCGGCGTTGCCTGCGTTCTTGAAGTTTTTACCATAGTTGATGGCAGACGCAAACTCTACCTCGTCCAACAGAGCCTGCTCGTCGGCAGAAAGCTCGCCACCCCAAGCCGAAACAAGCTTCAGCGAGCTGAGGTAAAGGTCTTGTGCGGCAGCCTTGGCAAAGTAGATCTCGTTGCTTGTCATGTCTGCAAAGTGGCGTGCATTGCCGTCGCGGAAGATAAGATACTCTACAGCGTGGAAACCTGTAAGGTTCTGACCGTTAGTGATGGCATCGTTGATGTTGTTTGTTGCCAGCTCGTTGTCTTCACCTTCGCCGCCCAGCTGCAGGTCTTTGTAGAGCTTCATGTAGCTTTCAAACTGCTTCTTGTCAAACGGCCATGTGTCGGTATGGGGGTCGATGGCATAGTCGCCAGCGGCACCAAAGAGGAACGCCTCAGAAAACTCCCACCATTTGCGCGACAGCTTCCATGTTTCGCAAGCCTTCCGTACGCCGGCATCGTTGCTCATGGCGTTGATGTCGGCAACAAGCTGCTTGTTATAGTCGGCGAGGTTGCGGTATGTTGCTACAATGGTGTTGTCAACATAGCTTGCGTTAACATCCTTCAGTGTGCTCTCGCCGAAGGTGCCTACGTGTTCGTCATTGTCGTCGTTGTCGCAGCTTGTGAAGCTCATTGTGAAAGTCAGTGCGGCAGCGAACATCATCGAATACTTAAAGATCTTGTTCATTTTCTTCTTATGTTTTTATTTTTTATTACTAAAATTCTGTTATTTCTCTTGGCTGTTATCTCAGAAACCAACCGTAGTAGGTGATGCCCAACGACACGCTCGGCTCATCGTTGTAGCCATGACTAAGGAAACGCTTACCATATTCGCCCTTGATGATAACCTGTTTCACGGGTGAGTAGTTCACACCCACTGCCATTCGCTTCACGTGGTCATACTTGTATGCTGCCTTCTGGTTGCCGGCGGCATAAGTGTTGTAGTCGTCGTAGCGGCCGAAGAGATAGAGCTTCTGCTTGTCGCGCAGACAGTTGACCTGTGAGAAGATGTTGTAGCCTGCCTCGAGACCAACAGCATAGGCATTGCTTGCGATGGGGGAGTGCTTTGAAGGCGAACCGTCCTGCTGCGTGTGCTTGGGGAAGGCGTTCATAAAGGTGGTCATCTTGGCAGCGTCGCTAAGATGTGAGTAGGTGGCGTTGCCACGAACGATCCAGTTCCAGCGGTTCAGCTCCAGACCGAAGCTTCCGATGGCGAGTGCGCCATGCACCTTGTCGTAAGAAGCGCTGGCCTTACGCTCGGTGTTCTTGAAGGTGTAGCCGTAGTAGCCGCTAAGACTGAGGCGCACACCGGGTATGGAATAGTTGTCGATGCGTGCAGCACCAGCATACACGTTGGCGAGTTTATATTCGTAAGGACTGGTTGCGCCATAGTGAACATAGCAGTTGTGACCGAAGCGCTCGGCATCAAGGCCAGAGGTGAAGATGGCCTCGTAGCGCCAATCGCTCACACGTCCCCACAGCGAAAGGCCCACCTGATGCCAAGTGTTAGGCAGCATCTTAGCCTCGCCCTCAGAGCGATAGACGGAGAAGAAGTTGTTGGGCATGTGGTAGGCATTAATCTCACCTACGGGGATGATAATCTCGCCGGCTTTGATGTTGAACTTGCCGCCGGCAAAGGCTTTGTTTATCCAGAACTGCTCCAGCGCAACCTCGCCGCCGCGCTCGGTCTCAGCCTCATATTCGCCGCTCTCGTCGGCATCAATCTCTACGGCGCTCTCTGTGCCACCGTGCTCAAACTCTATCTCCATGCCCATCGTCCATCCGTGGCCGAAGTCGTAGCCGAGGTTCAGCGTGACGTGCGGCAGGTCGAAGCGTCCGTGGCTGGGGTCGTTTTTGTATGTGTCGGGGTCGCGGTAGCGGTTGAAGTGCTGGCTGTAGAAATTGCGGCTCATCACCGCCTCGCCATATCCGCCGATAGTGAAACGCGACGGTGCATTCTTCTTCACACTTTCCCCGTTTTCTGTAACAGGAGCCTTTGCCTTGCTTGCGTCTTCTACCTCTTCTGCCACTGCCGGCATGGTGAGTGCGCAAGAAAGGAAGCCTAATAACAATAAATTCTTATTCATATCTTAATTTTGCATTTATTCTTTCAGCTTTAGTTTCGGTGCTCTGTGATGGTCTGTGTCTGCACTCTATTTTTCCGATGCAAAAGTATTAAGTTTAAAAAAGTACCGCAATACTCAAATTTTATGATATTTTAAAGAATTAAAGGCGATATAAATGTCAAACGGTCATTGGCATACCAACAAATGGGTATATTGACAAAGTGAAAGATTCTTCGTCTCTTTGCTTGTGTAATATAGCTTATTCCTGTGTTGTAGCCTACAATATGGAACAAATAATGGGACAAACAGAACATTTTTATAGCAACTGCTTGTTCGTTTACATTTATTTCCTTATTTTTGCAAAAGTAAGCATATATTATTTAACCATTAAACAGTCATCCATATGAAGAATGTGAAGAATTTAAGCTTTGCAAAGAGTTTGATAGTCGGTTTGATGCTGATGGCGGGTGTTACCACTGCGTCGGCACAGGAGAATAGTGCCTTTTTCGGTTTGGCAAACCGTGTGGGCGCGGGCGTAGGTGTAGGTACCGAGGGTATCGGTGTTGATGTAGCCGTGCCTGTTACCAAATATCTGCAGGCACGTGTGGGCTTTAATGTAATGCCGAACATCAATATTAACACCACTGCCGACGTGTCGGGCACGGCAGCAGGCTACAGCTATAACGAACAGATGGACGTAAAGGGCAAGTTCTCGCGCACCACCTTCGATTTCAAAGTAGACTGCTATCCCTTTGCCAATGCCAGCTCGTTCTTCGTGACGGCAGGCTTCTCAGTGGGTGGCGACAAACTGGTGAAGATAACAGGACACAGCGACCAGCTGAAGCAGCACATCGCAGAAGGTGGAAAATACAATTTGGAGATTGGTGACTACCAGATTCCTGTTGACGCGAATGGTGATGTAAGCGGTGGCGTAAAGGTAAAGAACTTCCGTCCATACCTCGGTCTCGGCTTCGGCCGTCTTATCCCGAAGAAGCGTTTCGGCGCCCGCTTCGAGCTTGGTGCTCAGTTCCAGGGCAAGCCCGTGGTGTATGCTGACGGCGTAGGCGACCTTACTAAGGTGATGGACCAAGACACCGACGACGACATCTCTAAGTTCATGGATTGGCTTCAGGTCTATCCCGTGCTGAAAGTGTCGTTCCGCGGACGCATATTGTAAACGTTAAAGCGTTACGTGAACTCTGAACTATTGTTGTAAGAGTTTAAAATACAAGAGATAAATAAAAAGAGTATTTGGTGTGCCTTTAAATAGCATCAAATACTCTTTATTTATCTCTTTTTGTTTTATCTGGGCGCGGTACTATAATGGATAAAAACTCCCAAAACATATCGCAGTAAATTCTATACTCATCTCGTATCGACCGTTATGAGCATGCGTGACGGTCGATACGCATGTTCATACCGACCGTAGTGAGCATGCGTAACGGTCGGTGTGAGATGACCTTCTCAATGGTTTCGCCCAACTCTCTCAATGCTTTTGCTCTATTCTTCCCCCGCCTTTACGGGTTTTTAACAACATTGTTTAAAACAACATTGTTTAAAATGATGTTTTTGTTGTCTTTGCACATAAGATTAACTGCACTTCGACAAAGATTGCAAGCAAGCTTGATGCTCTGCTCTTGGTTTACACAATCTTCGTCCCTAAAACTTCAAGGCTATGGCAAACAATTTTGAAGCACCATTTGTGTTTGGCGTTCGTGTTGAAGGCGACACCTTTACTGACCGCAAGGAAGAAACAGAACGTTTAAAGGCTAACTTCACTTATGGCGTGAACACAATATTGATATCTTCACGCCGTATGGGTAAAACGTCGCTCGTTTACAAGGTGTGCTCGCTTGTGGAGAGCGACAACATCAAGATAGCGCGTATCGATGCTTTCTAAAAACTTACCGCTTAGGTACAGCCGCCAATATAACAAGGTTAAAGAAGGCGCTGATAGATAAAGACCTCGTCAGCCTAACAGCCCCCAAACACCTTGAGCTAAGCGACCCTATCCTGGCCCTGTGGTTGAAGCGAAGGGCTTGGAGAAAATGAAGTGGAGAGATTGAGCTGTAAAACTTAAATTAATTATAGCAAATTTGTCATTGATTTATGTGTATGTAGTTTCTATCTCTTTAAATACGCTTTTTAAACATTCGTGTGAAACAATAAGAAAATGCGAACATTATGGGGAAATAATCTTAGTTATAAAGATGGAACGTGGTACTAAATCGCGTCGAAAGACATACGAATAATAATTTGTAGAAGAGAACGATTTTAGGCCTATCTTATGACAATGACATCGTTGTAGATGCCATGTAACAGAGTCGAAAGCAGTAATGGCTGTGTCAGCAATAACATACTTTGCTCCTTCTTGTTTTTTCCAATCTTTGCAGCCATCATAATAAAAGCATTTTAAAGTTATACAATGTGTTATTTTAAAATGCGCCGCCACTGTTTTCATGCCCCTACGGATACAAAACGTGGACGAAACCTGTCCGCGTTGCAGCCGTAGGAAAAGCTGAGAATACGACAAGTAACGTCCACGATATCGCAGACGTTCGCTATTGATTCGTATTCTATGCATCTTTTGAAATTTCCTACGTTCCAACGCGCATGACGAATAGCAAACGCTTTTTTTTTAATCCTCGAAAAAGAATCATGCAACCCACTGGTGGCAATCATCACGGCAAATTTATTAATATTTTTACTATTGGCAAAACTTTTCTTGTTGTTTTTTAATGAGTTGGCCTTATTTGATAATCTGTTTGTGATGTAGGTTAAAGTAACGATATCATCAAAGATATTGGTAAAAGAGGTTGTACCTTTCCTTCTGAAAAGGAAAGAAATGGTAAAAGGTTTCCTTTTCAGAAGGAAAGGTGTGTCGTTTTAGGGGCTGAACCACTTCTCTGATGAGCAGGCTTTAATCTTTTAAGCATCCAATGGGAACTATATAAACGCCGTCTTTTCTGCGATAAGCATAATCGCCTGTTCCCGTGAGCACCATCATGAATGATGGGTCGTTCATCTTTTCTGTGTTTATCTTGCTTGCAAGCGTAATAAGGTTCTCTGCGCCCTCGTTGATGAGTTTGTCGCCACCCAGTTTTACCTCCACAAGACCATATTTGCCGTTGCGAAGATGTATTACGGCATCACACTCTAAGCCGTTCTTGTCACGATAATGGTAGACCCCGCCGTCAAGAGCATCGGCAAAAACGCGGAGGTCACGAACGCACATGGTCTCAAAGAAAAGCCCCATTGTGTTAAGATCGTTGATGAGGTCTTTGGGACCAAGACCTAAAACAGCTGTACCTATGGATGGGTCTATAAAATAGCGGGTGTTAGCTGTGCGGATAGCGGTCTTTGAGCGTAGGTTTGGATTCCAAGCTTCCGAGTCTTCTATGACAAAAATCTTTCTTAGCGCATCTAAGTAGCTGCCTGCTGTCTTAACGCTAATCTCGTTCTCGTCGTTCGTTGACATGTCTGCAATGATGGTTCCAATGGTTGCTTGCGACCCTTGATTACGAGCGTATGATCTTAACAGCAACCTTGTGGTAGTGGTGTTACGATTTACGCCATCTACGCGTGAAACGTCTTTCTTAATAACAGCGTCAACATAGTCGAAAGCTTGTGCCAGCGCCGCATCGTCTTGCAAACCGCAAGCGAATGGCCAACCGCCACGGCATATCAAGAAGGCAAGGTTTTCAATGTTCAGTTTGTTCATTGCGACAATCTTTTCGGGCGTTTCAAAAAGATTCGCCAAACTAACCTTTCCGTTCGATTCGCCCGACTCATAAAGGCTCATTGGGCGCATTGTTAACCAACTAAACCGTCCTGTGCCTGAATGGTGCATATCCTTTTCTTCGGCAGGAACAGCCGAACCTGTCAAGACAAACTGCCCCACATCATGACGATGGTCAACCTCAAAACGTATGGCATCCCACAGTTTTGGTGCCAACTGCCACTCGTCAATAAGTCGTGGGGTGTCGCCTTCAAGTAAAACTGAAGCGTCAATCTCTGCCATCTGTAGGTTAGTTTCTAACGAGGCTGGATTGTCCATATACAATATGCTGCGAGCATGATGCTCTGCCGTGGTAGTTTTACCGCACCACTTAGGCCCTTCTATTAAGACGGCCCCCTTGCTTGCAAGTTTCTTTGCAAGCATTTTGTCAGCTATTCTTTGTTTGTATTCCATATGCTCAAATGATTGATATCCAGTTGCAAAGATACTAATTAGTTTTTATAATTCCTCAGTTGGCTGACTTTTATTTCCTCAGTTGGCTGTATTTCGTTTCCTTAGTTGGCCGTATTTCACTTCCTCAGTTGGCCGACTTTCGTTTCCTCAGTTGGCTGAAATTGAGAATAAACAAAGGAGTGGTTTTCGGAATAATTGATAGAGACGATAGAAAAAGAAGCGATATAAAAAGAAAATGCTTCAATGCTATTACTCATTGAAAAGAGCGTGAGAGATAGCATTGAAGCATTATTATTTATTGCTGGTCGTGGGCGATGGGCTTATTTCACGCCAGCCTTCAAACCGCGAATCACGGCAGAGGTGAAGCCTGCGTGCTCCATCTCGTTGAGGCCGCGGATGGTGAGACCGCCAGGGGTACACACCTTGTCAATCTCGGCTTCGGGATGGTTGCCATTGGCTTGCAGCAGGTCCACAGCACCCTTCATGGTCTGCAGCACGATGTCCTTCGCCACGTCGGCCTTGAAGCCAAGCTCTACACCTCCCTCGGCGGCGGCACGCACATAGCGCATGGCGTAGGCAATGCCACATGAGGCTAATGTCATGCCAGCACCAAGCAGACGTTCTTCGGTCACCATGGTCTGTCCCACGTTGTCGAACAGCTCTTTTATGGTGGCGGTGGTGTCGGCGGTGGCGTTCACGGGCACGACGAAAGTCATTGACGATAGCACGGCGATGGCTGTGTTGGGTATGACGATGAATGTCTGCGGCGTGCTGACAGCCGAGAGTTCGTCGTCCTTCTTCAACCATGCTGTAAACTGGCTTCCGCTGATGCCTGCCGCCACGGTGATGACGGTCTGGCGAGCGTAGTTGAGCACAGGCTTCAGCTCGTTCACTACCTGCTCTACAAGCCACGGCTTCACGGCAATGATGACGATGTCTGCCCCATCGGCTGCCGTCTTGTTGTCGGTCGTGACGCAGGCACCTTGCAACGCAAAATGTTCGAGCTTCTTGGCCGTTGGGTTTGCCACACTAATGTCGGCGGGCTTCACGGCTCCCGACTTTATAAATCCGTCGGTCATGGCTCCACCCATGGCTCCGGCGCCTATGATTGCTATTTTCATGTCTCGCTGTTTTTAAATTTCTGCCAGCACCTTTGCCAGCTTCTCCACAAACGCGTCGGCCATTTCTTTGGTAGTGCAAAGGGGCGGCAGCACACGCAAGATGTTGGTTGAGGCGCAACCCGTGAAGCAGTGTTCCTCGGTGATGAGGCGCGAGCGCACCTCCTTGTGTGGGATGTCGAGGTCAATGCCCACCATCAGTCCGCGTCCGCGTACATCGGTTATGTGGCTCTGTGTCTGTTGTAGCTCTTTCAGTCGGGCAATGAGATGTTCGCCTACCTCGTGCGCGTTCTCCACAAGGTTCTCTTTCTCCATGACGTCAAGCACAGCGAGAGCCGCCGTGCAAGCCATGTGGTTGCCGCCAAACGTGGTGCCGAGCTGTCCGTAGACGGGTTTGATGTGGGGCGCAATGAGCACGGCAGCCATGGGGAAGCCGTTGCCAATGCCCTTTGCCACGGTTATGATGTCGGGACGGATGCCGAGCCACTGGTGTGCGAAGAACTTGCCTGAGCGACCGTAGCCACATTGTATTTCGTCGGTGATGAGCAGCGTGCCGTTGCGCTTGCAGGCTGCTTGCAGACCCTGCGCAAACTCGGCGGTGGCCATGCGTATGCCGCCCACGCCCTGTATGCACTCGAGGATGACGGCTGCCACGTCGCCCTTGTCGATCTCTTTCTCCCACGCCTCAAGGTCGTTGAGGGGCAGGTAGGTAACATGTCCGCAGTCGTTGATGGGCGCTATGATCTTCGGGTTGTTCGTAACCTCCACCGCCAACGATGTGCGACCGTGGAACGCCTTCTCTGCCGACAGCACGCGCGTGCGTCCAGTCTGGAACGAGGCGAGCTTCAGCGCGTTCTCGTTGGCCTCGGCACCCGAGTTTATGAGAAACAGCTGATAGTCATCGTAGCCGCACGCCTTGCCTAAGCGGTGTGCCAGTTCTACCTGTAGTTTGTTAATAACTGAGTTGGAGTAGAAGCCCAAAGTGTTGAGCTGCTTGGTCATCATCTCTACATAGTGTGGGTGGCAATGTCCGATGCTGATGACAGCATGACCGCCATAGAAGTCAAGATACTCCTGTCCGTTGTCATCCCAGATGTGACAACCCTGACCCTTCACAATGTTTATGTTGAATAGGGGATATACGTCGAAAAGTTCCATGATGAAATAAAAATAAAGCCCCACCCCTCGCCGCTATCGTGGCTCACCCCTCCCCGTAGGAGAGGGGAGTAGGATGCAGAGGCTATTTGTTCTTTGTTTTGAATTTTTAGTTTCGATTGTTTCATAAAAAGAGTCCCACTCCTCAATAGCTTTTAAAAATTGTGCTTGTCAAAAAAGCTTGAAAACTTTCAATATCCAGGGCTATTCACTCCCCTCTCCAACGGGGAGGGGTGAGCCACCGTAAGGTGGCGAGGGGGTGGGGCTCTTTTTTAGAATGCACTTCCCTTCAACCTCAGTCCCATCGTCTCATCCACGCCAAACATGATGTTCATGTTCTGCACCGCTTGTCCGACGGCGCCTTTCAGGAGATTGTCGATGGTAGAGGTGATGAGCAGCTTGTTGCCAAACTTGTCGCAATGGATGAGCGCCTTGTTGGTGTTCACCACCTGCTTCATATCGATGGCGTTGTCTACATAGTGGGTGAAGGCGGCGTCCTTGTAAAAGTCCTTATATGCCTCCACGATCTGCTCTATCGGCATGTCCGTCTTTACGACCTCTGTGGCGAAGATGCCGCGGGCGAAGTCGCCGCGATAGGGAATGAAGTCGATCTCGGCATCCAGCTCGCCCTGCACCTGCTTCAGACTCTGGCAAATCTCCGGCACATGCTGGTGACAGAACGCTTTATATATGCTCATGTTGTTGTTGCGCCAAGAGAAGTGTGTCGTGGCGCCGGGTTTCTGTCCTGCTCCCGTGCTGCCAGTTATGGCGTTCACAGCGATGTCGCCCTTCACGATGCCCAGCTTTGCTGCCGGCAGCAGACCGAGCTGAATGCATGTAGCGAAGCATCCAGGGTTGGCCACATGTTGTGCGGCGGCGATGCGCTCGCGGTTTATCTCGGGCAGACCGTACACATAGTCGTTGTCGGGAGCCGCCAAGCGGAAGTCTTGTGCGAGGTCTATAATCTTAACGTTCGCGGGAATGGTGTGCTCACGCAGGAACTGTTCGCTCTTGCCGTGGCCGAAGCAGAAGAACACCACGTCTACCTGGTCGAAAGGCATGTCGCTGGTGAACCGCAGGTCGGTGTCGCCATACAGGCCCTCATGCACATCGGCCACAAGATTGCCCGCGTTGCTCTCGCTGTTTGCAAACACTATTTGTGCTTCGGGGTGGTTGAGCAGCAGACGGATAAGTTCGCCACCGGTGTAGCCGGCGGCACCTAAAATACCTATTTTTATCATAAAACTTTGTTTTCGCGTGGGACAATTATCCAGAACGCAAGATAAGGAATGATGCCTATGCCATAGAAAAATGCAGCGACAAACCAAATGATGCGCACGATAATGGGGTCAATGTCGAAATATTGCGACAGTCCTCCGCACACACCGCCAATCTTCTTATCGGTGTCAGACAAATATAGTTTTTTCATAATGACAAATTCTTCACTCTTCACTCTTCGTTCTCCACTTTTTACCTCTCCTCTTCGGGATGCATGCCGTAGAACACGCGCAGGGGAGTGGAGCTGACCTTGATGAATCCCTTTGCATCGTCAGCGGTCCAGCCGTGCTGCATCTCGCCATACTCACCGAGCTTGCTCTTCGTCAGGTCGTCGGGTGAATCGATGCCCACGGTCTGGAACGAGTAGGGGCGGAGTTTCAGGATGGCGGTGCCGTTGACGTGGCGTTGCGACGATGTCAGCATTGCCTCGATGTCGGGCATGACAGGCTCCAGGTACTGGCTCTCGTGCAGGAACATGCCGTACCAGTTGGCAACCTGGTCTTTCCAGTACTGCTGCCACTTGCTCAGCGTGCTCTTCTCCAACAGGCGGTGTGCCTCAATGATGAGCTTCGGAGCGGCTGCCTCAAACGCTACGCGGCCCTTGATGCCGATGATGGTGTCGCCCACGTTGCAGTCGCGGCCGATGGCATAGGAGGCGCCAATCTCTTCAATCTTCTGTATGGCAGCCACCTTGTCGTCAAACTTCTCGCCGTTAACAGCCACAATCTCGCCTTTCTCAAACGTGATTTTCAGCTCCGTCTCCTCCTCTTTGGCGGTGACGTGCTTGAGATAAGCCTCCTCGGGCAGGCCCTGTGTGGGGTCGAGAATCTCGCCGCCGCAGATGCTGGTGCCCCAGATGCCCACGTTGTAGGAATATTTCAGTTTGGTGAAGTCGGCAAAAAATCCGTGCTCGTTAAGATAGTCTACCTCCTCTTTACGTGACAGTGCCTTGTCGCGGGTGAGCGTAATGATTTCCACGCCGGGTGCCATCACGAGGAAGGTCATGTCGAAACGTATCTGGTCGTTGCCCGCACCAGTCGAGCCGTGGGCTATGGCGTCGGCACCAATCTCTTTGGCGTAGCGCGCGATGGCGATGGCCTGGAATATGCGCTCCGACGACACGGAGATGGGGTAGCAGTTGTTGCGCAGCACATTGCCGAATATCATGTACTTCAATGACTTCTCGTAGTACTCGTGTGTCACGTCGAGCGTGACATATTTTTTGGCTCCCAGCTTGTAGGCGTTCTCTTCGTTGGTCTTCAGCTGTTCGGGGCTGAAGCCACCAGTGTTAGCACATGCTGCGTACACGTCGTAGCCTTCGTTTTTCAGTTTCATTACGGTGTAGGAGGTGTCTAGTCCTCCTGAAAATGCCACCACTACTTTCTTGTTTGCCATATCTTCTTGTTTCGTTGACACGTCGGTGCGTCGACGGGGTGACAAGCGTGTGTCGTTGTCGCTTCGGGTCTGCTGCGTGTCTGCTTGTTTACTTGTTGTTAATGTCTTTTTTGTCTATCTTGTTGATGCGGTCTATCACCTCCTGCGGCAACTTGGCGGGCAGGTGCTCCTCGGGGTCGTAGAGCATGCCGGTGCAGATGCAGTATTTGCGGTCTGTGCGCTTCAGCACGTCAACGTTGATGCAACCCTCGCAACCGCGCCAAAACGCCTCGTCGTCGGTCAGGTCGGCAAACGTCACGGGCTTGTAACCCAGCTGGGTGTTCATGGCCATGACGGCAGCGCCGCTCGTCAGACTGAATATCTTGGCGTGGGGCCAGCGTGTGCGTGCCAGCGTGAAGGTCATGTCCTTGATGCGCTTGGCGAGGCCGAGGCCCCGGAAGTCGGGGTGTACGATGAGTCCCGACGTGGTGACATATTGTTTGTTGCCCCACGTCTCGATGTAGCTGAAGCCCGCAAACTTGTCGCCGCTAAGGGCTATCACAGCTTTGGCTTCCTTCATCTTGGTCGTCAGATACTCGTGTGTACGTTTCGCTATTCCGGTGCCGCGCACCTTTGCAGCGTCTTCTATGGTCTTCAGGATGAAGTCCACATATTTCTCGTGAGAGGCGTCTGCCACCATCACTTTTATCTCTTCCATCTCTTATGATTTGTTCTTTCCTTTTCGTTCTTGCGCCTTTGTACGTGGGCGTGGGCAAGGTAGTAGGCCCTACATCACGCCACGCATTATCTTGTCAAGCTCTGCTGAGAGCGCATCCTTGTCTGCGCCTTCCTTCACCACCATAAATATGGTGTCGTCGCCAGCTATCGTGCCGAGTATGTCGGCAATCTCGGCGTTGTCTATGTTGTAGGCAATGGCGCTGGCATAGCCAGGACGTGTCTTCACGACGGCCATGTTGCCGGAGATGTTTAGCGACACGTGGCCAGGGGTCTGAAGCATCTCTGCCGCTGTGCGTGGCGACGGCACGCGACGGTACATGGTCTCGTTGGGCAGCACGTAGATGTATTTGCCGTTCATGCTGGCAGCCTTGGCAACCTTGAGCTGCTTCATGTCGCGGCTCCGTGTGGCCTGGGTGAGTTTGAATCCTTCGCTCTGAAGGGCCTGGAGCACTTCCTCTTGACTACCGAGGTCGTTGCTTGAGATGAGCATCTTGAGTGCCTCTATTCTACTGTTCTTTGTCTTCATTCCTATGTATTTTTATTCGTTCGACGGTGCAAAAATATGTAATTCTGCATAAATAACCAAACAATGGGCTACTTTTTTGCATAATTTTATATAAATATAAAGAACTGTAGATAATTGAACGTATATTTATACGCCTCCGCCCGAAATGCCCGTCATACACAAAGGGCGAAGACGTGCCAGTCGTGTGTGCAAGTCTTCGCCCTCTGAAGGTGGTGTTAGTCGTTGTTCTTTCCGAAGATTCTGAGCAGATAGAGGAACAGGTTTATGAAGTCGAGATATAGCGACAGTGCACCGAGGAGCGCCAACTTCTGTGCCTGCTCGCTCGCGTCGGGACACGCCATGAGCATGTGTTTTATCTTCTGCGAGTCGTAGGCAGTGAGTCCTACGAACACGAGCACGCCTACATAACTTATTATAAGGTCCATGCTGCCGCTCTTGATGAAGAAGAGGTTCACCACGGTGGCGATAATCAGACCTAACAGCGCCATGAACATCAGCTTGCCGAGGGATGTGAGGTCGGTTTTGGTGGTGTAGCCGACGACGGCCATGACGCCGAACGTGCCAGCGGTTATGAGAAACACTTTCGTGATGATGGCAGGCGAATACATTATAAATATAGATGCCAACGTGACGCCTGTCAGCACGGAGTAGAGCGTGAAGAGTAGGGTGGCGGTGGTCAACGACAGGCGGTTGATGGCGCCAGAGACGGTGAACACCAGTGCCAACTCGGCTATGATGATGCCCCAGATGGCATACTTCGTGCCGTATATTGCCATGAGCAGCGACGGCGAGTCGGCAACGCCCCAGGCTGTCACGGCGGTGATGGCAAGCGCGAGCGTCATCCATAAATACACTTTCCGCATGAGGGCGGGAAATGCGAGAGAGGCAAATCCTTCTCTCTCGTCAATCATCTGATAGAGTCTTTCTTTTTCCATGTTTATTATTTTTATATTTGTTCCTTGTTTCGTTGATAACCAATGTTTTATGCTACGTCGTCGCAGTGCGCCATGTTCCTTCGATATGTGCGATGGGTTCGGCTTGTATGTAAACCTGCAAAAACAGTGCCACGTGTCCGTCTATCGCATGGTGTGGCATAGTGGCATGTCGCTATGGCGCTATTTCTCCTTTTTTTGATGACGTGCGTTCCATCGCAAACAACCACAAGGCTCATTATAAACAGCCGCAAGGCCAATCACAAATAGCCTTATGGTTCATTGCAAACAGCCGCAAGGCTCATAACAAATAGCCGCCATGCTCATTGTAGACAGTCGCCATGCCCATCGCAAATAGCCGCAAGGTCCATCGCAAACGGCCGCAAGGTCCATCGCAAACGGCCGCAAGGTCCATCGCAAACGGCCGTAAGGCTCCATAGTAGGCAGCCATTCATTCAATGCAAATATAATTATTTTATTTCTCATTACATAGAGATGTACTCCCGATTTTCTTTATTTAACTTTTCTATCTGACCTTTTGATAAACATAAAGTGTTATTAGGGCAAAACAAAGTTTCCCCCTTGCGTCATGAGTGTTCTCCTTTGAAAAACGGAGTAGTCTCTTTTTTACAAACCACAATGACTTCTTTTATAATGCGCAGGTTTTCCTTTTACAAATAGTAAGTCTCTCTCTTACAAAGCGTAAGTTCCTCTTTTTAAAAGCGTAAGTTCCTCTTTTTTAAAGCGTAAGTTCCTCTTTTTTTAAGTGTAAGTTCCACATAGTAAAATCGAATGTTTCTTCTGAGTAAAAGGCATGTTTTTATTTGATAAACAAAAAGTTTTGAGGGCAGAACACGATAACGCTCCTTTGACAAAATGATAGCACCCATTTCGCATTGTCATTAGGCCGTAGTGGCGTCGTCATTAGGCCCCTTTGACACGCCTACTACGCCCTACTGGGAAAACTACTTGGCTTTTAAATTCTATTAACAATTCGCGTCAGAAAAATCCCCTAATATCGAACAAAAAGTCTTCAAAATCACCATTTTTTGTGACAGTTCGCTTTTCGATATTTCTCTTAAAAACACTCCCTCCACCCAGCTGTCCATCCTTTCTCCTCTCCTCTCTCCTCTATATTTCCCGCCTTTTACGTTCCTTTAACCATTTTCCCTCTCTCCACTTTCCTCTTTTTCTTCTTTTTCTTCTTTTTCTTCTTTTTCTTTCTTTTCTATCCTTTATTCCTATTTTCCTCATTCCTCCCGACTCCTTACCTTGCCTTATATGTTTCTTCTCAGCCCCTTTTCTACATTTTCTCCATTTTCTTCATTTTCTCCATTTTCTTCATTTCTTTCTAGTCCCTCTAGCTTTTCTAGCCTATATATCCTCCGTCTTTCTTATCTTTTAGCCTTTTCATTCTTTTCTCTTTAACCCTTTTCCCGCCATCTCCCGCTCACTTCCCTTATATTCTCTCTAGAATATCTAGTATTTCTAGTCCATCTACCCCTATCTCTCCCCTCGAGTTGTCTTATGTGCGCGCCCACACGCCCGCCCGCTTCGCACGTATAATAAAAGGTAACGCCCCCATCTCGCTCTCTTTAAATGTAAACAACTGTTAAAAACGCGCTCTTTTTACAAACTTTTCCCTTGAAACATTTGGCTCGTGTTCTAAAAAGCTATACCTTTGCATCCGCTTTCGAGAACGAACGCGATAAGCCAAATGAACAAAACGAAGCTTGCTTCAGTCTTGTCATGGCGAGCGGTCGAATCAAACGAACGACCTCTGTCGCTAACGCAACAGATGTTTCGCTTGAGACAAGCAACCAAAAGAAAGAGTTCTTTGAAAAAGATTTACATAAA
>JALEVZ010000051.1 GCA_022788105.1 Prevotella sp. | reverse complement strand
ACATCATGGACCCAGAGTATTACTATCGTCTGCGCGACCATATCTATGCTGACTTCAACTATATGCACGTCAACGACCTCGGCTGTATGGAGTTTGCAGGCGGCTATCCCTCAAATTTGCACGAAGAGATAAACAACTATTCCATCATAGCAGGTGTCGTAGCCCGCACCGAAGAGTTTGACATCATTCACGCCCATGACTGGTTGACCTATCCAGCAGGCATCAATGCCAAGCACGTCAGCGGTAAACCGCTCTGCATACACGTCCATGCTACCGACTTTGACCGTTCACGTGGCAAGGTAAACCCCACGGTATATGCTATAGAAAAAGACGGTATGGACAATGCCGACTGCATCATGTGCGTGTCGGAGCTGACCCGTCAGACCGTCATACACCAGTACCATCAGGACCCGCGCAAGTGTTTCACCATGCACAATGCGGTTTATCCCTTGCGTCAAGAGCTACAGGACATACCGCGTCCCGACCACACTGGCAAGGACAAGGTGGTGACCTTCCTCGGTCGCATCACCATGCAGAAAGGTCCAGAGTATTTTGTTGAGGCTGCCAACCTTGTGCTTCACCGCACCCGCAATGTGCGTTTCTGTATGGCAGGCAGTGGCGACATGATGGACCAGATGATTTATCTTGCTGCCGAGCGTGGCATTGCCGACCGCTTCCACTTCCCTGGTTTCATGCGCGGAAAGCAAGTTTACGAGTGTCTGAAAGACTCCGACGTCTATGTCATGCCTTCTGTGAGCGAGCCGTTCGGCATCTCTCCGCTTGAGGCCATGCAGTGTGGAACACCTACCATCATATCTAAGCAGAGCGGATGTGCCGAGATTCTCGACAACTGTATAAAGGTTGACTATTGGGACATCAACGCATTGGCAGACTCTATCTATTCTATCTGTCACAACGACAGCCTGTTCCACTATCTCCAGGAAGAGGGACAGCGGGAGGTAGACCAAATCACTTGGGAGAAGGTAGGCCAGAGAATACGCAACCTCTACGAGCGAGTAATTAAAAACCAAATATAGTATAACCTACTAATTTTTCATTCACATGAAGACAATTTGTTTATATTTCGAAATACATCAGATCATTCAGCTCAAGCGTTATCGCTTCTTCGACATTGGCACAGACCATTACTATTACGACGATTACGAGAATGGTCGCATCATCAACGACATCGTGGAGCGCTCATACATGCCGGCACTCACAGCCATGCTTGACATGATAAAGCAGAACGGCAAATACTTTAAGGTGGCATTCTCACTCTCTGGAGTGGGCATGGAGCAGCTTGAGATGCATGCACCGCAAGTTATAGAGAAACTTCAGGAACTTAACAACACCGGCTGCGTGGAGTTCTTGGCAGAGCCTTACTCCCACGGCTTGGCATCGCTCGTCAACGAGGAGAGCTTCAAGGCAGAAGTAAAGCGTCAGTGCGAGAAGATGAAGGAGTATTTTGGACAGACTCCTAAGGTGCTGCGCAACTCTTCGCTTATCTATAGCGACGACATCGGCATGCAGGCTTCGCAGATGGGATTCAAAGGCATGCTTACCGAAGGTGCTAAGCATGTGCTCGGATGGAAGTCGCCACACTATGTCTACAATTGTGCGCTGGCGCCAGACCTGAAGCTGCTGTTGCGTGACGTGACGCTGAGCGACGACATCTCTCTGCGTTTCAACAATAAGGAATGGCCTGGTTATCCGCTCTTCGCCGACAACTACATCAACCGCATAGCATCGCTCCCCGAGGGAGAGAAGATAGTCAACATCTTCATGGAGTTGTCTGCACTCGGCATTGCACAGCCGCTGTCGAGCAACATTCTCGAATTCCTCAAGGCGTTGCCCGTTTGTGCAAAGGCCAGCGGTATAACCTTCTCCACACCTTCGGAGATATGCGAAGCCAACGACAGCGTAGGCGCACTCGACGTGCCCGACACACTGAGCTGGACCGATGAGGAGCGCGACGTGAGCAGCTGGCTCGGCAACCCGATGCAGCGCGAGGCTTTCAACAAGCTCTACAGCATTGCCGACCGCGTGCGCATCGCCAACGACCCGCGCATCAATCAGGACTGGGACTACCTCCAGGCATCAAACAACTTCCGCTTCATGACCACCAAGCCGTCAAATGTCGGCGTAGACCGTGGCATCTACAGCTCTCCGTTCGACGCCTTCACCAACTACATGAATGTGCTTGGCGACTTCCTGAGCCGTGTTAACTCGCTCTATCCTGAAGACCTAGACAACGAGCAACTCAACTCTCTGCTCACCACCATCAAGAACCAAGACGAGGAGATAGAGATGAAGAACAAGGAGATAGACCGCTTGCAGACAAAGATTCAGAAGATAGAGGTTGCAGAGTCAAAGCTCCGTGAGAAGCTCGACAAGGCTGCTGGTGCAGAGAAGAAAACTGCAGCAAAGGCAAAGGCTACTGTAAAGAAGGAAGCCAAGCCTAAGTCTGAACCGAAGGCAAAAGCAGAGCCGAAACCAAAGGCGGAGCCTAAGGCGAAAGCTGCAGCGGCACCTAAGGTAAAGACCGCTACTAAGGCAAAGGCAGCCGCCAAGAAAGCTCCGAAAGCCGAGTAAGCATATATAAATAATGTGGCAAGCGCCGTGTGTGACATCGCGGGGCTTGCCATGAATGTAATAAAACGAAAAAGTGTAAGAACCGTCAAAGCGGTCTTACACTTTTTTTGTTGCTTTATTTTTGCGCGAATAAAGTTCGTTCTTTATCGTGTGTAATGCCTATTACTCCACGTTTTACCCCATAGCCTGCTCAAGAGCGGTAGCCAACTGGTCGGGGCAGCTGGTGGGTTTGCCGTTGCAACTGATGCCTTTGAGGCGGCTTATTACGTCGGTCGCCCTCTGACCTTTCACCAGTGAGCAGATGCCTTTGAGGTTGCCGTTGCACCCGCCGATGAAGCTGACGTCCTGTATGCGGTTCTCGTCGTCGAGCACTACGTCTATATGTTGGCTACAAGTGCCGTGTGTGGTGTATGAGATGTGTTTCATAATGATTCTGTTTTGATTGATGATATAAGTCGTATGATAATGGGGGAGAGGTGTGAAAAATAAAAATGCCCGCGACACAGCATTGGCATGACGCGCAGCGTCGTGTGCCTTTCAGCATGTGTGGCGGACATTTTGCTTTATATGTGCTATGCTTTACTCGGCAGCTTCTTCTACCGGCTTCATGTTAGTGTACACGTTCTGCACGTCGTCGAATTCTTCCAAACGCTCCACCATCTTGTCGATGGTAGCACGCTCGTCGTCGCCCAGGTCTTTAAGGTCGTTTGGCACGTAGGTGAACTCGCCGCCGATGTCCTCAAATCCATGCTCCTCGAGGAACTTCTGAATCTGTGCATACTGCTTCACGTCGTCGCCGTAGATGGTGATAGTGCCTTCCTCGTCGTCGATGTCGTATTCGTCCTCCACGCTGAAGTCGATGAGGTCGAGAATCAGGTCGTCCATCTCAACGTCGTCTTTCTTCTTGAATGTGAACACGCACTTGTGGTCAAAGAGGTAAGACAGCGAGCCTGTGGTGCCGAGAGTGCCGTTGAACTTGTTGAACACTGAGCGCACATCACCAACGGTACGTGTGGTGTTGTCTGTCAGAGTGTCTACAAACACAGCGATGCCGTGGGGGCCATAGCCCTCGTATGTCACCTCCTTATATTCGCTCTGGTCTTTGCCCATTGCGTTTTTGATGGCGCGTTCGATGTTGTCCTTCGGCATGTTCTCGCGCTTGCAGGTAGCGATTATCGAGCGAAGCGACGGGTTGTTTTCAGGCTCTGGTCCACCAGCCTTCACGGCGATGGCAATTTGTTTTCCTAAACGAGTGAAAGTCTTGGCCATGTGTCCCCAGCGTTTCAGCTTGGTGGCCTTGCGATATTCAAATGCTCTTCCCATTTTTGTTGTATATTATTTTTTTTACATGTTGTTTTTTTGCTTGTTCAATCAGTGCCTTATCTCAGCTCTGCTCCTAACTGCTTCTTCAGGTTTGCGATGAGCTTGGTCATCATGGCGTCAATCTGCTTGTCGTTGAGCGTCTTGCTCTCGTCCTGCAGAATGAAGTTCACGGCGTAGCTCTTCTTGCCGCTGGGCAGGTTTTTGCCTTCGTACACGTCGAAGAGTTCAACCTTCTTCAGCAGCTTCTTCTCAGTCTGCTTGGCAATGTTGGCGATGGCTTCAAACTCCACGCTCTTGTCTACGAGCAGCGCGAGGTCGCGGCTTGCAGCCGGATATTTGCTTATCTCGTGGAACAAAACCTCCTTGCCGCGCACAGCTTTGGTCACAGCGTCCCAGTTTATGTCGGCGTAGAACACGTCGATGGCGATGTCTGCCTGCTTGAGCAGTTGTTTGCTTACGATGCCCATCTCTGCCATCACCTTGCCGCCACGGTTCTTCACTGTGATGGCTTTGCTGAATATGTTGTTGTCGCTGTGCTCTGTCACGATGGTGCCGGGCACCACGCCGATGCGTGTAAAGATGTTCTCAACGTAGGCTTTGAGCTGGTAGAACGATGACTGCTCGTCGGGATGTGCCCATGAGCCTTCAGTGCTCTTGCCGCAGAGCCAGAGTCCGAGGTGTGTCTCCTCGGTATATGCCTTGATGGGGTCGTCGTCGTTTTTCTTCTCGGGTGAGTAGTGGTAGCAGTTGCCGAACTCGAAGAAGCGTATGTTCGCGTTCTTGCGGTTCACGTTGCGGCAGATGCTCTCCAGTCCGCCGAAGAGCAGTGTCTGGCGCATCACGCCGAGGTCAGAGCTCAACGGGTTCATCAGCTTCACTGTGTTCTCCTCAGCATACTTGTTGAGGCCCTGCTGATAATACGATGTCTTGGTGAGCGAGTTGTTCATTATCTCGCTGAAGCCGCAGCCCACGAGCTGCTCGCCGACAACGTTCTGCAGATGATATTTGTGGTCTTCCTCGCCCAGTATGGTGAGCGAACTTTTCAGCTGTGTAGGAATCTCTACATTGTTGTAGCCGTAGATGCGCAGTATGTCTTCCACCACGTCGCAGGGGCGCTGCACGTCTACACGGTAGGCGGGCACGCTGAGCTTCAGACCGTTCTCGTCTTCGTGCTCAATCTTCATGTCCAGACTTGTCACAATGTTCTTAATGGTGTCGTGACCTATCTGCTTGCCGATGAGCGTGTCTACATAGTTGTAGTCGAGTTCAACGCTGAAGTCGGGCATGGGAGCGGGATAAACGTCTTTAATCTGCATGCTCACCTTGCCGCCAGCCAACTCCTTGCACATGATGGCAGCCAGCTTCAAGGCGTAGATTGTGCCGTTGGGGTCGATGCCACGCTCAAAGCGGTAGCTCGCGTCGGTGCTCAGACCGTGGCGGCGTGCGCTCTTGCGAACCCATGTGGGGTGGAAGTATGCGCTCTCGAGCACCACGTTGCGGGTGGTGTCGTAGGTGCCGCTGCCTTTGCCGCCGAATATGCCAGCGATGCACATCGGGTCTTCGGCGTTGCAGATGCTCAGGTCGTGTTCGCCGAGAGTGTGCTCCTCGCCGTCGAGGGTCACAAACTTAGTGCCTTCAGGCTGGGTGCGTACCACAATCTTGTGACCTTTCACCATGTCGGCGTCGAAGCAATGCATAGGCTGGCCATAGGCCATCATTATGTAGTTGGTTATGTCGACAATGTTGTTGATGGGGCGCAGACCGATGACGCGCAGCTTGTTCTGCAGCCACTCGGGGCTTTCCTTCACGTCGCAGCCGCTGATGCTGAGGCAGGCGTAACGCTTGCATGCGTCAGTGTTTTCTATCTCCACATCGATGGGCAACTCCTCGTTGTCTACGCTGAAGGCAGAGCAGTCGGGGCGGTGCAGGCTGGTCTTGTGGCCGTTCTGCACAAGCCATGCGTAGAGGTCGCGTGCTACGCCCCAGTGGCTGAGAGCGTCGGCACGGCTGGCGGTGATGTCAATCTCTATCACCCAGTCGCTCTCAAGGTGGTAATATTCGGCGGCGGGCTGGCCCACAGGAGCGTCCTCGGGCAGCACGATGATGCCGTCGTGGCTCGTGCCTACACCTATCTCGTCTTCGGCACATATCATGCCGAGGCTCTCTACGCCGCGCAGCTTCGACTTCTTGATGACAAACTCCTTGTCGCCGTCGTAGAGCACGCAGCCCAGATCAGCCACGATGACTTTTTGTCCGGCAGCCACGTTGGGGGCGCCACACACAATCTGTTGCGGCTCACCTTTGCCGAGGTCTACGGTGGTGACGTGCAGGTGGTCGCTGTTAGGGTGCATCTCGCAGGTGAGCACCTTGCCCACATAGAGTCCCTTCAAGCCGCCTTTCACGGTCTGTACTTCTTCCAGTGCGTCAACTTCGAGTCCGCATGATGTCAGCGCGTCGGCTGTCTGTTGGGGTGTGAGGTCGAAATCGACGTATTCTTTAAGCCATTTATAAGAAATGTTCATTATAATGATGTTTTTTGAGTATACTTTTACGGGCGCAAAGGTAATAAAAATCATTTATTCTGGCAAATAAACGCTGTCTTATCTTGACCTCACAGCGATATGATGGCGGCGTGGGCTGCGTCTGTTGCGCGTTTGGTGTGGGTCTTAGGGCAAAAGCTGCCGTTTGACAAAATGATAGTGCCTTTTCGGGCGTGTCACTACGGCCCTTTGACAGTCTCACTACGGCCCTTTGGCGACGTCAAATGGGCTTAGTGGCAAAATCGCGTGGTGTTTAACATGTGTTAAGAATTGGAGTCACAAAATGTCGCGAAAATGTAGCAATGTGTCAGCTAAACGCGCATTAATCTTGCAATATGATTTTCGCAACTTGGCACGGCTCGTGTTGCAAGACTGGTCGGGGCTGAAAACAAAAAGAGGTTGGTGCAGGATGCTACCAACCTCATGCGCGATTTCGTAAAAAAAAAACTTCGAAATCTAAAAACTGCCTCAAAGATACGCGTATTTGCTGACACTTGCAAATTTTTAAGGGTTAATTTCTGTTTTTAACATTTTGCCCGCCTTTTCCGCTCTCTTTTCTTCTTTTCAGAATGTCAAAAGACCGTAACACCTTTTTTATGAAATTTAAATGATTATACGCTTGCTTTTCTCGTTTATAATGTATAACTTTGCAAAAGGAATCTAAATTAATCACTTAAATAAAAATTTATTGCTTATGAACAAAATTTTACGTTTTTCGATGATGGCTGTGTTGGCGCTCGTTGCCAATATCGGCTTTGCACAGACCACAATCTTGTGGCAAGAGGATTTTAGCTCGTATAATGCTAATGATGTTCCTAATGGCGGCACTTACAACTATGCTTGCGAAGTTGAAGGAACAAAGGTGTATAAAGAGAAACTTGCTGGCGGCGATGTTCCTGAGCTTCTTGTCAAGACAAAGGGCTCTTTTTCTGCTACTGTTGCTCTCAACGGCGTTTCAGGACAATTGACATTGACATACAAGGCAAAAAATAACACTAAAACTACTGTGGAAAATGCCACAGCAGGAGACCTCGTTAAAACAGGAAACGATGTTTCTCTTCCCATCACAGTTGCTGCTGGAACAGCAAGCATAACCATTAAGATTGCCAATGAGGGTAGTAAAAATGTTCGTCTTGACAACATCAAGCTGTTCCAGGGTGTAGGAAAGAAGGCTCCAGGTCTGTCATGGGGTACTGCTACAAGAACTGTGACAATTGGTGCAGAGGACAACGAGTTCCCCACATTGACCAATACTTACAATCTTGCTGTCAAGTATTCTTCTGACGATCCCGATGTTGCTGCCATTGACGCAACCACAGGTGAGATTACTCTTGGAATAGCCGGCAAGACCAATATCACAGCCGAGTTTGAGGGTAACGACGAGTATGAGGCTGCAAAGGTGTCTTACGAGCTCACAGTTAAGGCTGCTTCTACTGTAGACCTTAAGAACACTCCCGAGACTGCTTACACCGTGGCTAAGGCTCTTGAACTGATTGCTGCTGGCGAAGGTCTTGACGCTAAGGTGTATGTGAAGGGTCAGATCACAAGCATCAAGGAAGTTAGTGCATCGTTTGGTAA